>NZ_JBQEPG010000044.1:0-31611 GCF_052045635.1 Pseudomonas sp. 22189
ATCTTTAAACGCAAAAGATCGCAGCCTGCGGCAGCTCCTACACGGGATCGTATTGCCACGGGAGGAGGGCTTTAGATGAGTGCGTTGCCGTACGCCTGGGCCAAGGCCCAGCGCATTCTGTTGTGCGACGGCGTGCTGACCGTTTGCCCATCGACACCGGGCTGGTCGATCAGCGAGGTGCGGCGCCAGTTCGGTGAAACCCCGCTCCGGCGCGTGCGCGACGATGAACTCGACGGCTTGCTCAATACGGCTTACGCGGATACCGGCAGTGCGGCGGCGGTCGTTGGCGCAGCAGAAAACGAAGTCGATCTCGACCGCCTGATGCAGGACATGCCGGAAATCACTGACCTGCTCGACACTCAGGACGGCGCGCCGGTGATCCGCATGATCAACGCCTTGCTCACTCAAGCCGCGCGCGATGAGGCCAGCGACATTCACATCGAACCGTTCGAAACCCATTCGGTGGTGCGCTACCGGGTCGATGGCACCCTGCGTGACGTGGTGTCGCCGCGCAAGGCGCTGCACGGCGCGCTGGTGTCGCGGATCAAGATCATGGCCCAGCTCGACATCGCCGAAAAACGCTTGCCGCAGGACGGTCGTATCGCGCTGCGTGTGGCCGGGCGGCCGATTGATATTCGCGTCTCCACCGTGCCCACCGGGCATGGCGAGCGCGTGGTGATGCGCTTGCTCGACAAACAGGCCGGGCGCCTGCATCTGGAAACCCTCGGCATGGACGCGCAGGTGCTGGCCAAACTCGATCACCTGATCCGCCAGCCCCACGGCATCGTGCTGGTCACCGGCCCCACCGGCAGCGGCAAGACCACCAGCCTCTACGCCGCGCTGGCGCGACTGGATGCCAGCACCAGCAACATCCTCACCGTCGAAGACCCGGTGGAATACGACCTGCCGGGGATCAGCCAGATTCAGGTCAACGCCAAGATCGACATGACCTTCGCCCTGGCGCTGCGGGCAATCCTGCGGCAAGACCCGGACATCATCATGATCGGTGAGATCCGCGACCTGGAAACCGCGCAAATCGCCGTGCAGGCCTCGCTCACCGGGCATCTGGTGCTGGCGACGCTGCACACCAACGACGCGGTGTCGGCGGTCAACCGCTTGATCGACATGGGCGTCGAGCCGTTTCTGCTGGCTTCGTCGATGCTCGGCGTTCTGGCGCAACGCTTGGTGCGACGGCTGTGCAATCAGTGCAAGCAGGAAGACCCGGCGGCACCGGGCACGTGGCGGCCAGTGGGCTGCGCCGCCTGCAACCACACCGGCTACAGCGGACGCACCGGCATCCACGAATTGTTCTGCATCGACGACGACATCCGCACCCTGATTCACCAGGGGGCAGGGGAGCAGGCCTTGCGCGCGGCAGCGGCCAAGGCCGGGATGTTCAGCCTGCGCGAGGACGGCGAGCGCTGGATTCGCAGCGGCGCCACCGCGCCTGAAGAAATCCTCCGTGTGACCCGGGACGCCTGATGAATCGCTATCGTTTTGAAGCCGCCGACGCTACCGGCAAGATCGAGTCCGGGCATCTGGAGGCGGACAGCCAGGGCGCGGCATTCGGCGTGTTGCGCAGTCGTGGATTGACCGCGTTGTCGGTGCACAAGGAAAGCAACGTCGCCCAGCATGGCGGCGGCAGTGGCTTGTTCAGTACGCGGATGTCGGACAACGACCTGGCCTGGGCCACCCGGCAATTGGCGAGCCTGCTCGGTGCCAGCCTGCCGCTGGAGGCGGCGCTCAGCGCGACAGTGGAGCAGGCCGAGAAAAAACACATCGCCCACACCCTTAGCGCGGTGCGCGCCGACGTGCGCAGCGGCATGCGTCTGGCCGAATCACTGGCCGCACGACCACGGGATTTTCCGGAGATCTACCGCGCGTTGATCGCTGCAGGGGAGGAGTCCGGCGATCTGGCGCAGGTCATGGAGCGGTTGGCGGATTACATCGAAGAACGCAACAACCTGCGCGGCAAGATTCTCACCGCGTTTATCTATCCCGGTGTGGTCGGGCTGGTGTCGATCGGCATCGTGATCTTTCTGCTGAGTTACGTGGTGCCGCAGGTGGTCAGTGCGTTTTCCCAGGCTCGGCAGGACTTGCCGGGGCTGACCTTGGCGATGCTCACCGCCAGTGATTTCATTCGCGCATGGGGCTGGTTGTGTGCGGCGCTGATCGCGGGGGCATTCTGGAGCTGGCGCCTGTACCTGCGCAATCCGGCGGCGCGCTTGAGTTGGCATCATCGGGTGCTGAAATTACCGCTGATCGGGCGTTTCGTGTTGGGCCTGAACACCGCACGGTTCGCCTCGACCCTGGCGATTCTCGGTGGTGCCGGGGTGCCGTTGTTGCGGGCGCTGGAGGCGGCGCGGCAGACGTTATCGAATGATCGCTTGAGCCTGAGTGTCAGCGACGCCACGGCCAAGGTGCGTGAAGGGGTGAATCTTGCGGCGGCGTTGCGGGTGGAAAACGTGTTTCCGCCGGTGCTGATTCACCTGATCGCCAGCGGCGAGAAAACCGGCGCACTGCCGCCGATGCTCGAACGTGCGGCGCAAACCCTGTCCCGCGATATCGAACGGCGGGCGATGGGCATGACCGCGTTGCTCGAACCGCTGATGATTGTGGTGATGGGTGGGGTAGTGCTGGTGATTGTGATGGCGGTGTTGTTGCCGATCATCGAGATCAACCAGTTGGTGCAATAACCCCCTGTAGGAGCTGCCGAAGGCTGCGANTTGAAAAGCAGAAGCAAAATCAAAAGATCGCAGCCTTCGGCAGCTCCTACAGAGAATGGAGTAAGCACCATCCACCTGTGGGAGCTGGCTTGCCAGCGATAGGGCCATGCAGAACAACAAATAACTCAGACTTTTTTACCAGGACTTCAGCATCACCCGACCCTCAAAAGCACCATCCTCGGGTTCTCCTTTCTGTCATCTGCAACCACCCCGCAACGGCTGCAGCCAGTTTCAGCCAAACCCACGATCCAGCCCCCTCGCCATCCCCCGCAAACACCCGAGAACCTCCCCTGAAATACCCCGCGCAGCTCCCGAGGTTTTTTCCTTTATCTGTCACCGGAAACTGCGAATTTCTGACTGCGACTTAACCCCGGGCCCCGCTTGCGAAGGTCAGCGGTGAGTCTTCCCAGTGTCATGCAAGACCCCTGAAAACCTGTGTTCACAACCATCGTTGAAAAGGAGATTCTTCATGTTCAAGCGCACTCTGATCGCCGCTTCCCTGACCGTCGCCGCCCTGGCTTCCGCCCAGGCCATGGCCGTTACCGGTGGCGGTGCCACCCTGCCAGCTGCACTGTACAAAGGTTCGGCCGACAGCATCCTGCCTGCCAACTTCAGCTACGCCGCCGTGGGTAGCGGTGCCGGCAAGACCGCTTTCCTGACCAACAACCCGGCCGGCTTCAGCACCACCGGCACCGTGCATTTCGCCGGCAGCGATTCGATCCTCAGCGCTGCGGAAATCAACACCTACAACACCACCTACGGCGCTTCGTACGGCCCGCTGATTCAACTGCCGTCGGTGGCCACTTCGGTTGCCATCCCGTACAAAAAAGCCGGCCAGACCGCGCTGAACCTGACCAGCGCTCAGCTGTGCGATGCGTTCTCCGGTGCCAAAACTACTTGGGGCCAACTGCTCGGCACGACCGATACCACACCGATTCGCGTTGTTTACCGCAACGTTTCCAGCGGCACTTCGGAAATCCTCAGCCGTCACTTGAACTCGGTCTGCCCGACTCAGTTCGCCACCAGTTCCACCTTCACCAACGCGCGTCTGCCAGCCGGTTCGGCACTGCCGTCGAACTGGGTCGGCGTCGCCAACACTGCCGATGTCGCCACTGCCGTGAACGCGGTCGACGGTTCGATCGGTTATGTCGGTCCGGACGGTGTCGATGCTACCAGCAACGCTGTTGTTGCTCGCGTCAACGGTGTTCAGCCAACGTCGCTCAACGTCACCCTGGCACTGTCGTCGGTGTCGGCTCCTTCGACCCCGGCCCAGGCTGCAAACCCTGCCAACTGGTCGCCAGTGGTGGCTAACCCGGCTTCGGGCTACAAACTGGCTGCCTACACCAACTTCATCTTCGGTCAGTGCTACAAGGATGCAACCGTGGCCGCGGCCGTCAAAGCCTTCCTGACTCAGCACTACAGCAACCCGGGCAACAACACTGCGACTCAGGCCCACAAGTTCGTCGCCGTGCCTAACGCCTGGAAAACCGCTGTAACCGCCAACTTCATCACCAACACCTCGGGCAACAACCTGGACATCAACAACGCCAGCGTCTGCAACGCTATCGGTCGTCCTTTGTAAGCTCGCGCGGTCGTAACACCGATGACGGCAACCTTCGGGTTGCCGTCATTTTTTTTGGCTCGAATACACGCCGAACATGAAGTTTGTGTGACATCCGTTCGGTCGCGCCCCTCGCCAACGGCCTATGTCGTAACAGCAGGTTTTTGCAGGCCTGCGGCATCTTTGGCAACCCAAGTGTGGCAATCAAAAAGGATCTCGTAGTGATGCTCGCTCGCCCATCCCGTCGTCGTACCCACGTTCAGTCCTTCCAGCGTGATGCCGTGGAGCCGGCGCTGTGGCTGCTCAAGCCATTGGCGCACGCGGTGGCGTTGTGTCTGGTGGCGGGCAGTGCGCAGGCGCAGACGGCGTTCAGTTCGAGCTGGTTTGCCGCCAAGGGTGCGGCGCAACAGGCTGCGGCGGCGCGTCCGAGCGTGGGTGGCTTGCCGGGGATGACACCGCCATTGGCCCAACAGCAAAAAGCCAATGCGCAGTTGCAGCGTTCGATCCAGACCCTGAACAACACGGTTGCCGCGATTGCTGCGCAACAGGCGGCACAGGCGGCCGGACGCACGGCGGCGTTGGGCACGGTACAGTTTGTACCGGACGGTCTGGGCGAGGGCGGTTTGAAAGTCGATAACAGCCTCACCCAGGGTTGGCAGAACGCCAAGGGCCCGCAACAGACCCGGGCCGACGGCAAGACCACGGTGAAGATCGAGCAGACCGCCGACAAGGCGATCCTCAACTGGGAAACCTTCAACGTCGGCCGCAACACCACTGTTGAATTCGCCCAGCAGTCGAACTGGGCGGTGCTCAACCGCGTCAATGACCCGAATGCCCGAGCCAGCCAGATTCAAGGCCAGATCAAGGGCGACGGCACGGTGATGCTGATCAACCGTAACGGCATCGTCTTCAGCGGCAGCAGTCAGGTCAACGTGCGCAACCTGGTGGCGGCAGCGGCGAATATCACCGATATCCAGTTCCGCGATCGGGGTCTGTATTTCGACAGCAGCGCCACCCAACCGACCTTCACCGATGCGGCCGGCAAAGTGTTGGTGGAACGTGGTGCCTCCATCGACACCCACACGCCGGCATCGTCTACTGCTGCCGGGGGTTATGCCTTGCTGCTCGGCAGCGAAGTACAGAACGACGGCAGCATCAGCACCGCCAAGGGCCAGACCGTGCTGGCCGCCGGTGACCGTTTCTACATTCGCAAGGGCTCGGGCACCGAGGGTAATGCGCTGTCGACCACCTTCGGCAGCGAAGTCATTCCCGGCTTCAAGGCCGGTGCCGTTGCGGGCAAAGTCACCAACAACGGACTGATCCAGTCGTCTACCGGCGACATCACTCTGACGGGTCACGAGGTCGTGCAAAACGGCGTATTGCTCGCCAGCACGTCAGTGGCGACGCGGGGCACGATTCACCTCACCAACCCGATCACCGATACCAACGGCAGCGTGACGCTGGGGCAGGGCAGTGCGACGGCGATCATGCTCGACAGCAGCGACATGACCGCCCTCGACAGCCAGCATCAGGCCGCGCTGACGGGCGTCACGGCCAATAACCGGATCCGTAGCGACCAGTCACGCGTCGAGATTCAGAGCGGCGGCACTGTCGAGTTCCAGAGCGGTTCGATCACCTTGGCCACCGGCGGCCAGGTCGCGGTCAACGCACAACGGCGCAGCCTGGTGCGCGACGGTGCAATGATCGATGTGTCCGGTGCCCTCGGCGTCAAAGTGGCGATGGAAAACAACAGCATCAAGATCAACGTGCAGGGCAACGAGCAGCGCGATGCCTCGGTCAACCGCGAGAAAGGCGCGCTCAACAGCAATGACATCTGGGTCGATGTGCGCGATCTGGTGTATGTGCCGGCGGGCACCAACGGCTACGCCACGGATCGCTGGTACACCGCCGGTGGCCTGTTGGAAGTCGGTGGTTATCTCGGCACTCAGGGCCACAGCGTCGGCGAATGGATGGCTCAGGGCGGCACGGTGAGTTTTGCCGGCAACGACGTGGTGACTGAAAAGGGTTCGCTGATCAACCTGTCCGGCGGCACCCTGGATGTGCAGAGCGGCGAGATCCGCCAGAGCTGGCTGCGTGGCGCCGACGGCAAGTTGTATGAAGTGTCGCGCGCGCCGGGGGACTTGCTCTACACCGGCCTGTACAAAGGTTATGAAGACAGCAGCCAACGCTGGGGCCAGACCAGTTATTACTACAGCCCGCTGATTGCCCCGCGCTCGCGTTTCGAGTCGGGCTACACCGTCGGTCGTGACGCCGGACAACTGGTGATCGCCACGGCCAACGCCGTGCTCGACGGGCAAATGATCGGCGAGGTGTATCAGGGCGAACGGCAGAACCAGGCGCCGAAACCGTTGCTCGACGGCTATCAGCAGAGTCAGACCGCACTGGCGCGGCGGGCGCAGTTGATCGTTGGCAGTTATGACCCGACCTTCGTCGCAGCGTCGAATGGCCTGCTCTACACCCTCAATCCATTGCTCGATCAGGTGCAGATCGGTGGCGCCCGCCCGGTTGCCGGCAGTGATCTGAACCTGAGCGCCGTAGTGTCCGAGTCGCGCAAGGGCAAGTTGTATCTGGATAACGATCAACTCAATGGTTTCCGGCTCGGTGCGCTCAAGGTCGCGGCCAGCGATCAGATTGTTGTTGACGGTGCGCTGACGGTCGATAGAGGTGGCGACATCACCCTGTACTCCCCGGACGTGCAGATCGGCGCCGACCTGACCGCGCGTGGCGGTAGCCTGCGTCTGGGCAATGTGCTCAATCAGTTTCTCAGTAGCGATACCGCTGACACTCGGCTCACGGCGAAGGTCGGCAAGGCGACGCAAGTCACTGTGGCCGACGGTGTGCAACTCGATACCCGTGGTGTATGGAGCAACCTGCGCAGCAACCCGAATGACGGTGCGAGCCTGGCGTCTCTCAATGGTGGCCTGGTATCGATCCGCAGCAGCGGCGATATCGACCTTGGCGCAGGCAGCCTGCTCGATGCGTCCTCCGGTGGCGCTGTGCTGGCCAACGGCAAGACCCGGGGTGGCAAGGGCGGGGACCTGACCCTGGAATCCAGTGCGATTTCGGCGCCCGGTGACACCCACCTGAACCTTGCGGGCGATCTGCGTGGCTACGGTGTCACGGGCGGCGGCACGCTGACAATGCAGGCCAACAGGATTCTCATCGGTCAGACCGACAAGGCGCTGGCCGACAATACCCTGCAGCTGTCTGCCGATCTGTTGCGCAAGGGCTTTTCCGCCTACAACCTGATTGGCCTGAATGGGCTGGACGTTGCTGAAGGTACGGCGATCGATGTGCACATGCCGGTGTACCGTTTCGCTGATGCCGCGCCGAATCAGGTCAGTGGTGTCGATCCGCAAACGGCGCTGGAGCTGTGGACGCCGACGCTGTTCCAGGAAAACCCGACCAAGGGCCTGTTGACCCAACGCGCCGGCGCCAGCCTGACGTTGCAGGGCGGGGCCAGCCTGATCGGTTTGATCGATGCCGCCAACAGCTCGTTGACCCTGGGCCGCGGTTCGCGGATCAGTGTCGATCCGGGGCAGAGCATCAAACTGCGCGGTGCCGGGCAGATCACCGTGGAAGGTGAACTGAATGCCTGGGGTGGTGCGATTGATATCCGTCAGCAACAGTTTGGTTCGAACAAACCGGCGACCGCCATTGTCGTGGCCGATCCGAGCGCACATGACCGCTCCATCTGGATCGGTGAACAGGCTGTGCTGGATGTCTCCGGACGCACCACTACGGCAGTCGATGCGCTGGGCCGCACTTACGGTCAGGTCGGCAAGGGCGGCAGCATCATCATCGGCGGTGAAATCGATGCGAAACTGGCTACAGCCACGGCCGCCGATGCTTATGTGATCGTCCGTGAAGGCGCCCGGCTGGAGGCTTCCGGCAGCGAGACCGTTCTGGATATCGCCGGCCAGGGGCCGACCCGCGTCGCAACCGACGGCGGGCGGATCAGCCTGAGCTCCTACAACGGCCTGTTCGTTGAGGGCAACCTGCGTGCAGTGGCGGGCGGTGTCGGGGCTGCCGGCGGTCGTCTGGACGTTGCGCTTGAAACACCGCTGTACGTTGACTCGGCAAGCAATGCCGTGCGGGCGCCGCGAGAGATGATCATTGGCCAGGCGCCGACGGACAAACCGCTCGCGCCGGATCTGCGTCCGGGCGAGGGCGCCGCTGACCTGCGCTACGGTCAGACGCGCTTGAGCGCAGACAGCCTGATGGCGGGCGGCTTCGATAACCTGAGCCTGTTGAGCAACGGTTTGCTGTCGTTTGACGGCGACGTCAATCTGCACATGAACCAGAGCCTGACGCTGTACGCCGGAGCGCTGTCGCTGGCCGAAACTTCCGCAAATACGACTCGCGTCGATTTGAGCGCGCCGTACCTGCGTCTGTCCGGCGTCGGCACTTATCACGCCGGCTTCGGCCTGATACGGCCGCGATTGACCAATAATCCGACGACACAGCTGTCGGACGCGACCTTCAGCGCGTCAGCGGACTTGCTGGACGTGAGCAATGGCCTGTCGTTCGGTACACAGGGTTCGATCCTGCAACTTGGCGCGCCCGCGGTTGCGTATGGCCGACGGGCATTTGGTCAGGTGAGCCTCGACAGTCGTGGCGATCTGCGTTTCCTCGCGCCCAATGACGGTGCCGAAAAAACCCGGCTGTGGACGCCGGGTGACTTGAACCTCGGTGCTACACAAATCTATCCCGCCAGTGACGTCCAGGCTGAAGTGCGCGTTGGCTATCAGGGTGCCGTTGCGGTGTCCGACCATACGCTGCGGATCAGCAGCCACGGTGCGGCACCCGCTGAGGTGCCGTACTCGGTCTTCGGCAATCTGAGTTTTTCCGCGGCGTACATCGAGCAGGGCGGGGTGGTGCGGGCCCCGCTGGGCAAGATTGTTCTGGGTGACGATCTGCAGACCACCAGTCATGAGGTTCGACTGCTGTCGGGTAGCACCACGTCGGTCAGCGGCGCCGGTCTGGTCATGCCATACGGTGGCACTACGGACGGCATCGACTATCTCTACAACGGTAAATCGGTGGTGTTGAACGGCATCACGGGCGATAAAAACGGCGTGGCCATCGGTGGGCAATACATCAAGGTGCAGAACGGTGCGCTGATCGATCTGTCCGGCGGTGGCGATCTTCGCGGCGCCGGCTTCATTTCCGGACGCGGCGGTTCTACCGATGCGCGCTTCAATCCGCTGGTGCGCAATGCTACCGATGGCACCTTCAGTCTGCCGGGGCTGGCGAGTAATCCGGTCTATGCCATCGTGCCGGGTAATCAGAGCCGTTACGCGCCGGTCCTGGCCGAAGCCGGAGCGGTCGATCCGCGCATCGGCCAGCAGGTCACGATTGGCGCCGGCGTGCCGGGGCTGGCGGCGGGGACATACACGCTGCTGCCGTCCACCTTTGCCTTGTTGCCGGGCGCATTCCGGGTCGAGGTCAACGGTCAGGCGACGCCAGCTGCGACGACGGCAGCGTTGCAGCTACGCAACGGTTCGTGGACCAGCAGCGGGCAGATGTCGATTGCCAATACCGGACTGCGCGACAGTCTGGCCAGTCAGGTGATCCTGACGTCGGCTGACGTGCTGCGCCGTTACTCGCAGTACAACGAAACGTCGTTCACCCAGTTCATCCGCAGCGATGCCGCCCGGCGCGGCGTGCCCCGTGCGTTGGCGCCAATGGACGGCAAGGTGCTCGATCTGCGCCTGAGTACGGGTGGCAAGCAAGAGACTGCGTTGCAGTTTGATGGGCGAGCGCTGTTTGATGCCGCCGAAGGCGGGCTGATCGGCACGGCGGCGCTACGCGGCGGTTACGCCGGCGCCGAGTTCGAGGTGCTCGGTGCGGGGCATGCGCCGACGCCGGGTTTCAGTGGCGTGTCGGTGTACGCCGACACGCTGAACAACTTCAATGCCGGACGTCTGACGCTCGGTGCGCTGCCGGAGGTGATTTACAACACGACCGGCAACATCATCAATTTCGTGGGGACCTCCAGCAACATCACGCTGCGCGAAGGGGCCATCCTGTCAGCGCCGGAAGTCGTGCTGCGCACCACCTCGACCACCGGTGGCATCACGGTCGAAGCGGGTGCCGGGATCAACACCCTGGGGCGTGGCAATGTGGCCTTCGATTCGACGTCCGGCTACCTCTACCAGCCTGAAGCCTCGAGCCTGTTGGTGGTATCGAACGGCTGGTCCCATGTGCTGGCGCCGGCAGCGGCCAGCGGCATCAGCGGCGCGGGCAGCATCCGGATTGGCGTGTGTGCCTCGTCACCCTGCAACGATCCGGCGCTGCTCTATTCGAACGGCAGTATTACGGCGGCGACGGACAATCAGTTCGAACTGGGTGAAGCGGTACGTTTCGGCACGCGCCGACTGGCACTGGCAGTGGGCTCGGTCAACGCCGGCAGCGCCGATGCGCTGGCGGCGGCCGGCGGTCGCGTACCGGCCGGTCTGACCCTTAACCAGAACGTGCTCGACCGCCTGCTGCGCGGCGACACCCAATATGGCGCGCCAGCGCTGGAAACCCTGAGCCTGACCACCCGCGATGCCTTCAATTTCTTCGGCAGCGTGAGCCTCGACACAATCGATCCGCAGACCGGCCAAAGCAAACTGCAGAACCTGGTGCTGGTTACCCCGGCGATCTACGGTCTGGGCGATGCCAACGATGTGGCGAGCATCCGCACCGCCAACCTGATCTGGAACGGTGCGACGCAAAGCCCCGGCAGCGTCATCACCGGTGGCGCCGGTACGGGCAGCGGCACACTGGACATTCAGGCCCAGCGGATCGAGCTGGGTTACGGCCCGATGCCTCAGGCCAGCGGACTGGATCAGAACAATCGTCTGGCGCTGGGTTTTGCCAACGTCAACCTCAGCGCCAGCGAGCGCATCACCGCCAATCACAAGGGCAGCCTGGCGGTTTATCAGGAGCAGGGCGCTTACGATCCGCTCAAGGGTTACAGCTACAGCGGCGGCAATCTGAACCTGCGCACACCGTTGCTCACCGGTGAAGCGGCATCGGTCAGCCTGCTCAAGGCCGGCAACAGCCTGACCCTCAGCGGCGCCGGGGCTGCCGGGGTGGCGAATGCTTTGGGGGCGGAGTTGAACCTTGAAGCCCGCGATGTCGTGCTGGACAGCCGTATCGCCTTGGCCAGCGGCAAGCTGACCGTCAAGTCCGAGGGCGATTTGACGCTGGGCAATGGTGCGGTGCTGGACTTGGCCGGACGTACCTTGCCGTTCAACGATGTCAGCAAATACAGCTGGGGCGGCGACGTATCGCTGTACAGCGCCAACGGCAATATCCGTCAGGCCGCGGGCTCGCGGATCGACCTGTCGGCGAAGAATAATCAGGCCGGTAATCTCAGCGTCGTAGCCTTGGCCGACGCGGCCGGGGTGGTCGATCTGCAAGGCGAGATTGTCGGCGGCAGCAGCGGTTACTACGACGCCGGCGGCACGTTGGTGCCGTACAAGGCCGGTGGCGTGGACATTCGCGCGCAGCGCCTGGGTGGTGACGCCACCGAGCAGTTCGCCGCACTCAATCAGCGCTTGAATGCCGGGCAGGTTTACGGCAGCCGCAGCCTGCAGCTCAAACAAGGCAACCTGGTGATCGGCGATGGCCTCAAAGCGAGCGAGGTCAATGTCTCGCTGGACAATGGCAGCCTGACGGTGGCCGGTCTGATCGATGCCAGCGGCGAGCGTGTCGGCAGCATTCACCTGTCGGCGAAAAATGGCCTGACCCTGGCTGGCAGCAGCGTGCTCGATGCCCATGGTCGCGTGCTGCGGGTCGACAGCTACGGCAAAATCATTGATGCGCCGAACCGTGCCACGGTCGAACTGAATTCCGGCGATGGTTTGCTTACGTTGGGCAGCGGCGCGCGTATCGACCTGCGCCACGGCACTGATGCCGTGCCCGGTTTCCTCGCCGGGCAACACGATGGAGTGCTGCGCGGTACGCTGGAGCTGAACGCGCCGCGTCTGGGCAGCAATGACATCGCCATCGACGCCAGCGGTGTGTTGACCATTCAGGGCGCTCGCTCCATCGGCCTCAACGGTATGCGTCGCTACACCGATGCCCGCGATGGCGTCGATCCAGCGGTCAGTGGCCGACCGTATCAGGTGATTGATCAGGCCATGCTCGAGCGCATTCACGGCGACAGCAATGATTTTATAAACGCCGCACTGGGCAATAACGATCTGCTGCAACGCAAACTCGCCGGGTTGAACAACGCCACGTATGCCGATGCGTTCCATTTGCGGCCCGGTGTGGAGATCGCCAGCAAGACGGCTGACGGTGATCTGGTGGTGGAGGGCGATCTGGATTTGTCCGGTTATCGCTACGCCAGTCTCAATCCGCACACGCAGCTGAACCCCGCCGTATATGGTTCCGGGGAAGCGGGCAGCCTGGTGATTCGTGCCGGTGGCAGCCTCGATATTTACGGCAGCATCAATGACGGCTTCGCGCCGCCACCGGAAACCCAGGATGACGCCGGGTGGAAACTGATTGCCGGTGTGCAGCCGTTCGGTGGCGATCTGATCGTGCCGGGCAGTGGGGTGACGCTGGCCGAGGGCACGCAGTTTCCGCTGGGGGCGACACTCAATTACGACGTGACGATTCAACCAGCGGTTCTGGCCAGTGGCACGTTGCTGCCGACTCAAGCTGTGCTGAACGAGGCGTATACCTTCAGCGCCGGCACCGTGCTGGCGGGGGCGATTCACGACAGCAACGGTCATCTGCTGTACGCCGCCGGTACGCTGCTCAGCGACAGCGTGACGTTGCCTGCCGACACACGCCTGGGCGCCGGCATCCGTTTGAACAAGACCACCGCCCTGCAAGCGATGAACTGGCCCAAGGGTGTGCCGTTGCCAAGCGCTTACGATGCAGACCTGACGACGTTCTCCGGGGTGAAATTAAAGGGCGAACTGGCCTTGTTGCGCGGTTCGCTGATTCCGTCGATGACCGATGTGAAGCTCGCCGAGGGCACTTCGCTGATCGAGTTGCGGCCGTTCAACGGCACACAACAAGGCAAGAACTGGGCGCTGGCCAGCATGCTGCCGTCGGGCAGTGCTTCCTGGTCGATGCGCGTGGTGGCGGGTGCAGATCTTGCTGCGGCCGACAGCCGTGCGGTCAAACCGCTGACCCCTGAAGGCAATCTGCGGCTGGCGGACAGTCATTACGGCGTCAACATCACCACGGCGGCGGGCAAGCTGGTCTGGGCTCCGGATAATCCCTTCTTTACTCCCTACGAGCCGGTCCCTGATGACATGCTCGAGTACTGCCAGCAAATTGCCGATTTGTGCGTACCCATGGCCCGGTGGGTCTGGGCGCCAGGTAGCGGAATGGGGCCGGACTACGAACCGGTTCCCGAGGAGGCTCAATTCATTTGTGATCTGCAGCCGGAACTGTGCATCGGCAACAATCCCGGGAAAACGGCCAAGGCCCATATGCAGATGTTCAGTGTTCTGCGCACCGGCACGGGTGATCTCGACCTGATCGCCGCAGGCAATCTGAGCATGGATTCGCCGTTCGGCGTGTACACCGCCGGCACCCAGTCAGCGAATATCGATCCGCTCTATAACCAGCCGCGCGGGCATCTTTCGGATAACAATTCGGTGTTGGGCACGGCCGGTGCCGCTTATGAAAAATGGGTCGACGGTGGCAGCGACAGCCTCTACCAGGCCTGGTATCCGCAATTGGGTGGCAATCTGCACATCAATGCCGGTGGCTCGGTTTCCGGTGATTCCGTCGGCACAAAAGCACAATCGGTGAATGGCGGTTTCCGCGAACAGATCGCCAGTGTGGCAATGGGTAACTGGCTGTGGCGCCAAGGCACGGGCAACCCGGATGTGCCCACAGCGTGGTGGATCAACTTTGGCAGTTATGCCACGCAGTTGATGAAGTCTGACGGCAATACCGAACCTTACTTGGTCGGCTTCACCGGATTCGGCACCCTGGGCGGCGGCAACATCAGCCTGCGTGCCGGTGGCGACGCCGGGATGCTCAGACCGTTGGGCGATGCGGTCAATTATCCGCGCAGCCAAGGGCTGATCGTTGCCGTGGGCAGCACCGGGCGTGTCGCCGACGATGGCAGCGTGCAGATGACCGGCGGTGGCGATATGGACATTCACCTCGGCGGCGCATTCAACCCATCGCTGCAAGCGCGGGCCGGGGATAACGGGACTCAGCCGCCGAGGCACGACCTGCAAGGCGCACTGATCAACTTGCGCGGTGCGGCGCAATTGACGGGTGGGGCGCTGGGCGGCATCAATCTGCAATACGGTGCCAGCTCGCAGTTGCATGATGTCCGTGAAACCCGACCGCTGGATCCGTTCACCTCGACGACCAGCAACGCTTCTGGTGGCCTGGTGCTGATACCCGGAGACTCCGGCATGAGTCTCAGCACCCGTGGTGATCTGGTATTGGGCGGGGCGGCCGATCCCGGTCGTGTGAGCCAATTCAACGCCACGCCACTGCTCGATAGCGACGCTAATATCCTTACCGGCGGCATCCTGAGCGGCTTCTCACTGTGGACCGATCACACCGCCATCGATCTGTTTTCCGCCGGCGGCAATCTCACGCCCAGCACTCAGTTGGCGCAGGTCGATGGGAGTCTGTCTCCTGTGAGCGGCGCCAATACCTCGCCCACCGATGGTCGTTTTGTCTACCCGGCGATTCTTCGGGCCGTTGCCGCTCAAGGTTCGATTTATGCGGGGCCATCAGCGGCTTACGGGGTCGGCAATGCTGCGCCGAAAACCGCGTATTCCCTGCTTTTGGCGCCTTCTCCATCCGGGCAACTCGAACTGTTGGCGGGCGATTCCATCTATGCCGGCGGCTACGCAATCAATCAGTCCGGTGCCAGCCCGCTGGCCATCGCCACCCCGTTCAGGCCGTCATTCCTCGCCTTTTCCAGCAATAACCCCAACAAGCCTCTCAACAGCAACTACGGCAGTGACGGTGTTAAACCGGATGGTAATTCGCGTTATCCATTGTTCGCTTTTGGGCCCGACAGCTATTCCGGTTTGAGTGATGTGCAGGGGCCCGCACGGTTCTATGCCCTGACCGGCGATCTGGTCGGGATACGCAGTGGTGAGACGTTGAGTTTCGATACCTCGAAACGCACTTGGTACGAAGCAGCAGGCCCTGTCTGGATGATTGCCGGACGTGACATCGTGGCATCCGGAACCCACCTGGGCCAACCGACAGCCGTGCAGCCCGATGAGATGGGCGTGGGTCGGGAAGGCATTACCTCGACCGGCAACCTGTTCGTTCATAACAATCCGCGAGATATATCGCGGGTGTCGGCGGGTCGCGACATTCTCTACAGCAGCTTCGATATCGCCGGCCCTGGCACGCTGGATATCAATGCCGGGCGCAACATCCTGATGGAAAATCGCGCCAGCATTACCAGTCTCGGCGCGATAGTGGCCGGGAATACGCAGCCCGGTGCCAGCGTGGTATTGCAGGCGGGCACGGGCGCGCAGGGGCCGGATTACACAAGGTTCATCGCGCGTTACCTGAATCCGCAGAACCTCGCCAATCCGGATGCCGCTCTCAACAGCCAGCCGGGCAAAGTGGTCAAGACCTACCTCGACGAGTTGCAGAGCTGGCTGACCCTCGGCTACGGCTTCAGCGGCAACGCAGAGCAGGCACAGGCGTTCTACGCCGCGCTGCCGAGTGCCGAGCAGGCGATCTTCGCTCGCCAGGTGTACTTCGCCGAACTGCGCGCCGGCGGCCTGGAATACAACGACGCCGACGGCCCGCGCAAGGGCAGTTATCTGCGCGGTCGCAACGCCATCGCCGCACTGTTCCCGAGCACCGATGTGGCGGGCAATCCGCTGCGTTACGACGGCGACATCACGCTGTACGGCGGCGCCGGGGTCAAGACCCTGTTCGGCGGCGACATCCAGATGCTCACGCCGGGCGGCGGTCAGGTGTTCGGCATCGAAGGCGCGGCACCACCGTCCACCGCCGGGATCATCACCCAGGGCTCGGGCAACATTCAGCTCTACTCGCAGGGCAGCATTCTGCTGGGGCAGAGCCGGATCATGACCACCTTCGGTGGTTCGATTCTCGGTTGGTCGGCCGAGGGCGACATCAACGCCGGTCGCGGTTCGAAAACCACCGTGGTCTACACCCCGCCAAAACGCGTCTATGACACTTGGGGCAACGTGACCCTGTCACCATCGGTGCCGAGCACCGGTGCTGGTATCGCCACACTCAACCCGATTGCCGAAGTCGCACCCGGCGACATCGACCTGATCGCGCCGCTGGGCACCATTGATGCGGGCGAGGCGGGGATTCGTGTCTCGGGCAACGTCAACATCGCCGCGCTGACCGTGGTCAACGCCGCCAACATCGCGGTGCAGGGCAAGACCAGTGGCGTACCGGTGGTGGCTTCGGTGAATACCGGCGCGATCACCTCGGCCAGTTCCGCGGCCTCGTCGGCTACCCAGGCTGCGGAGGACGTGGCGCGCCAGCAGCAGGCGGCAGCACGGCAGAATCAGGCGTCGGTGTTCACCGTGCAGGTGCTGAGTTTCGGCAACGAACAACTGGCGCCAAACCGCGATGGCGCCAGTCGTGCGCCGGCCAGCGGATATAACCCGAACAGCCCGGTGCAGGTGCTGGGCGCCGGGGTGCTGGATGAACAGGCCAGGCAGCAGTTGACCGAGGAGGAGCGTGGGCAACTGACGTTGTAAAAGGCTCTCGTGTAGTACTTTGGGCGACCGGTGGGGCGCCCTTTTTTTGTGTGGGTGGGGAAAGCTCAGGGATACGCTTGTCGAGCGTGCAAAAGGTTGAGAATCTCGATCCGCTCGGTCACCCGATAAACCACGACATAGTTGGGATGGACAACGATTTCCCGGGTGCCGGCGACCTTGCCGAAGCGATAAAGGTAGGGGTGAAGTGGGAGGGCGGAGGTAGCCGCTTCGATGGCGGCGTTCAGTTGACTGGCCGCAACGGCGTTACGGTCAGCGATGTAGTTCAGGGTTTGCCAGAGTTGAGTGCGAGCTTCAGGTCGCCAGTCAACCCGCACTGTTTTTGTTGAGTTTCGATTCGATGAGGGCGCGCATCTCGGCCATCACCTGCTCGTGGGGGATGTTGGGCCGCGGATCATCCATCGAGGCCTGTACCTGTGCCCGGAACCAGCGATCGTAGCTGGCGGCCTGCTCTGGGGTTTCGAAGTCTGAAACGATAAGGGAAAGTTCGGCGCTCATAGTGACCTCCATGATCAATGTGAAGCAGTCTAAGGGGGATGTGGCTCGCTGTCGTCACTGGCAAGACGAAGTGCGAAGTATCCCCAAGCGCTGGCGGGAAAGATGTCAGACGTTTCCCTTGCCCATAAGGGAAAAACGACGCACGTTGTCATCGGATTCCTCCACAACACCGCCGTCTGTGTAGGAGCTGCCGCAGGCTGCGATCTNTTGATCTGGCTTGTGAAAACCAACGTCAAAAGATCGCAGCCTGCGGCAGCTCCTACAGGTCGAGGTCAGAAGGCGTAGGGGATGCTGACCTTGGCCCAGAGCATCTCGCCTTCGGGGCGGTTCTCCACGTCAAACTCCTTGGCCCAGCGAATCTCCGCGCTGGCGTATTTGAGAAAGGTGAAATGCAACGCCGGGCCAATCGCGAAGACCTTGCCGCGCACGCCGTCGTCCACATCCTGCCCGGCGAACTGCACGGTATGGCCGTACTGTTTGTCGTCGGTGGTCTGCTTGAGGTAGTAGCCGTTGATACCGAACATCACATCGTCGGTGATCTTGTAACTGGCCGAATAATCGAAGTGGAAAATCTGTCCGGACTTGTAGTCGGTGTCCTTGTTCTTTTCGTTGAAGCTGTAGGTGGTCTTGAGTGACACCTCGGTCTTGTCGGTCGGCAGCCAGGTGAACGAGAACAGCGGCTTGTAGGTGTAGAAATTGTTGCTGGTATTGGCCAGCCGATCGACGCTGTATTCACCGGTGGGCACGGTGATTTCCAGGGCGGCGCCGAGGGTCAGGTTCTTGCCCATGTCCCACAGGATGATCGGTGCAATCGTGGTGTCGCCCATGCCTTCGCGGGTATCGCTGAGACCGAATACCGACACTTCCTGCTTCAACCAGGGCTGGGCGATGTAGCCGGCCAGGCGTCCGCCGAACACGCGTACCGGGCTCAGGTAATCGATGCGCGGAATGACCGCCGTGGATTCGATGTCGACATTCGGCACCTTGCCGCCCAACGAACTGATGTTGAGCTTCGTCGACTTGTAATGGTTGTAGTAAAGGTTGAAGGCGACCATGTTCTCCGGAAGGCTGTCGACTTCCAGCGGCAGCATGAAGAACCCGTCGGTGCCGGGGCCGATGTTGTCGACGCCGGCTTCGGTGGCCAGGGCCGGCAGGCACGCGGTGCAACCGAGCAAGGTCAGTGCCAGACGCAAGGGGAAAGTGGCGCGGTTCGGGCTCATGGCTGTCCTCATTATTATTGTGGTGGGACGTGGCGCCGGTACGCGGAACGTCCGGCACCATAGAAATAAGCGCTAGAGGCCCGACGGGGCAGGGTATTGGCGGACAGTTAGGGGGACTTCTGCGGACAGTCGGCCAACCCTGTGCTAACTTCCTTCGACATAACCGGTAACAAAAATAACAATCAAGCGTGATCCGGAATGTCAGCCCCCATGAACGTAAAAGTCCAAGACCCCACTTTCGAATTGGCGCTGGTCTCGCCCTTTCTCCTGCAAACCCTCGCCGAAGTCGTGCACAACAAAGGCATCGACCCCGAAAGCCTGTGCCGCGGGCTGGGCTTCACCCTCGAAGATCTGCAGGATCCGGCGCAACGGATTTCCTATCGCCAGGCCGTAGCGATGATTCAACGGGCGCTCAAAGTGTTGCCCAATCAGGGGCTGGGTTTGTGGGTCGGCGCGCAGAATGTGCTGGGTACGCTGGGCTTGCTCGGGCATGTGCTGTCGCTGTGCAAGACCTTGCGCGATGCCTTTGCCCTCGGTATCCGCCACCAACACACCTCCGGCGGGATCGTGGTGTCCAGCGTCGATGTGGTGGGTGAACAGGTGCACCTCGACGCCGAGTGCCGCTTGCCGTTCGCCGACGTTCAGGTGTTTGCCGTCGAAGAGTTTTTCGCCAGCCTGCTGGTGTATGGCCGGGCCTTGGCCGGGAGTGAATTCAAGTCGATTGCCGTGGAGTTTGTGCATGCCGCACCGGATTACCTGAGCGAATACCACCGCTTGCTCGGGCCCGATGTGCGCTTCGGTTGTCTGCACAATCGTATGTTGATCGATGTTCAGTGGCTGGACGTCAACTTGCCCAATCATCATTCGCTGGCGCTGCGCCAGGCGGTTGCATTGCTGGAGCTGGAAGCGGCGCAGGTGCACCAGAAACTCGATTTGATTCAAGCCGTGGAACGGGCGATTGCCCGGGACCTGAGCCGGGGCAGTCATATCGAAAAAATCGCCGGCGACCTGAACATGAGCAGTCGCACCTTGCGCCGCCGTTTGACCGAGCATGCGCTGACCTTCGAAGCGTTGCTGGAACAGGTGCGGCAGGCGCGGACCCTGAGTCTGCTGGCGAATCCGGACATGTCCATCGAGCGGATTACCGAAGAGGTCGGCTATAGCGACGTGCGCAGCTTCCGTCGGGCGTTCAAGCGCTGGACGGGAATGAGCCCGAGTGCGTGGCGCCAGGATGCAAGCACCGCTTAGACATCGGTCCCCTGTGGCGAGGGAGCTTGCTCCCGCTGGGCTGCGCAGCAGCCCCAAAACCTGCCACGCCATTTCTTCAGACACACCATGCCGGCGGGGTTTGCGGGTGCTTCGCCCCCGAGCGGGAGCAAGCTCCCTCGCCACAGGTTTCCGTGCGCCACTCATCAGTATTTCAACCCCACAAGCCCTTCAGCTACAGGTAAACTCCCGCGCACTTTCCCAAGGAGTTCACATGAGTTACTACCAGCCGGGCATTCTCGCCACCCCTGTTCCTGCGCAAGCACGTCACCTGTTTTTCGCCCTGGCGTCGGTTGAAGCATTGCCGCAGGCGATCGACAACCTGCTGAGCCTGGTGGACGGCAAGTCGGCGGTGGTCGGTTTCGGTGAATCCCTGACCAAGGCGCTGAACGTACAGATTGATGGTCTGCGCAGCTTCCCGGCCATAACCGGCGTCGGCGTGGAAAACCCCTCGACCCAGCACGCGCTGTGGGTCTGGCTGCACGGTGACGACCGTGGCGAACTGCTCAACCGCTGCAACGCCGTCGAGGCCGCACTGGCCCCGGCGCTGCGCCTGGTCGACATGCAGGAAGCCTTCCGCCACAAGGACGGCCATGACCTGACCGGCTACGAAGACGGCACCGAAAACCCGCACGACGAAGCCGCCATCGCTGCAGCCTTGTTGGGCGAGGGCGCAGAAGGTCTGGTCGGCGGCAGCTTCGCCGCGATCCAGCAGTGGCAGCACGACCTCAAGGGTTTTCATCAATTGTCCGGCGAAGACAAGGACAACATCATGGGCCGTCGCCTGAGCGACAACGAAGAGATCGACGATGCGCCAGTCTCTGCCCACGTCAAACGCACCGCCCAGGAAAGCTTCGCCCCCGAAGCCTTCGTCGTGCGCCGTTCGATGCCATGGATTGAAGGTGACCGGGCTGGTCTGATGTTCCTCGCCTTCGGGTTCTCGCTGGACGCCTTCGAGGCGCAACTGCGGCGCATGAGCGGTCTGGAAGACGGTATCGCTGATGGTCTGTACCGCATCAGCCGACCGATTACCGGCGGCTATTACTGGTGCCCGCCCATCAAGGACGGCCACCTCGATCTGCGCGCGTTGCGCATCGGCTGAGTGTTTCAAACAAAGGGAGTTGAGCATGGACGTGGTGCGTTGGGGCATGATCGGTTGCGGCAGCGTCACTGAACGCAAGAGCGGGCCGGCCTTTTACAAGGCGCCCGGTTCGGCGCTGGTGGCGGTGATGGGCCGGCGCCTTGAAGCGGTGAGCGATTACGCCGCACGTCATGGCATCGCCCGGGTCTACACCGATGTCGATGCGCTGATCAACGACCCCGAAGTGGACGCGGTGTACATCGCCACGCCACCCGACAGCCACCACGCCTACAGCCTCAAAGTCGCTGCCGCCGGCAAGCATTGCTGCGTCGAGAAACCGATGGCGCTCAACGCCGGGCAAAGCCGCGAGATGCAGCAGGCGTTTGCCGACGCTGGTCTGCACCTTTTCGTTTCCTACTACCGCCGGTCGTTGCCGCGTTTTGCTCAAGTGCGGCAATGGCTGGCGCAGGGCCGCGTCGGTGAGGTACGACACCTGAGCTGGACGCTGACCAAAGCCCCCTCGGCGGCGGATCTGGACGGCAGCGCCAATTGGCGAACCGACCCGAGCGTCGCCGGTGGCGGCTACTTTGCCGATCTGGCCAGCCATGGTTTTGACCTGTTCCAGTACCTGCTCGGCGACATCGTTGAAGTCGCCGGTTTCACCGCCCGGCAAGCCGGGTTGTATGCGGCGGAAGACGCGGTCAGTGCCAGTTGGCGCTTCGCCTCCGGAGCACTGGGCATGGGCTGTTGGAGTTTTGTCGCGGATCGGCGCGAGGACCGGGTGGAAATAATCGGCAGTCAGGGGCGCATCGCGTTCTCCGTGTTTGACGAACATCCGGTGCAGCTATTCGCCGATGAGCAGATCAGCCTGGAGATCCCGCATCACGAGCACATTCAGTGGCACCACGTGCTGGGCATGAATGCGCATATTCGGGGCGATTCGCAGCATCCGGCCGTCGCCGAGCAAGCCGTCAAGACCGACTGGGTGATGGACCAGATCCTTAAACGCTAAAGTCAAAAGATCGCAGCCTTCGGCAGCTCCTACAGGGGATCGCATTTTCAAACTGTAGGAGCTGCCGAAGGCTGCGATCTTTGCTTTTCAACAGCGCGTCTAAGGTTATGCCCAAACAATATTTCTCAAGCTTGTCATAACGTCTCTAAGATCACGTCATAACTCGTTATAACAAGTGATTCCGTGATGACCGATAACGTACTGTCCCTGGCAAGTGTCCCGTTGCACACGCAATTGCGCGACGTGCTGCGCGCCCGCATTCTTGACGGCGAATATCCGCAAGACAGCCAAATGCCTTCCGAAAGCGAGCTCGGCGCGCTTTTCAAAGTCAGCCGCATCACCGTGCGTCAGGCACTGGGCGATCTGCAGAAAGAAGGGCTGATCTTCAAGATCCACGGTAAAGGCACGTTCGTCGCCAAGCCGAAAACCTTCCAGAACGTCAGCAGCCTGCAAGGTCTCGCCGAGTCCATGACCGGGCGCGGTTACGAGGTGATCAACCGCCTGCGCAGCTTCAAATTCATCCCTGCCGACAAACGCGTGGCCGAGCGCCTGCAGGTCGCGGAAGGCGAGACCGTGGCGCAGATCAAACGCGTCCGCCTGATCAACCGCGAACCGATCTCGCTGGAAATCACCTACCTGCCCAAAGCCATCGGCGAACGCCTGGAGAAGGCGGATCTGGTGACGCGCGACATCTTCCTGATTCTGGAAAACGACTGCGGCATTGCCCTCGGCCACGCGGATCTGGCGATCGACGCGGTACTGGCCGACAGCGATTTGACCCAGGCGCTGAACGTCGAAGCCGGCTCGCCCATCATGCGCATTGAGCGCCTGACCCACGACGCCGACGGCCAGCCGCTGGACTTCGAACACCTTTACTACCGTGGCGATGCCTTCCAGTACCGCCTGCGGATCGACCGGCAAAAAGGGGAGCAGGCATGACGCGCAACACGTTGGAACAGGAATACGACATCGTCGTGATCGGCGGCGGCACTGCCGGGCCGATGGCAGCGATCAAGGCCAAAGAGAAGAACCGTGATTTGCGCGTGCTGCTGGTGGACAAGGCCAACGTCAAACGCAGCGGCGCGATCAGCATGGGCATGGACGGCCTGAACAACGCGATCATCCCCGGGCACTCGACGCCGGAGCAGTACACCAAGGAAATCACCATCGCCAACGACGGCATCGTCAATCAGGCGGCGGTGTACGCCTATGCCACCCATAGCTTCGAAACCATCGAGCAACTGGACCGCTGGGGCGTGAAGTTCGAGAAGGACGAAACCGGCGATTACGCGGTGAAGAAAGTCCACCACATGGGCGCCTACGTGCTGCCGATGCCGGAAGGGCACGACATCAAAAAAGTTCTTTACCGCCAGTTGAAACGGGCGCGGGTGAGCATCACCAATCGCCTTGTTTGCACCCGATTGCTGACCGACGAGGAGGGCGCGGTCAACGGGGTGATGGGCTTCGATTGCCGCACCGCCGATTTCCATGTGATCAAGGCCAAAGCGGTGATCCTCGCCTGTGGCGCGGCCGGTCGCTTGGGTTTGCCGTCCTCGGGTTACCTGATGGGTACCTACGAAAATCCGACCAATGCCGGCGACGGCTACGCGATGGCGTATCACGCCGGGGCCGAGCTGGCGAACCTGGAATGCTTCCAGATCAACCCGTTGATCAAGGACTACAACGGCCCGGCCTGCGCCTACGTCACCGGCCCGCTCGGCGGCTACACCGCCAACAACAAGGGCGAACGCTTCATCGAGTGCGACTACTGGAGCGGGCAGATGATGTGGGAGTTCCACCAGGAACTGGAAAGCGGCAACGGCCCGGTGTTCCTCAAACTCGATCACCTGGCCGAGGAAACCATCCAGAACATCGAAGAGATCCTGCACAGCAACGAACGCCCGAGTCGCGGCCAGTTTCACGCCAATCGCGGCACTGATTACCGCACGCAGATGGTCGAGATGCACATCTCCGAGATCGGCTTTTGCAGCGGCCATTCGGCGTCCGGGGTGTGGGTCAACGAGCGCGCCGAGACCTCGGTCAAAGGTTTGTACTCGGCCGGTGACATGGCCGCCGTGCCGCATAACTACATGCTCGGCGCGTTCACTTACGGTTGGTTCGCCGGCCAGAACGCGGCGGACTTTGTCGCCGGGCGCGAGTTCTCGGCGCTGGATGCCGCGCAGATCGAAACAGAGAAAGCCCGGGTCTACGCGCCGCTGGATCGTGAACACGGTCTGCCACCGGCGCAGGTCGAGTACAAGCTGCGACGCTTCGTCAACGACTACCTGCAACCGCCGAAAGTGACCAAAAAAATGCAGATCGGCTTGCAGCGCTTCAGCGACATCGAACGCGACCTTGAGCAGATGAAGGCCAACAACCCCCACGAATTGATGCGCGCCATGGAAACCAGCGTGATCCGCGACTGCGCCGAAATGGCCGCGCGCGCCTCACTGTTCCGCGCCGAGAGTCGCTGGGGCCTGTACCACTACCGCGTCGATCATCCGCAACGCAATGACAGTGAATGGTTCTGCCACTGCCACCTGAAAAAGGGCGAGGACGGGCGCATGACCAGTTTCAAGAAACCCGTCGAGCCTTACATCATCGCGCTCGATGCCGAAGACATGCAGGCTTACGACCGCTTGCGAGTGGGCGCTTTTGCCGCTTGATGCATCACCAGAGAGAGTCCGAACCATGGCCTATCAAGCCCAGGAAATCTTCTTCCGCTCCAACGCCCCGGTCACCGTGGACGAGGACAAATGCATCGCCGACAAGGGCTGCACCGTGTGCGTCGACGTCTGCCCGATGGACCTGCTGGCGATCAACCCGGCCACACAGAAGGCCTACATGGCGTTCGATGAATGCTGGTACTGCATGCCGTGTGAAAAGGATTGCCCGACCGGTGCCGTAAAGGTCGACATCCCTTATTTACTGCGGTGACCCCGCCCCCTGTAGGAGCTGCCGAAGGCTGCGATCTTTTGATCTTNTCTTGTTTTTTAAAATCACAATCCAGATCAAAAGATCGCAGCCTTCGGCAGCTCCTACAGGGGATTTGTGGCAAGCCATAAGCCATCCGGAACACCCGGACGCTGGAAAAACTGAAACCCCTCGTTTCCCACCGCGCCCTGATCGCGGCGGAGACGAACATCCAATAAACGATTCGAGGGGAAACACACCATGTTGCGTGCAGCACTCGCCGGTCTGGTACTGGCTTCATTCACTCTGTCGGCCTCGGCCGAAACCATCCGCATTGCCATCGGTACCCAGGACACCACCATCAACTGCGCCGCCGGCGGGCTGTTGATTCGTGAACTCGGTCTGCTCGACAAATACCTGCCGCACGACGGCGCCTACAAAGACGCGAAATACGACGTGCAGTGGAAAAACTTCACCAGCGGCGCGCCGCTGACCAACGAGATGGTCGCCGGCAAACTCGATTTCGGCGCCATGGCCGATTTCCCCGGGGCGTTCAACGGGGTGGCGTTCGAAACCGCCGGCAAGCACAGCCTGTTCATCAGCGTCCTGTCGGGCAGCATCAAGGGCAGCGGCAACGGCATCGTGGTGCCGAGTGCGTCCGGGGTGCAGGCGCTGAGCGAACTCAAGGGCAAGACCATCTCCGTGCCATTCGCGTCGACCGCCCACGGCATGTTGCTGCGCGCGGTGGCGGAGCAGGGTTGGGACCCGCTCAAGGACGTGAACATCATCGCCCAGCCACCGGAAGTCGCCGGCTCCGCTTTGCAGGTCGGCAAGATCGACGCCCACGCCGACTTCGTGCCGTTCGCCGAACTGTTCCCCAGTCGTGGTTTCGCCCGCAAGATCTACGACGGCGCCCAGGCCAACGCACCGACTTTTCACGGCGCACTGGTCGATCAAGCCTATGCGAAACAGTACCCGGAAATCGTCGTCGCCTACCTGCGCGCAAGCATCGAGGCCAATCAGTTGCTGGCCACCGAGCCGGAGAAGTACAGCGAGCTGATCGCCAAGGTCACCGGCGTCGATGCCGAGGTCAACTACCTGTTCCACGGCCCGCTGGGCGTGCAGACCCGCGACCTGAGCTGGAAGCCGGAATACCGCCAGGCAGTGGGGACGGCGATTGACACCCTTAAGCTGCTGAAGAAAGCCGATCGCGGCCTCGACCTCAACACCTTCATCGACGATCAGTACATCCGCGCCGCCTTCAAGGCGTCGAACCTGGACTACACCGCGCAACTCGCCAACTACGCGCAGACGCCGTTGAAAGCCGTGGATGCGGCGACTGGCAAAGCCATCACGGACTTTAGCCACGTCGCCGAAATCTGGGTGCGCGGCGAAGACAAAGTACGCCAGTACACCTCCGCCGAATCCGCTTTCACTGCGCTGGCCGCATTGAAACAGGAAGGCAAAAACATCCGCGCCGTGTATGCCCAGGCCAGTGACAGCGGGATCAAATTACTCGCCGATCAGGCGTGGTTTGCCAGTGATGCCAAGGGCCGCCTGAGTGCGTTCCTGCTCAAGGGCCAGGCGCAGCAATATGCGGCGGCGCAGGGCGGCAAGGTTTTCGACTTTACCGATGCCACAACCCAAGCCGTAGCCAGCCGCTAACCCGAAGAACACCGCGCCTCTCTGTAGGAGCTGCCGAAGGCTGCGATCTTTTGATCTTGCTTTTTAAAATCAAAGTCAAAAGATCGCAGCCTTCGGCAGCTCCTACAGGGGATCTCGGTTGAGAGGAAGAATTGTGTACCGATCCTATTTACGCTGGGTTCCAAGGGCCGCTTCTTTGCTGCTCTGCCTGCTGTTCTGGCAACTCGCCGCCAGCCACCACTGGAATCTCGGTCTGGTCACTTTCGCCAACGTGCCAACCCCATTGGCGGTGATCGAAGCGGCGTTGGGCCTGGGCGATTCCGGCAAGCTGCTGCAACACCTGAGCGCCAGTCTCAGCCGGGTATTCGCCGGTTACCTCGCGGCACTTTTCATCGGCATCGCTCTGGGCCTGGCCATCGGTCGTTCGAAATGGGCCGAGGACCTGTTGCTGCCACCGCTGGAAGTGCTGCGCCCGATCCCGGCGGTGGCGTGGATTCCGTTGGCGATCCTGATGTTCCCGTCGTCGGAGCTGTCGATGGTGTTCATCACCTTCACTGGCGCGCTGTTCCCGATCCTGCTCAACACCGTGCACGGCGTCGAAGGCGTCGACCGGCGGTTGATCGCTTCGGCAAAAAGCCTCGGGGCAGGGCGCCGGGCGATCCTGCTTGAAGTGGTTTTGCCCGGCGCTGCACCGAGCATCATCACCGGCCTTGCGATCGGCATGGGCACCTCGTGGTTCTGCCTGGTGACGGCGGAGATGATCTCCGGCCAGTTCGGTATCGGCTACTACACCTGGGAGTCCTACACCATCCAGAACTACGCCGACATCGTCGTCGGCATGCTGCTGATCGGTGTGCTGGGCATGGGCAGCAGTCTGCTGATCAAGCGCCTGGGCGAGCTGTTCACGCCTTGGCACCGACCGAGAGGAAAAGCCTGATGAGCTCGATGCAAAACCCGGAAGGGCGAATCGATATTCGCCAGTTGTCGATCGTGCTCGGCGAAGGCCAACACGCTTTTGAAGCCGTGCACGGTCTGGACTGCCAGATCGAACCGGGCCAGTTCGTGTGCATTCTCGGCCCGTCCGGTTGCGGCAAATCCACCTTGCTCGGTGCACTGGCCGGGCACCTGCACGCCCACTCTGGCGGCCTTAAAGTCGATGGCAGCGAGGTGTCCGGGCCGTCGCCGCAGCGCGGCATGGTGTTCCAGCATCACACGCTGTTTCCGTGGCGCACCGTGCGTGACAACGTCGCTTTTGGCCTGAAAATGCGCGGCATCGGCAAAACCGAGCGCCATCGTGTTGCCGATGAAATGCTCAAACTGGTGGGCCTCGACGGCTTCGCCGAGCGCTGGCCCGATCAGCTCTCCGGCGGTATGCAGCAACGGGTGGAAATCGCCCGGGTGCTGGTCAACCGTCCACGGCTGCTGCTGATGGACGAGCCGTTCGGCGCGCTGGATGCCTTGACCCGCCTGAACATGCAAGAGCTGCTGCTGGATATCTGGACACAGATTCGCACCACTGTGGTGTTTGTCACTCACGACATCGATGAGGCGCTGTTCCTCGCCGATCGACTGTTGGTGATGAGCGCACGTCCGGGGCGAATCATCGAAGACCTGCGCCTGGACTTCCCGCGTCCGCGTACCTCTGAGCTGGTGACCAGCGCCGAATTCTCCCGCCTCAAGCGCCATTGCCTCGACCTGCTGCGCCACGACAACTCCCGACCGCTGCCGCGCCTCAACCCGCTCGGCTTGCCGCCCGAAAACCCCTTGCCGCGATTTGCCTTATGACCTCATTTTTTGCTGTGACTGACAATGACGACATCCTCGCCCTGCAACCGCGTCTGACCGCTGACGATGCCGGTATGCGGCGCATTGCCTTGATCGAGCTGGCAGATCTGGAAGAACCGGACGGCCTGCTGTGGCTGGTCGAAAGGCTGGCCGATGATCCGGCTGAAGACGTCCGAGCAGAAGCCGCGCGGCTGCTGGAAGCGTGGGAAGACGAACCGGTGGTGGCTGCGCTGTGCCAGGCGCTGACCGATCCGTCTGCGGCAGTGCAGGCCGCCGCCGCACAAAGTCTGAGTCTGCTTAAATCTGAAGCCGCCGGCCGGGTGATTCTGCCGTGGACCGATCATGCGCAAGTCGGTGTGCGGATCGCCGCGTTCCGTGCCTTGCGCGAACTGCGTTTCGCCGCTGCAGCGCCTGCTGCTGTCGCGGCACTTGATGATGCCGACGCCAGCGTGCGCCGCGAAGCCATCGGCGTGCTTGGCTGGCTCAAGCAGCTCGACGCACTGCCGGCATTGGCGCAACTGGCCAGCGCCGACCCGGACACCGAAGTGCGCCGCGCCGCCACCGGTGCTCTCGGTCTGGCGTCTGGCGCCGAGGTATTGCCGGCGCTGCGTCAGGCCTTGCACGATCACGCCTGGCAAGTGCGCGAAGAGGCGGCCACCACGTTGGGCAAGGTCGGCCACAGCGACGCCGGTCCGGCATTGATCGCAGCCCTTGGCGATGACTACTGGCAAGTGCGCCTGCGCGCCACCCGCAGCCTCGGTCGCCTGCGTTTTGCGCCAGCGCTGGACGCCCTGATCGAAACCCTCGGCCATCGCATCAGCAACCTGCGCAAGGAAGCCGCGCTGGCCCTCGGTGAGTTGAATGATCGCGGTGCGGTGGCGGCGTTGCAGGCGGCACAGGATGACGGTGACCCGGAAGTGCGCAAAGCGGTGCGGATTGCCTTGAGTCAGCTGCAATGAATCCGCTGTCGGTGAGCAACTCGCAAAGCGAACGGACACTGCGCCTGAGCTGGCCGGACGGCCGTGAATCGCTGTTCAACCACGCCGAACTGCGCCGCCAGTGCCCGTGCTCGCAGTGCCGCGCGTTTCGCCTGAAAGGTGTGACGCCGCGGGTCGATGAGCGTGTTTGCCTGATCGAAATCACCCCGCAGGGCTATGGCGTGCAACTGGTGTTCAGTGACGGCCATCAGCGCGGGATTTACCCGTGGGACTATTTGGCACAACTCGATTCTTAGGTTCACCACAATCAACTGTGGGAGCGAGCCTGCTCGCGAAAGCGGTGGATCAGTCAATATTGATGGCGACTGGCANTCGCGAGCAGGCTCGCTCCCACAGGGGCGTTCAGTGTCCGGGTTGTTATTGCCCGGCCGTCATGGCTGGCCGGCACCCGCGAAACACATCCAGCCCCGGCTGATACAGCGCGGTTTTCACCTCGAACAACCCCAGCACCGAATGAAACAGGTTGTCATGGCTCAGGTCCGGCTGTCCGGTCTTGCCTTGCAGGCAATCGCGATCAATCCCCAGTTGCGCCAGCGTGTTGTTGCCAAACCACATCACCATCGGCACATGCGTCTGCGCTTCCGGCGCCAATGCATACGGCGCCGCATGCAGGTACAGGCCGTTTTCGCCCAGCGATTCGCCGTGGTCGGAGACGTACAGCATCGAGGTATCCAGGGTGTCCTGATTGCGCTTGAGCAACTCGATCACCTTGGCGAGGAAGTGGTCGGTGTAGAGGATGGTGTTGTCGTACACGTTGACCAGTTCATCGCGGCTGCAACTGCCCAACTGGTTGGTGTGGCAGATCGGGGTGAAGCGCTCCATGCTCTTCGGATAGCGCTCATAGTATTCCGGGCCGTGGCTGCCGTCGGCGTGCAGGACGATGATCGCGTGGCCCTTGAGGCTGTCGATGTAGCCTTGCAGGTCGGCCAGCAGCGCTTCGTCGAGGCAGTTGTTGCCATCGCAGAACGTTCCGGGCTGGTTCTTCGCGATGTCGCGGTGCGGCACGCGCAGGCAGGTGCCCTTGCAGTCGCTGTTGTTGTCCAGCCACAGCACCTGCACGCCGGCGCGTTGCAGGATATCCAGCAGGCCTTCGTAGGTTTTGCCTTTCTTGTCGCTGTAGTCCTCACGGGGGAACATCGAGAACATGCACGGCACCGACACCGCCGTGGACGTGCCGCAGGAATGCACTTGGGTGAAGTTGAGGATGTCCAGTTTGCTCAGCTCGGGATTGGTCTCGCGCGCATAGCCGTTCAGCGAGAAATGATCGGCGCGGGCGGTTTCGCCGACCACAAACACCATCAGCGACTTTTTCTCGCGGCTGGCGGCTTTGGTGCTCATCACCGCGTCTTCCCCGATGGTCTGCACCACAAAGTGCTTTTTGATACCCAGGCGCTGCTTGGTGTACTTGCTGATGGCGTAGATGTAGTTGGTTGGGTTGATGAAGTGGGTGAGCTTGTCTTCTTCGCGGAAGATCGGCGCGTAGGTCGAATAGAACGCGCCCACCGATGCGCCGATCACCAGCACGCAAGCGGCAATCACCAGCACCTTGTTGAGCACGCCGCGAAAGAACGGCCGATAACTCACCGGCCAGCGCCAGATCAGCACCGCTGGCAGTACGCCGAGCAACAGCACGTAGGCCAGCAGCTTGCCGTTGAACAGCGCCGCAGCCTCGGCCGGGTTGGTTTCGAACACATTCTGGATCATCACCGTGTCAATGGTGATCCCGTATTCGTTCATGAAATACGCCGCGCAGGCCGAGAGCAGAGCGACCACGGTCAGCGCCGGTTTCAGCGTCCAGCGAAACGAAACGAGGGTCAGCAGCAGGGTGATCGCCGCCCACAGGAACAGCCCGAACGAGGCGAAAAACGCCAGTTTGTGCGCGCCTTGCAAGGTGATCAGATTCCCCAGCGCCTTCCAGGTTGCCAGGTTGTACAGCGTCACCAGTGCCAGGGAAAACAGCAGCACCAGACGGGTTGAAGTGATGGACGGTAAACGCAGTCCTTTGCCCAAAGCCATTACAGACATTCCTCTAGCAGAATAGAAAACACGCGCGGTAACGCGCGTAACTGTAGAAGAACATTGGTAAAAATTTTGTAAACATCCTGTAACAACTACTCCGTTTCCCCGTAGGAGCTGCCGCAGGCTGCGATCTTTTGATCTTGCTTTTCAG
>NZ_JBQEPG010000045.1:0-30112 GCF_052045635.1 Pseudomonas sp. 22189
CAGCGGTGACTGACACGACGCCTTCGCGAGCAGGCTCGCTCCCACAATGAAGTTTGTGTAACCAAGTGCTCTTGTTTTGGTTCTCATTATCATCTAATAATTAATCTCATCTCCGCACGAGTCCCGGATCATGAGTTCTGCCTTGCACGAGCAGCCATACCTCGAAAGCTGGCGCTGGATGAGTCGCCAGATCCGTTGCGCGATGGACCCCGACGAACCGCGCCTGATCGAACATTACCTGGCCGAAGGCCGTTATCTGGCCTGCTGTACGGCGACTTCCCCGTGGACCATCGCTGAAACCTCCTTCCGTCTGCTGCTCGACACAGCCACCGACATCGCGTTGCCATGGCACTGGCGCAGCTTGTGTCTCGATCAAGCCTGGCGCCCGCTGCGTGAAATGGAGCGTCTGTCGCTGTGCAACTGCCGACTCCAGCGTTGGCAGCGCTACACCTGGCAACTGGCGACCTGCGAGTTGCAACCCTCGATTCCTCTCATTGAATCAGTCCAAGGATTTACCGATGACCAAGACTCGTATTGAGCGCGACAGCATGGGCGAACTGCAGGTGCCGGTGGACGCTCTCTACGGCGCGCAGACCCAGCGCGCAGTGGATAACTTCCCGATCAGCGGCAAACCGATGCCATCGCAGTTCATCCGTGCGCTGATCCTCGCCAAAGCCGCCGCCGCACGGGCCAACGTTGAACTCAACCAGCTCAGCGCCTCGCAAGGCAAGGCCATCAGCGACGCCGCGCAAGGCCTGCTCGAAGGCGATTTCATGCAGCATTTTCCGGTGGATATCTTCCAGACCGGCTCCGGCACCAGTTCCAACATGAACGCCAACGAAGTAATCGCGACCCTCGCCAGTCGCCTGCTTGGCGAGCCGGTCAACCCGAACGATCATGTCAACTGCGGCCAGAGCAGCAACGACATCATCCCGACCACCATTCACGTCAGCGCCGCCCTGGCGTTGCACGAACAACTCCTGCCGGCGTTGCTGCACCTGGTGCAGGTCATCGAAAACAAAGCCGTGCAAGTGCATCACCACGTCAAAACCGGTCGCACGCACCTGATGGATGCGATGCCGGTGCGCATGAGTCAGGTGCTCAATGGTTGGGCGCAGCAGCTCAAGGCCAATATCGGTCATCTGCAGGATCTGCTGCCGAGCCTGCAATCGCTGGCGCAGGGTGGCACGGCCGTCGGCACCGGGATCAATGCGCACCCGGAATTCGCCGCGCGTTTCAGCCGCCAATTAAGCCAGCTGACCCATGTGCAATTCACTCCAGGCAAAGATCTGTTCGCCCTGATCGGCTCGCAGGACACCGCCGTCGCCGTCTCCGGCCAGCTCAAGGCCATTGCCGTGTCGCTGATGAAAATTGCCAATGACCTGCGCTGGATGAACTCCGGCCCGCTCGCCGGTCTCAGTGAAATCGAGCTGGAAGCTTTGCAGCCAGGGTCGTCGATCATGCCGGGCAAGGTCAATCCGGTGATCCCGGAAGCCACCGCGATGGTCGCCGCGCAGGTGATCGGTAACGACTCGGTGATCACTATCGCCGGCCAGTCGGGCAACTTCGAGCTGAACGTGATGCTGCCGATCATCGCCCAGAACCTCTTGAACAGCATCGAACTGCTGGCCAACGTCAGCCGTCTGCTCGGCGACAAAGCCATCGCCAGCTTCAAGGTCAACGAGTCGCGGCTCAAGGAAGCGCTGTCGCGCAACCCGATTCTGGTCACCGCGCTCAACCCGATCATCGGTTACCAGAAAGCCGCGGAAATCGCCAAGCAGGCCTACAAACAGGGGCGCCCGGTGATTGACGTCGCGCTGGAGCACACCGATCTGTCGCGCAGCCAACTGGAAGAGTTACTCAACCCCGAGAAACTCACTGCCGGCGGCGTATAAATCCCGCAACCGCTTTGGAGGTTCACCATGGAGCACTGGAAACGCACGATCGAACGGGCCAATCGCTGCTTCATGCTCGGCGAGCTGATTGACGCCCGCGAGGCTTATCTGCAAGCCCTGGCGTTGGCTCAAGTGCTGTTCGAACGCTGGACGGATGCCGACGAAGCGGTGGCGGCCTGCGTTATCTCCCACCACAACCTGGCGGACCTGCACCTGCGCCTGAACCAGCCGGAGGAGAGCGCCGAGTACCTCTGCGCGATTCATCAACGGCTGTTGCAAACCATGCAGGACGAGCGCCTGCGCCCGACCCTGCGGGAGGCGGCGTTGCGCCAGAGCAGCAAGACCTACGTCGAGCTGCTGAATTTCATCGGCGAACACGGCGAATACCCGCGCACCCAACGCCTGCTGCACCCGGATACCGGCAACGCACGCCGCGCTTCGGCTTCACACCATCATGGAGTCCACTGAAATGGCCTTTACCTTGCCTGCCTTGCCGTACGCCTACGACGCCCTGGAACCGCACATCGATGCGCAAACCATGGAGATTCACTACACCAAGCACCACCAGACCTACATCAACAACCTCAACACTGCCGTCGAAGGCACAGAGTATGCCGAGTGGCCGGTGGAGAAACTGGTCGCCAGCGTCCAGCAGTTACCGGAAAAACTCCGTGCGGCCGTGATCAATCAGGGGGGCGGTCACGCCAACCATTCGTTGTTCTGGGAAATCATGGTGCCCAACGGTGGCGGCAAGCCTGAAGGCGCGCTGGCCAAGGCGATTGATGACCAACTGGGCGGCCTCGACAGCTTCAAGGAAGCCTTCACCAAAGCCGCACTGACCCGTTTCGGCAGCGGCTGGGCCTGGCTCAGCGTCACTCCCGAGAAGAAGCTGATCGTGGAAAGCAGCGGCAATCAGGACAGCCCGCTGATGAATGGCAATACGCCGATTCTCGGTCTGGACGTCTGGGAACACGCCTACTATTTGCGTTATCAGAACCGTCGTCCGGAATACATCAACGCGTTCTACAACGTGATCAATTGGCCTGAAGTTGCCGCGCGTTATCAGGCTGCTCTGGTTTGAGTCATCCATGAAAACAATCCAAGGCTGACTATGGGTACTGAAACACTGGCGATCGGCGGTGGACGTATGTTTCGTTACGCAGTCGGTACGCTGTTGCTGTTAGCGGGCACGACCTTGCTGGTGGCACACGGGCTGGAATGGCTGAATCTGGAGCCCAAGCTGTCCCGGGCATTGCAGGGCGGCGCGATCTGCGCCCTCGGCACGGCGCTCGGGGCGGTGCCGGTATTGGTGATCCGGCGCATGCCTCAGAGGCTCAGCGATACGCTGCTGGGTTTCGGCGCCGGGGTAATGCTGGCGGCGACCGCATTCTCACTGATAGTGCCAGGCATCGCATCTGCTGAAAACCTGGGCCTGACACCGTGGGCTGCCAGCGGGTTGATCTGTTTCGGCATCATGCTCGGTGCATTCGGTCTGTATCTGGTGGATCTGAAACTGTCCGGCGCCTCACCGGAAATGCTCGTCGGTACCCCTGAGCGCCCGGTGATCCCGCCAAGGATCTGGTTGTTCGTCTTCGCCATCATTGCTCACAACATCCCGGAAGGCATGGCGGTGGGGGTGTCTGCTGGCGGCGGCATGCCGGATGCCGACAGTCTGGCGATGGGCATCGCCTTGCAGGATGTGCCGGAGGGGTTAGTGATTGCGCTGGTGTTGGCCGGGGCCGGGATGTCGCGGGTCAAGGCGTTTTTGATCGGTGCGGCGTCAGGGCTGGTCGAGCCGGTGTTTGCGCTGCTCTGTGCGTGGCTGGTCAGCCTGGCAGAGTTGTTGTTGCCGTTGGGGCTGGCGCTGGCCGCGGGAGCGATGTTGCTGGTAGTGACGCATGAGGTGATCCCCGAGTCGCGACGCAATGGTCATGACAAGCTGGCCAGTATTGGTTTGCTGATCGGGTTTTGTCTGATGATGGTGATGGATACGGCGTTGGGCTGAAAAAACATCGCAGCCTTCGGCAGCTCTTACAGTGAACGCATTCCAATGTAGGAGCTGCCGAAGGCTGCGATCTTTTGTTTCTGAGCTGTCAGCCGCCTTCGTCGAAGTAGTTGTTGATCAACTTCACCAGCGCATCCAGCGCTTCCTGTTCCTGATGGCCTTCAGTACTCAGATAGATCTTCGTGCCCTTGCCGGCAGCCAGCATCATCATCGCCATGATGCTTTTACCGTCCACGGTTGTTTCTGGTGTACGACCCACTCTGATCGTGCAATCCGGGAACTGGCCCGCCACCCCGACGAACTTGGCCGACGCTCGGGCATGCAGGCCCAGTTTATTGATGATTTCGATTTCCAGAGCAGGCATCGCGGTGTGAATCCTTTAAGTGAGGTCGCGGTGGCGAACCTGGACGTTCTTCAGGGTTTTCTGCAGGGCCTGACCCAGGCGTTCGGTCAGGTAAACGGAGCGGTGATGCCCACCTGTGCAGCCAATGGCAATGGTGACGTAGGCGCGGTTGCTCGCAGCGAAGCGTGGCAGCCATTTATTCAGATAGCCGAAGATATCCTGATACATCTCCTCGACTTCCGGTTGCGCCGCCAGGTATTCGGCGACCGGTGCATCGAGACCCGATTGGGCGCGTAGCTCCGGCTTCCAGTACGGGTTGGGCAGGCAGCGCACGTCGAATACCAGATCCGCATCCACCGGCATGCCGCGCTTGAAGCCGAACGACTCGACCAGAAATGCCGTGCCCGGCTCCGGCTGGTTCAGCAGGCGCAACTTGATGGTGTCACGCAGTTGGTACAGATTCAGGTTGGTAGTATTGACCTTGAGGTCGGCCAGGTCCGCAATCGGGCCCAGCAGGGCCGTCTCGTCTTGAATCGCTTCGGCCAGCGAACGATTGGCAGTGCTCAGCGGATGGCGCCGGCGGGTTTCCGAGAAGCGCTTGAGCAGCGTTTCTTCGTCGGCATCCAGATACAACACATCGCACTGGATGTGCCGGGCACGGACTTCTTCAAGCAGTTCGGGGAAACGCGACAGGTGGCTCGGCAGATTGCGTGCATCGATCGACACGGCCACCAGCGGCTGGGCCAGCTCGGTATGAATCAGGGCGCGTTCGGCGAGTTCCGGCAGCAGGCCGGCCGGCAGGTTGTCGATGCAGTAGTAGCCGTTGTCCTCAAGGACATCCAGGGCAGTACTTTTACCCGAGCCGGAGCGGCCGCTGACGATGATCAAACGCATGATTAATGACCGTTCTGCTCGCTCAGGACGACCTGATACAAGGCTTCGTTACTCGGTGCGCTGCGCAGTTTTTCGCGCACTTCCTTGCGATCGAGCATGCTGGCGATCTGGCGCAGTAATTCCAGGTGAGCATCGGTGGCCGCTTCCGGGACCAGCAGGACAAACAGCAAGTCAACCGGAGCGCCGTCGATGGCATCGAAATCGATGGGGGCATCAAGGTGCATCAATGCGCTGATAGGCGCTTCGCAGCCTTTGAGGCGACAGTGGGGAATGGCGATGCCGTTGCCGAAACCGGTGGAACCGAGTTTCTCACGGGCGATCAGCGCATCGAACACATCCTGCATGGCCAGATCCGGCACTTCTTTATGGATGAGGTTGGCAATCTGTTCGAGGGCTTTCTTTTTACTGCCGCCCGGCACGTTCACCAGGGAACGGCCGGGGGTCAGGATACTTTCAAGTCGGATCATGGGTTGGGGGTGTTAACGACCGGTTGCGCCCTGGAGGAGGCTCTGGGTCTTTTCCTTATGCTTTTTGAGTTGGCGATCCAGCTTGTCGGTCAGTGAGTCGATCGCAGCATACATGTCGGTATCTTCTGCGTTGGCGACCACTTCGCTGCCGGGAATATGCAAGGTGGCTTCGATTTTCTGCTTGAGCTTTTCGACGCACATCGTGACCTGCACGTTGGTGATCTTGTCGAAATGGCGCTCCAATCGTTCGAGTTTCTCGTTGATGTAGGTGCGCAGAGGTTCGGTCACTTCCAGTTGGTGTCCACTGATGTTGACTTGCATACAGCTTCTCCTTCGTTGCCAGTGCATAAAGCGGCAGGCCGGATAGCCTGCCACTGGAACGCTGTAACGTGGCTTACATCAACCGCTTGCGTTCGCTCGAAGGCGCGATCCCGAGGGATTCGCGGTACTTGGCGACGGTGCGGCGAGCCACCTGAATGCCTTGTGCCTCCAGTAAACCAGCGATCTTGCTGTCACTCAATGGCTTTTTCTGATTTTCCGCCGCGACCAGTTTTTTGATGATCGCGCGGATCGCCGTGGAGGAGCATTCACCGCCTTCAGAGGTGCTGACGTGGCTGGAGAAAAAGTATTTCAGTTCATAAATGCCCCGAGGGGTATGCATGAATTTCTGCGTGGTGACCCGGGAAATCGTCGATTCGTGCATGCCGACCGCCTCGGCGATGTCATGCAGGACCAACGGTTTCATGGCTTCATCGCCGTATTCCAGGAAGCCGCGCTGATGCTCGACGATCTGGGTGGCCACCTTCATCAGGGTTTCGTTGCGGCTTTGCAGGCTCTTGATGAACCAGCGTGCCTCTTGCAACTGGTTGCGCATGAAGGTGTTGTCGGCGCTGGTGTCGGCGCGTCGCACGAAGCCGGCATACTGCGCATTGACCCGCAGACGAGGCACCGACTCCTGATTCAGCTCGACCAGCCAGCGTTCGTTGTCCTTGCGCACAATCACGTCAGGCACCACGTACTCGGCTTCGGTGGATTCGATCTGTGAACCCGGGCGCGGATTGAGGCTCTGCACCAGTTCGATGACCTGACGCAGCTCGTCTTCCTTGAGCTTCATGCGTCGCATCAGCTGGCTGTAGTCGCGACTGCCAAGCAGATCGATGTAATCGCTGACCAGACGCTTGGCCTCGTTCAGCCAAGGAGTCTTGGCCGGGAGCTGACGCAGTTGCAGCAACAGGCATTCGCCGAGGTTGCGTGCGCCGATGCCGGCGGGTTCGAACTGCTGGATGCGATGCAGGACGGCTTCGATCTCGTCCAGCTCGATGTCGAGTTCCGGATCAAAGGCGTCGAGAATTTCTTCGAGGGTTTCGTCGAGGTAGCCCTGATTGTTGATGCAATCGATCAGGGTCACGGCGATCAGGCGGTCGGTGTCGGACATCGGCGCCAGGTTCAGTTGCCACAGCAGATGGCTTTGCAGGCTTTCCCCGGCGGAGGTGCGGGTGGTGAAGTCCCACTCATCGTCATCGCTGCTGGGCAGGCTGCTGGCGCTGGTCTGGTAGACGTCTTCCCAGGCGGTATCAACGGGCAATTCGTTAGGAATGCGCTCGTTCCATTCGCCTTCCTCCAGGTTGTCCACCGTCGGGGCGGTTTCCTGATAGGAAGGTTCCTGAATCTCGGTGTTGGTTTTTTGTTCGGCGTTGTCGGCCAATGGATCGGAGTTGTCGAAGTCGTCGCCTTCTTCCTGGCGCTCGAGCATCGGATTGGATTCCAGGGCCTCCTGGATTTCCTGTTGCAGGTCCAGGGTCGACAATTGGAGCAGGCGGATGGCCTGTTGCAGCTGCGGTGTCATCGTCAGCTGCTGGCCCATTCTCAAGACTAGCGATGGTTTCATGGCAGGGGCTTAACACCTTATTCGCCGGCGCGCATGCGCCATCCACTACAGGGCGCCGAAGCGCCAAACTTAAGCAAATTATATGCCTGAAACTGTCGTGTTTGCCTAGAGCGCTGTAACAATAAAGCGTATAAAAAAAGCGCTTCAGCGTTACAGCACCCGGACGGCTGGCCGAATGCGCTCGCGCTTTAGAGGCGGAACTCGTGGCCCAGGTACACTTCCTTCACCAGATCGTTGGCAAGGATGGTTGCCGCATCGCCTTCAGCGATCAGTTGACCGTCGTTGACGATGTAGGCGGTCTCGCAGATATCCAGCGTCTCACGCACGTTGTGGTCGGTGATCAGCACACCGATGCCCTTGGCCTTGAGGTGATGGATGATCTGCTTGATGTCGCCGACCGAGATCGGGTCGACACCGGCGAACGGTTCGTCGAGCAGGATGAATTTCGGGGCGGTCGCCAGGGCGCGGGCGATTTCCACCCGACGGCGTTCACCACCGGACAGGCTCATGCCGAGGTTGTCTCGGATGTGGCTGATATGGAACTCCTGCAGCAGGCTTTCCAGCTCCTTGCGACGGCCGGCCTTGTCGAGTTCCTGACGGGTCTCGAGGATGGCCATGATGTTGTCGGCCACCGACAGTTTGCGGAAGATCGACGCTTCTTGCGGCAGATAGCCGATACCGGCCTTGGCGCGACCGTGCATCGGCTGGTGGCTGACGTCCAGATCGTCGATCAGCACGCGACCCTGATCGGCCTGCACCAGGCCGACGATCATGTAGAAGCAGGTGGTCTTGCCGGCACCGTTCGGGCCGAGCAGGCCGACGATCTGGCCGCTGTCGATCGACAGACTGACGTCACGCACGACCTGACGGCTTTTATAGGCCTTGGCCAGGTGCTGAGCTTTCAGAGTTGCCATTACTGGGTTTTCTCGTCGGTTTTCTTCTTCGGCTGGATCACCATGTCGATGCGCGGACGCGTCTCGGTGACCTTGTTGCCGGTAGCGCGACCGGCGCTGGCCAGTTTTCTCACCGTGTCATAGACGATTTTCTCGCCTTGGGTGGTGTTGTTGTCCTTGTCGACAACCTTGGCCTTGTCGATCAGCACGACGCGGTTTTGCGCGGCGTGATACTGGATCGTCACGCCCCAGCCCTGTACAGGCTTGGTGTCACCCTGGGTTTGCAACTGCTCGAAGTAGGCAAGGTTACCCACCGAGGTCACCACGTCGATGTCGCCGGTCGGGGTACGGGTGATGGTTACCGTATTGCCCTTAACGATCATCGAACCCTGGGTGATGATCACGTCACCTTTATAGGTGGCGATGCCGTTCTTGTCGTCCAGTTGGGCGTCGTCGGCCTGAATGCGGATAGGTTGCTGCTGATCGTTCGGCAGAGCCCAGGCGCTCACGCTTCCCAGTGCTGCGCCCAGACTGAGCAAAATAGGGAGGGTTTTAACGAGCCTCATACTGTCCTCTTACGTTCGATTGCAGGTGTATCCTGCTTTCCTTCAAATACGCCTTCATTCCCACGCCAGTCGATACACCGCCAGCGCCGTCGATTCTAACGGGTTGCTCGGTCTGCGCATATTGCTGCTGAGGGAACACCGTCATGCGGGTGCTGGTGATCAGGGTGTCGCGGTTCTTTTCATCGGTGCGCTTGATGCGTACCGAGTCGATCAGTTCTACCTGGGTTCCGTCCGGGTTCACTTCGCCACGCTCGCTGGTCACGTGCCACGGAAAGTCTGTGCCGCGGAACATGTTGAGGTCGGGTTTGGTGACCAGTGTCACGTCCGTCGCTTTCAGATGCTCGGCCTTGTCCGACGTCATTTCGTACTGCACCTTGCCGTCCGGAAGGTATTGCAGGGTATGCGTGTTCGTGGCGTACCAGTCGATGGCGGTGTCTTCGACCTTGGTCACAGGTTTGTCGAGGAACCGTTCAGGGCTGATGTTCCAGTAGCCGACCGCTGCGAACAGGGCAGCGATACAGCCGAACAACAGGAAGTTGCGAAATTTTTTGCTAAACATGGTTTGGCTCACAGGTACGCGGCGTTGGCCGCATCGAGGCGGCCCTGGGCGCGCAGGATCAATTCGCAGAACTCTCGGGCGGCACCTTCGCCACCGCGGGCCCGAGTGACGCCATGGGCGTGTTCGCGCACGAAGTCGGCAGCATTGGCCACGGCCATGCCCAAGCCTACGCGGCGGATCACCGGCAGGTCAGGCAGGTCGTCACCGAGGTAGGCGACCTGTTCATAGCTTAGGCCCAGTTGCGCCAATAGGCCGTCCAGAACCACCAATTTGTCTTCGCGGCCCTGAAACAGGTGCGGGATGCCGAGGTTCTTCGCCCGGCGCTCAACCACCGGCGTCTTGCGGCCGCTGATGATGGCGGTTTCGACGCCGGCATTCATCAGCATCTTGATGCCCTGGCCGTCGAGGGTGTTGAAGGTCTTGAATTCGCTGCCGTCTTCGAGGAAGTACAGGCGCCCGTCGGTGAGGACGCCATCGACGTCGAACACCGCCAGTTTGATCGCTTTGCCGCGTTGCAGCATATCGGTTGTCATTACATCACTCCTGCACGCAGCAGATCGGAGAGGTTGAAGGCGCCGATCGGGCGATCTTCTTCGTCCACGACCACCAGTGCGTTGATTCGGTGGTCTTCCATGATTTTCAGCGCTTCGGCGGCGAGCATCTCGGGCCGTGCGGTCTTGCCGTGCGCGGTCATGACCTGGTCGATGGTGGCGCTGCGGATGTCGATGCTGCGATCCAGGGTGCGGCGCAAGTCGCCGTCGGTGAAGATCCCGGCGAGTTTGCCATCGGCTTCAACGATCGCGGTCATGCCCAGGCCCTTGCGGGTCATTTCCATGAGCGCGTCCTTGAGCAGGGTGCCGCGTTGCACTTGCGGCAGCTCCTGGCCGGCGTGCATGACGTTTTCCACTTTCAGCAGCAGGCGTCGACCCAGGGCGCCGCCCGGGTGGGAGAAAGCAAAATCTTCGGCGGTAAAACCCCGGGCTTCCAGCAGCGCCACGGCCAGGGCATCGCCCATGACCAGCGCAGCGGTGGTCGAGGAAGTCGGTGCCAGGTTCAGCGGGCAGGCTTCGTGCTCGACGTGAACGTTGAGATTGACTTCGGCGGCCTTGGCCAGCGGTGACTGTGGATTGCCGGTCAGGCTGATCAACTGGATGCCCAGGCGTTTGATCAACGGCAGCAGGGTGACGATTTCGTTGGTCGAGCCGGAGTTGGAGAGGGCGAGGATCACGTCATCGCGGGTGATCATGCCCATGTCACCGTGGCTGGCTTCGGCTGGATGAACAAAAAAGGCCGGGGTGCCGGTGCTGGCCAGGGTCGCGGCAATCTTGTTGCCGACGTGCCCGGATTTACCCATGCCGACCACTACCACACGGCCCTTGCTGGCCAGAATCATCTCGCAAGCGCGTACGAAATCGGCGTCGATATGGGGCAACAAGCCTTGTACGGCTTCCACTTCGAGGCGGATGGTGCGTTGTGCCGATTGAATCAGGTCGCTGGATTGGCTCATGTCAGAAATCGTATAGCCCGATGAAAAGGCGGCGATTATAGCGGTTATGTTGAAAAGCCTCACGCAAGTTCGTCGAGCTTTGTCATTCCTGGCAACCAAAACCCCGAAAAAGTGCCGTCGGGCCTGTCATATCGTTGAACGCGGAGGGGCATGGGCCTTGGGCGCTTGGCGTTTGCAGTGATATAGTTCGCCGCCAGTTCGGCCTGCCCGGGAGGTATGTGCTTTCTGCGGAAAGCCAGGCGTCCGAGTGAGAGGCTGCATCGCAAGGAGTTTAGATGAGTGCCGATAACGCCTACGCGGTCGAGCTGAAGGGAGTCTCCTTCAAGCGCGGTGCGCGCAGCATTTTCAATAACGTCGATATTCGCATCCCGCGTGGCAAGGTTACCGGCATCATGGGGCCTTCCGGGTGTGGCAAGACCACGCTGCTGCGACTGATGGGCGCGCAATTGCGTCCCTCCAGCGGGGAAGTCTGGGTCAACGGTCAGAACCTGCCGACGCTGTCGCGCAGTGATCTGTTCGATGCGCGAAAGCACATGGGTGTGCTGTTTCAGAGTGGCGCGCTGTTTACCGATCTCGATGTCTTCGAGAACGTCGCTTTCCCCTTGCGGGTTCATACCCAATTACCGGACGAGATGATCCGCGACATCGTCCTGCTCAAATTGCAGGCGGTTGGACTGCGCGGCGCGATCGAGCTGATGCCGGACGAGCTGTCGGGCGGCATGAAACGTCGCGTGGCGCTGGCGCGGGCGATCGCGCTCGATCCGCAGATTCTCATGTATGACGAGCCTTTCGTTGGTCAGGATCCGATCGCCATGGGCGTGCTGGTGCGCCTGATCCGTCTGCTCAATGATGCGCTGGGCATTACCAGCATTGTGGTTTCCCACGACCTGGCCGAAACCGCGAGCATCGCTGACTACATTTATGTAGTGGGTGATGGTCAGGTGCTGGGGCAGGGTACGCCGGACGAATTGATGAACTCGGATGAACCGCGTATTCGCCAGTTCATGACCGGCAACCCCGATGGCCCGGTGCCGTACCATTTTCCAGCGACGGATTACCGCGCAGATCTTCTGGGGAAGCGCTGATGCGCAGAATTTCATTGATAGAACGCGTACGCCGCTTTGGCGAGACGGCGATCGACGCCGTGGCGGTGTTTGGCCGCGCGACCCTGTTCCTGTTTCACGCCCTGCTCGGTCGTGGCGGCATCAGTGGCGGTTTTGGTCTGCTGGTCAAGCAACTGCATTCGGTTGGCGTGATGTCGCTGGTGATCATCGTCGTCTCCGGGATTTTCATCGGCATGGTGCTGGCGCTGCAGGGCTTCAGTATTCTGTCGAGCTACGGTTCGGAGCAGGCAGTGGGGCAGATGGTCGCCCTGACCTTGCTGCGTGAATTGGGTCCGGTGGTGACGGCGCTGCTGTTTGCCGGGCGTGCCGGTTCGGCGCTGACGGCCGAAATCGGCAACATGAAGTCCACCGAACAGCTTTCCAGCCTGGAAATGATCGGTGTCGACCCGCTCAAGTACATCATTGCTCCGCGCCTGTGGGCCGGTTTCATTTCCCTGCCGGTGCTGGCGATGATTTTCAGCGTGGTAGGCATCTGGGGTGGATCGTGGGTGGCTGTCGACTGGCTGGGTGTGTATGAAGGCTCTTATTGGGCGAACATGCAGAACAGCGTGAATTTCACCAGTGACGTGCTCAACGGCGTGATCAAAAGTATTGTTTTCGCCTTTGTAGTGACCTGGATTGCCGTATTCCAAGGCTATGACTGTGAGCCCACTTCCGAGGGTATCAGTCGTGCCACCACCAAGACCGTGGTGTTTGCCTCGCTGGCAGTGCTCGGCCTGGACTTTATTCTGACCGCTTTGATGTTTGGAGATTTCTGATGCAAAACCGCACCCTGGAAATCGGTGTCGGCCTGTTCCTGCTGGCAGGGATCCTGGCCTTGTTGCTGCTTGCGCTGCGGGTCAGTGGCCTGTCTCCGACCTCGACCACCGACACCTATAAGCTGTATGCCTACTTCGACAATATCGCCGGTTTGACGGTCAGAGCCAAAGTGACCATGGCCGGTGTAACCATCGGCAAGGTCACGGCCATCGATCTGGATCGCGACAGCTTCACCGGTCGGGTCACCCTGCAAGTGGATAAAAAGGTCGACAACCTGCCGACCGACTCCACAGCGTCTATCCTGACCGCTGGCCTGTTGGGCGAGAAATACATCGGTATCAGCGTGGGTGGGGAAGACACTCGTCTGAAGGATGGTGGAACCATCCACGACACGCAGTCGTCTCTGGTACTGGAAGACCTGATCGGTAAATTCCTGCTCAATACCGTTAGCAAAGACGCCAAATGAGGAGCTTTTGAATGATCTCTACCTTGCGACGTGGCCTGTTGGTGTTGCTTGCGACACTGCCACTGCTGGCTAACGCTGCGCCCGGGCAATCGGCGCACGATCTGGTTCAGGACACCACGAACCGGATGCTGGCCGACCTGTCGGCCAACAAAGCGAAATACAAGCAGGATCCGGCTGATTTCTATGCCGCGTTGAACAACATCGTCGGCCCGGTAGTGGATGCCGAGGGCATTTCCAAGAGCATCATGACGGTCAAGTATTCGCGCAAGGCCACGCCGGCGCAGATGCAGACCTTCCAGGAAAACTTCAAGAAAGGCCTGTTCCAGTTCTACGGCAATGCCTTGCTCGAATACAACAATCAGGGCATCACGGTTGATCCGGCCAAGGATGAATCGGGTGATCGCACCAGCGTCGGCATGACCGTCAAGGGCAGCAACGGCGCGATCTATCCGGTGCAGTACACGCTGGAGAAGATCAACGGTGAGTGGAAGCTGCGCAACGTGATCATCAACGGCATCAACATCGGCAAGCTGTTCCGTGATCAGTTCGCGGATGCGATGCAGCGCAATGGCAACGATCTGGACAAGACCATCAACAATTGGGCTGGCGAAGTGGCCAAGGCCAAGGAAACCACCGAGAAAGCTGCCGAGAAGCCAGCGCAATGAATGAGGCGGCAGTTCGTATGAGTGATGTCGACGAGCTATTGCTCAGCGGAGTGCTGGACTATCGCACGGGCCCCGACCTGCGCAAGGAGGGCCAGGCGCTGATCAAGTCCAGCAAGGCGGCATCGCTGGTGATTGATTGTTCGGCAGTGAAGAAGTCCAGCAGCGTCGGCTTGTCCTTGCTGCTGTGCTTCATGCGCGATGCTCAGGCGGCCGGCAAGGCCGTCAGCGTCCGCGCGATGCCGGAAGACATGCGCGAAATCGCTCAGGTCAGCGAACTGACCGAGTTGCTGGCGCACCCCTGAACCCGCATCGACAAACAAGCCCCCCGTCAGAGTCCTGCCAATGCGGGGTTCGCAGGCGCGGGGCTTTTTTGTATGATGTCCGACCCGTGCGCACAGGGCGCCGATTGAGGTTGAGCATGCAGGCCGTAGAAGTGAAGAGCTTCCTTGAAGGAAAGCTGCCAGGAACGCAGGTGGAAGTTGAAGGCGAAGGCTGCAACTTCCAGCTGAACGTGATTAGTGATGAACTGGCGGCGTTGAGCCCGGTCAAGCGTCAGCAAAGCATCTATGCCCATTTGAACCCTTGGATCGCTGATGGCAGCATCCACGCGGTCACTATGAAATTTTTCAGCAGCGCGGCCTGGGCCGAGCGCACCTGAGCCCTAGGGCGTCGAGATTCTTATGGATAAATTGATTATTACCGGTGGCGTTCGTCTTGATGGCGAAATCCGTATCTCCGGGGCGAAGAACTCCGCCCTGCCGATTCTGGCTGCCACCCTGCTGTGCGATGGCCCGGTGACCGTTGGCAACCTGCCGCACCTGCACGACATCACCACCATGATCGAGCTGTTCGGTCGCATGGGCATCGAGCCTGTGATCGACGAGAAACTCAGCGTTGAAATCGACCCACGTACCATCAAGACCCTGATCGCGCCGTACGAGCTGGTGAAAACCATGCGTGCCTCGATCCTGGTTCTGGGGCCGATGGTTGCCCGTTTCGGTGAAGCCGAAGTCGCTCTGCCTGGCGGTTGCGCCATCGGTTCGCGTCCGGTTGACCTGCACATCCGTGGTCTCGAAGCCATGGGCGCGGTGATCGACGTCGAAGGCGGCTACATCAAGGCCAAGGCGCCTGAAGGCGGCCTGCGCGGTGCGCACTTCTTCTTTGATACCGTCAGCGTGACCGGTACCGAAAACATCATGATGGCGGCTGCCCTGGCCAAGGGGCGCAGCGTGCTGCAGAACGCTGCGCGCGAGCCGGAAGTCGTCGACCTGGCGAATTTCCTCAACGCCATGGGCGCCAAGGTTTCCGGTGCCGGTACCGACACCATCACCATCGATGGCGTCGAGCGCCTGGGTTCGTGTTTCTACAAGGTCATGCCTGACCGTATCGAAACCGGCACCTACCTGGTGGCCGCTGCGGTCACCGGTGGCCGCGTCAAGGTCAAGGACACTGATCCGACCATTCTTGAAGCGGTCCTGGAAAAGCTCCGTGAGTCCGGTGCGGAAATCACCTGCGGTGAAGACTGGATCGAGCTGAACATGCACGGCAAACGCCCGAAAGCGGTCAACGTGCGCACAGCGCCGTACCCGGCATTCCCGACCGACATGCAGGCGCAGTTCATCTCGCTCAACGCCATTGCCGAAGGCACCGGTGCAGTGATCGAGACGATCTTCGAAAACCGTTTCATGCACGTGTACGAACTGCACCGCATGGGCGCCAGGATCCAGGTCGAAGGCAACACTGCGATCGTCACCGGTACTGAAGTGCTGAAGGGCGCGCCAGTGATGGCCACCGACCTGCGTGCTTCGGCGAGTCTGGTGATTTCGGCCCTGGTGGCCGAGGGCGATACCCTGATCGACCGCATCTACCACATCGACCGTGGTTACGAGTGCATCGAAGAAAAACTGCAGATGCTGGGCGCCAAGATCCGTCGCGTTCCGGGCTAGTCGCTGCACTGGGCACAGGGAGGTGTCCACTGAATTTGTTTCGAGTCGAGCCGGTATCCGGCTCGATGTGTGTCCGGCGCCGATTGCGACCGGACATGAGTACCTTGATAAGGACTGACGTTTCCCATGTTGACCATCGCACTGTCCAAGGGCCGCATCCTTGACGACACCCTGCCGCTTCTCGCTGAAGCGGGCATCGTGCCGACCGAGAATCCGGACAAGAGCCGCAAACTGATCATCCCCACCACTCAGGATGACGTACGTCTGTTGATCGTGCGTGCCACCGACGTGCCGACCTATGTCGAGCATGGCGCGGCCGACCTCGGCGTCGCCGGTAAAGACGTGCTGATGGAATACACCGGCCAGGGCCTCTACGAGCCGCTGGATCTGCAGATTGCCCAGTGCAAGCTGATGACGGCCGGCAAGATCGGCGCAGCCGAGCCCAAGGGCCGTCTGCGCGTGGCGACCAAGTTCGTCAACGTTGCCAAGCGCTACTACGCCGAGCAGGGCCGTCAGGTCGACATCATCAAGCTCTACGGCTCGATGGAGCTGGCGCCGCTGATCGGTCTGGCCGACAAGATCATCGACGTGGTCGACACCGGCAATACACTGCGCGCCAACGGCCTGGAACCTCAGGAACTGATCGCCACGATCAGCTCGCGCCTGGTGGTCAACAAGGCTTCGATGAAGATGCAACACGCCCGAATCCAGGCGTTGATCGATACCCTGCGCACGGCAGTGGAATCGCGACACCGCGGCTGATGTACCTGCGCGACCTTGAGTCGCGCCCGTCTATCCGCCTCATAGCCAGAATCTCAGGTGCCCAAGCGGAAACGACTGCTAAGTTAGGGCGCCTGAGTTTTTGCCATTCCTATGAGGCTCTCGCTATGACCGCACCGACTGCAATTCGCCGACTCAACGCTGCTGACCCGGATTTCGCGCATCATCTGGATCATCTGCTGAGCTGGGAAAGTGTGTCTGACGACTCGGTCAATCAGCGCGTGCTGGACATCATCAAGGCGGTGCGCGAGCGCGGTGACGCGGCGCTGGTCGAGTTCACCCAGAAGTTCGACGGCCTCGAAGTCGCCTCCATGGCCGACCTGATCCTGCCGCGCGAGCGTCTGGAACTGGCCCTGACCCGCATCACTGTCCCGCAACGCGAAGCGCTGGAAAAAGCCGCGGCGCGGGTGCGCAGCTACCACGAAAAACAGAAACAGGATTCCTGGAGCTACACCGAAGCCGACGGCACCGTGCTCGGGCAGAAGGTCACACCACTGGATCGCGCCGGCCTGTACGTGCCGGGCGGCAAGGCGTCGTACCCGTCGTCGGTGTTGATGAACGCGATTCCGGCCAAGGTCGCCGGCGTGACCGAAGTGGTCATGGTGGTGCCGACCCCGCGCGGTGAAATCAATGAGCTGGTGCTGGCGGCGGCGTGCATTGCCGGCGTTGACCGGGTGTTCACCATCGGCGGCGCGCAAGCGGTTGCTGCGCTGGCTTACGGTACCGAAAGCGTGCCGCAGGTGGACAAAGTCGTCGGCCCGGGCAACATTTATGTCGCCACCGCCAAACGACACGTGTTCGGTCAGGTCGGCATCGACATGATCGCCGGCCCGTCGGAAATCCTCGTGGTCTGCGACGGCCAGACCGATCCGGACTGGATCGCCATGGACCTGTTCTCCCAGGCCGAGCACGACGAAGACGCGCAGGCGATTCTGGTCAGCCCGGATGCCGAATTCCTCGACAAGGTTGCGGCGAGCATCGACAAACTGCTGCCGACCATGGACCGCGCGGCCATCATCGAAACTTCGATCAATGGTCGCGGTGCGCTGATTCACGTGCGCGACATGGCGCAAGCCATCGAAGTCGCCAACCGCATCGCCCCGGAACACCTCGAATTGTCGGTGGCCGACCCGCAAGCCTGGCTGCCGCAGATTCGCCACGCCGGCGCGATCTTCATGGGCCGCCACACCTCGGAAGCGCTGGGTGATTACTGCGCCGGCCCGAACCACGTGCTGCCAACGTCCGGCACCGCGCGTTTCTCCTCACCGCTGGGCGTGTACGACTTCCAGAAACGTTCGTCGATCATCTTCTGCTCCGAGGCCGGCGCTTCCGAGCTGGGCAAGACCGCGTCCGTGCTGGCCCGTGGCGAATCCCTGAGCGCGCACGCCCGCAGCGCCGAATACCGCATCAAAGACGAAGTGAAGGGGAATTGAACATGAGTAAATTCTGGAGCCCGTTCGTCAAGGATCTGGTGCCGTATGTGCCGGGCGAACAGCCGAAGCTGACCAGACTGGTCAAGCTCAACACCAACGAAAACCCTTACGGCCCGTCGCCCAAAGCCCTGGCGGCGATGCAAACCGAGCTCAACGACAACCTGCGCCTGTACCCGGATCCGAACAGCGATCTGCTGAAAACCGCCGTCGCCCACTACTACGGCGTGCAGAGCAATCAGGTGTTCCTCGGCAACGGTTCGGACGAGGTGCTCGCGCACATTTTCCACGGTCTGCTGCAACACGAGCAGCCACTGCTGTTTCCGGACATCAGCTACAGCTTCTATCCGGTGTACTGCGGTCTGTACGGCATCCAGTTCGATGCCGTGCCGCTGGACGCGCAGTTCCAGATCAACCCGGCGGACTACGCCAAACCGAACGGCGGGATCATTTTCCCGAATCCGAACGCACCGACCGGTTGCCTGCTGGCACTGGAAGCGGTCGAGCAGATCCTCAAGGCCAGCCCGGATTCGGTGGTTGTGGTGGACGAGGCTTATATCGACTTCGGCGGCGAAACCGCGATCAGCCTGGTGGACCGTTATCCGAACCTGCTGGTGACCCAGACCTTGTCCAAGTCGCGCTCGCTGGCCGGCCTGCGCGTCGGTCTGGCGGTGGGTCATCCGGATCTGATCGAAGCGCTGGAGCGAATCAAGAACAGCTTCAACTCCTATCCGCTGGATCGCCTGGCGATTGTCGGAGCGGCGGCCGCGTTCGAGGATCGCGAGTATTTCGACAAGACCTGCCGTCTGGTCATCGAAAGTCGTGAGTGGGTCATCGCGCAATTGCAGGTCAAGGGGTTTGAGGTGCTGCCGTCGGCGGCAAACTTCATCTTCGCCCGGCACCCGCAACACGATGCAGCGGGGCTGGCAGCCAAGTTGCGCGAGCAGGGCGTGATTGTGCGCCACTTCAAGCAGGAGCGGATTGCCCAGTTCCTGCGGATCTCGATCGGTACGCCGGAGCAGAATCAGGCGCTGATCGACGGCCTCGGCGACCTGTAGAACACCGCTAAACCTGTGGGAGCGAGCCTGCTCGCGAAAGCGGTCTGTCATTCAACATCATTGTTGACTGTGACGACCTCTTCGCGAGCAGGCTCGCTCCCACATTGATTTGTACTGGCGGCTTACTCTTCTTCTTTCACAGGCGCCGGCGGTGGACGCAGGCCGATTTCAGCAGTCAGCTTGATCTCTTTGCCGTTGCGCATGACCTGAATGGTGACCTTGTCGGTCGGTTTGATCCGCGCCACCTGATTCATGGACTTTCGCCCATCACCCGCCGGTTCTCCGTCGATACTCAGAATCACGTCACCCAGCTGCAGGCCGGCCTTCTGTGCCGGGCCATCGCGGAAGATTCCCGCCACGACAATTCCCGGACGCCCGGACAGGCCAAACGACTCGGCCAGTTCCTGGGTCAGCGGCTGCACTTCAATACCGAGCCAGCCACGAATCACCTGACCGTGCTCGATGATCGACTTCATCACCTCCATCGCCAGTTTTACCGGAATCGCAAAACCGATGCCTTGCGAGCCGCCGGACTTGGAGAAGATCGCGGTGTTGATCCCGGTGAGATTGCCGTTGGCATCGACCAGTGCGCCGCCGGAGTTGCCCGGGTTGATCGCCGCGTCGGTCTGGATGAAGTCTTCGTAATTGTTCAGGCCCAACTGGTTGCGCCCGGTGGCGCTGATGATGCCCATGGTCACGGTCTGGCCGACGCCGAACGGGTTGCCGATGGCCAGTGCGACGTCGCCGATGCGGATGTTGTCGGAGCGGCCGACGGTGATCGCCGGGAGGTTTTTCAGGTCAATCTTCAGCACCGCGAGGTCGGTTTCCGGGTCGCTGCCGATGACGCGGGCGAGGGTTTCGCGCCCATCCTTGAGTGCCACCACGATCTGATCGGCGCCGGTGGTCACGTGGTTGTTGGTCAGAATGTAGCCTTCCGGGCTCATGATCACGCCGGAACCGAGGCTCGATTCCATGCGTTTCTGCTTCGGCGAGTTGTCACCGAAGAAGCGCCGGAACTGCGGATCCTCAAACAGCGGGTGCGCCGGTTTGTTGATGACTTTGGTGGTGTAGAGGTTGACCACCGACGGTGCGGCGATGGTCACCGCGTCGGCATAGGACACCGGGCCCTGTTGCACACTGGTGGTTTGCGGGGCCTGTTGCAGGTTGACGTCGAGGCTCGGAAGCCCGACCCACTGCGGGTAACGCTGAATAATCAACAGAGCGATAAGCACGCCGGCCAACAGCGGCCAGCCAAAAAAACGCAGCGCCTTGAGCATTAAGCACGTCCTGGAAAAGTTGCAGGCGGGGGCAGACCGCCGATAATGTCGCGCATTATACGAGGCCGCGCGCGCCTCTGAACGGGATATTTAGGAGTCTTTCATGGCCGTCGCCCTCAGCACCCTGGTCGAAGAAGCCGACCGTTACCTCGGCAGTGCGAAAATCGCCGATTATTGCCCCAATGGCCTGCAGGTGGAGGGGCGTCCGCAGGTGATGCGCATTGTCAGTGGCGTCACCGCCAGTCAGGCCTTGCTCGATGCTGCGGTGGAAGCCGAAGCCGATCTGATACTTGTGCATCACGGCTATTTCTGGAAAGGCGAAAACCCGTGCATCACCGGCATGAAGCAGCGCCGCCTGAAGACCCTGCTCAAGCACGACATCAGTCTGCTCGCTTATCACCTGCCACTGGACCTGCACCCGGAGGTCGGCAACAACGTGCAGTTGGCGCGTCAACTGGACATCACCGTCGAAGGGCCGTTGGACCCGGACAACCTGAAGATCGTCGGGCTGGTCGGCTCGTTGAACGAGCCAATGACTGCGCGAGACTTCGCCCGCAAGGTCAAAGACGTCATGGGCCGCGAACCACTGCTGGTCGAGGGCAGTGCGATGATTCGCCGGGTCGGCTGGTGCACAGGTGGCGGGCAGGGTTATATCGATCAGGGCGTGGCGGCGGGCGTTGATCTGTTCCTCAGTGGCGAAGCCTCCGAACAGACCTTCCACAGCGCTCGGGAAAACGACATCAGCTTCATCGCCGCCGGCCACCATGCCACCGAGCGCTATGGTGTGCAGGCGCTGGGTGACTACCTGGCCAAACGTTTTGCCCTGGAACACATCTTCATCGACTGCCCGAACCCGATCTGACGTCTCGCGGCGAGCCTGATCTGAAATGCAGCTCCTACAGGGTTAGTAGGGCAAACTGGTGGGCATATTCATATGCCCTTTCGATCTAGTTGGCGTCCTGATTAGAAGAGGGCGCTGTGCTAGGATTCCCCGCTCGAACACGGCCCGCTGGCCGTTCATAAGAAAGCTTTCGTGAGTAGCCATGGTCGACAAACTGACGCATCTGAAACAGCTGGAGGCGGAAAGCATCCACATCATCCGCGAGGTGGCCGCCGAGTTCGACAACCCGGTGATGCTGTACTCCATCGGTAAAGACTCCGCCGTGATGCTGCACCTGGCACGCAAGGCGTTCTTCCCGGGCAAACTGCCGTTTCCGGTGATGCACGTCGACACTCGCTGGAAATTCCAGGAGATGTACAAGTTCCGCGACAAGATGGTCGAAGAGCTGGGCCTGGACCTGATCACCCACATCAACCCCGATGGCGTGGCGCAGAACATCAACCCGTTCACCCACGGCAGCGCCAAACACACCGACATCATGAAGACCGAGGGCCTGAAGCAGGCACTCGACAAGCATGGTTTCGACGCCGCGTTCGGTGGTGCCCGTCGTGACGAAGAGAAGTCCCGCGCCAAAGAGCGCGTGTATTCGTTCCGCGACAGCAAGCACCGCTGGGACCCGAAGAATCAGCGTCCGGAGCTGTGGAACGTCTACAACGGCAAGGTCAACAAGGGCGAATCCATTCGTGTGTTCCCGTTGTCGAACTGGACCGAACTGGACATCTGGCAGTACATCTACCTCGAAGGCATCCCGATCGTGCCGCTGTACTTCGCCGCCGAACGCGAAGTGATCGAGAAGAACGGCACCCTGATCATGATCGATGACGAGCGCATCCTTGAGCATCTGTCCGACGAGGACAAGGCGCGCATCGTCAAAAAGAAAGTGCGTTTCCGTACCCTTGGCTGCTACCCGTTGACGGGCGCGGTGGAGTCCGAGGCCGAAAGCCTCACGGACATCATTCAGGAAATGCTCCTGACGCGAACTTCCGAGCGCCAGGGCCGGGTCATCGACCACGATGGCGCCGGCTCGATGGAAGATAAAAAACGTCAAGGCTATTTCTAAGGGGTTGTCATGTCGCACGCATCTGATTTGATCAGCGAGGACATCCTCGCCTACCTGGGCCAGCACGAACGTAAAGAGCTGCTGCGCTTTTTGACCTGCGGTAACGTCGACGACGGCAAAAGCACCCTGATCGGGCGCCTGCTGCACGACTCCAAGATGATCTACGAAGATCATCTGGAAGCCATCACCCGCGATTCGAAGAAAGTCGGCACCACCGGTGACGACATCGACCTGGCATTGCTGGTCGACGGCCTGCAGGCCGAGCGTGAGCAGGGCATCACCATCGATGTTGCCTACCGCTACTTCTCCACCGCCAAGCGCAAATTCATCATTGCCGACACCCCCGGCCATGAGCAGTACACCCGCAACATGGCCACCGGTGCATCCACCTGTGACCTGGCGATCATCCTGGTCGACGCCCGTTACGGCGTGCAGACCCAGACCCGTCGTCACAGCTTCATCGCCTCGTTGCTCGGCATCAAGCACATCGTCGTCGCCATCAACAAGATGGACCTGAAAGACTTTGATGAAGGTGTGTTCGAGTCGATCAAGGCCGACTACCTGAAGTTCGCCGAAGGCTTGAAGATGAAGCCGACCAGCATGCACTTCGTGCCGATGTCTGCTCTCAAGGGCGACAACGTGGTGAACAAGTCCGAGCGCTCGCCTTGGTACAAAGGGCAGTCGCTGATGGAGATCCTCGAGACCGTGGAAGTGGCGGGCGACCGCAACTTCACCGATCTGCGCTTCCCGGTGCAATACGTCAACCGTCCGAACCTGAACTTCCGCGGCTTCGCCGGCACCCTCGCCAGCGGCATCGTGCACAAGGGCGACGAAGTGGTGGTGCTGCCGTCGGGCAAGAGCAGCCGCGTCAAATCCATCGTCACCTTCGAAGGTGAACTGGAGCAGGCCGGTCCTGGTCAAGCGGTGACGCTGACCATGGAAGACGAAATCGACATCTCCCGTGGCGACTTGCTGGTGCATGCCGACAACGTGCCGCCGGTCACCGACAGCTTCGAAGCGATGCTGGTGTGGATGGCTGAAGAGCCGATGTTGCCGGGCAAGAAATACGACATCAAACGCGCCACCAGTTATGTGCCGGGCTCGATTGCCAGCATCGTCAACAAGGTCGACGTGAACACCCTTGAAGAAGGTCCGGCGAGCGCGTTGCAGCTCAACGAAATCGGCAAGGTGAAGATCGCGCTCGACGCGCCGATCGCCCTCGACGGTTACGACAGCAACCGCACCACCGGTGCGTTCATCGTCATTGACCGTTTGACCAACGGCACCGTTGGCGCCGGCATGATCGTCGCTCAGCCACTGAGCCACGGCACGGCCACCCACCACGGCAAACTGGCCCACGTTGCTACTGAAGAACGTGCCCAGCGCTTTGGCCAGCAACCGGCGACCGTGCTGTTCAGCGGCCTGTCCGGCGCAGGCAAGAGCACCCTGGCCTATGCGGTCGAGCGCAAGTTGTTCGACATGGGTCGTGCCGTGTTCGTACTCGATGGGCAGAACCTGCGTCACGACCTCAACAAGGGCTTGCCACATGACCGTGCCGGTCGCACCGAGAATTGGCGGCGTGCGGCGCACGTGGCGCGTCAGTTCAATGAGGCTGGTCTGTTGACCCTGGCGGCGTTTGTTGCGCCGAGTGCTGAAGGTCGCGAGCAGGCCAAGGAGCTGATCGGCAAGGATCGTCTGTTGACGGTTTATGTGCAGGCCTCGCCGGCGGTGTGTGCCGAGCGTGATCCGCAGGGCTTGTATGCTGCGGGTGGCGATAATATTCCGGGTGAGTCCTTTCCGTATGACGTGCCGCTGAATGCCGATCTGGTGATCGACACGCAGTCGCTGTCGCTGGAAGAGAGCGTCAAGCAGGTGTTGGATCTGCTGCGCAAGCGTGGCGCGATTTAAGCGTTAGTTGGAAATGAAAGGCCCGCGGATGAGTGATCATCGGCGGGTTTTTTGTTGGCTGCGATTTTTGCGCGAGCTCATTCCACTGTGGGAGCTGGCTTGCCAGCGATGGCGCCCTTATAGGCGACCATGCTCTGTCTGGCTGAGTGAATATCCGTTTCTTCGGGTGCTGCGGCTGGCGGTTTCGCCCTTACGGCGACTCACTTTTTTTACAAACGCCTAAAAAAAGTAAGCAAAAAAACGCTTGCTCCTGCGTCCGGCCCGCTCGCTAAAGCTCGGGGTCCCTTCGCTGCGGGATTGATCCGGGTGCAGCGCCTACGGTTTGCTTCGCTGCACCTCCTCTCGCTGTGTTTGGCTGCGCCAAACGGTCGCTGCGCTCCCACCCCCGGATCAATCCCTCCGCTCAGCCTTCCGACGTCGCCCGTGGATCAAGATCAAGAGCTGCAGCCGAGCTTGCGCTCATCCTGGAGTGGTGCGGCATGCGCCGCGTGCGGGTTGTATTATCTTCCCTGTAGGAGCTGCCGCAGGCTGCGATCTTTTGATCTTGATTTTGTGGGGGCTGGCCTACCAGCCGACCGATACCTAACTGAACACACCCAACCCAATTGTGGGAGCTGGCTTGCCAGCGAAGGCGAGTCGACCAATCCCTAACTGAACGCACCCAATCCAACTGTGGGAGCTGGCTTGCCAGCGAAGGCGGCCTGCCAGCCGACCAATCCCTAACTGAACGCACCCAATCCAACTGTGGGAGCTGGCCTGCCAGCGATGGCGCTATGTCATTCACCAGTGATGCTTGCTGATCTCGGCCATCGCCAGCAGGCCAGCTCCCACAAGGTTAGTGCCGGTTCGGGAATTCGCGGTGCATCTGTTCCAGCAGCGCATCCTTGTCCTGCCACAGCTGGTTGATCCAGCCCTGAAACTGCAGACGGTATTCGCCGTCCTGATCGTAGTTCTTGCCAATGAACGCTGGCGGAATCTGCAGTTCTTCAAAGTGCACCACCACGTCGCGCACGTTGCCGCACAGCAGGTCCCAGAACCCTGGACGCCCGCCCGGATAGTGGATGGTCACGTTGACGATCGATTCCAGCTGTTCTCCCATTGCGTCCAGCACAAAGGCGATGCCGCCAGCCTTGGGCTTGAGCAGGTACTTGAACGGTGATTGCTGCTGAGCGTGCTTGCCTTCGGTGAAGCGTGTGCCTTCGACGAAGTTGAAAATCCCCACCGGGTTGTCGCGAAACTTCGCGCAGGTCTTGCGCGTGGTTTCCAGGTCCTTGCCTTTCTTTTCCGGGTGCTTTTCCAGATAGGCCTTGGAGTAGCGTTTCATGAACGGAAAGCCCAGCGCCCACCACGCCAGGCCAATCACCGGGACCCAGATCAGCTCCTGCTTGAGGAAGAATTTCAGCGGCTGGATGCGCCGGTTGAGTACGTATTGCAGCACCAGGATGTCGACCCAGCTCTGGTGGTTGCTGGTGATCAGGTACGAGTGTTGGTAGTCCAGACCTTGCAGGCCGCTGATGTGCCAGCGGGTGCGGCGCACCAGGTTCATCCAGCCCTTGTTGTTGCTGATCCAGGCTTCGTGGGTGTGGCTCATCAGCCACAGTGAGGCGCGGCGGGCGAGGTCGAAGGGCAGCACTTTGATCAGCGCGACGCAGAACAGGAACGAGCACAGCAGAATCGTATTGAGTGCCAACAGCAGCGCGGCGATCACGCCGCGAATCGGGGCGGGCAGAAAGTCCAGCATTTACACATCCATAGGTCGGTTGGCGGCTTGAATCGCGGTCAGGGCGATGGTGTAGACGATGTCGTCGACCTGCGCGCCGCGCGGCAGGTCGTTCACCGGTTTGCGCAGGCCTTGCAGCATCGGGCCGAGGCTGACGCAGTCGGCACTGCGCTGCACGGCTTTGTGGGTGGTGTTGCCGGTGTTCAGGTCGGGGAACACGAACACCGTGGCGCGGCCGGCCACCTGGCTGTTGGGCGCCAGTTGCCGGGCCACATCGGCGTTGGCAGCGGCGTCGTATTGCAGCGGCCCGTCGATCAGCAGCGAGTGCTGTTGCTCGTGGGCGAGCAGGGTGGCTTCGCGGACTTTCTCGACTTCTTCGCCGCTGGCCGACTCGCCGCTGGAGTAACTGATCATCGCCACGCGCGGGGTGATGCCGAAGGCCGCTGCCGAGTCGGCGCTTTGCAGGGCGATCTCGGCCAGCTCAGTTGCGCTTGGGTGCGGATTCATCACGCAGTCGCCGTAGACCAGCACTTCTTCGGGGAACAGCATGAAGAACACTGAAGACACCAGCGTGCAGCCTGGCGCGGTCTTGATCAGTTGCAGCGCCGGGCGGATGGTGTTGGCGGTGGTGTTTATCACGCCCGACACCAGACCGTCGACTTCATCCAGCGCAAGCATCATGGTGCCAATGACCACGGTGTCTTCCAGTTGCTGCTCGGCCATCGGCGCGTTGAGGCTTTTGCTTTTGCGCAGGGCGACCATCGGTTCGATATAACGCTCGCGGATCAGATCCGGATCGAGAATCTCCAGCCCCGGCGGCAGCTCGATGCCTTGCGCGCGGGCCACGGCTTCAACATCCGCCGGTTTGGCCAGCAACACGCAACGGGCGATGCCGCGCTCCTGACAGATCGCCGCCGCTTGCACGGTGAGCGGCTCGCTGCCTTCGGGCAGGACGATGCGCTTGTTCGCCGACTGCGCCCGTTGAATCAGTTGATAGCGGAATACTGCGGGTGACAGGCGCATTTCCCGCGGGGTGCCGCAGCGCTGGTGCAGCCACTTGGCGTCAAGATGGCTGGCGACGAAGTCGGTGATGATCTCCGCGCGCTCGCGGTCATCAATGGGGATTTCCTTGTTCAGGCCATTGAGCAGGTTGGCGGTGTCGTAGGAGCCGGTGCTCACCGACAATACCGGCAGACCGGCCTGCAACGCGCCACGGCACAAGTCCATGATGCGTGGATCGGGCAGGGTGTCACTGGTCAGCAACAGCCCGGCCAATGGCACGCCGTTGAGCGCCGCAAGGCTGACCGCAAGAATGATGTCGTCGCGATCGCCGGGGGTTACCACCAGCACGCCGGGTTTGAGCAGCTCCACGGTGTTGCGCATGGTGCGCGCGCAGATGATGATTTTGGTCATGCGCCGGGTTTCATAGTCGCCGGCGTTGAGCACCTGTGCGCCCATCAGGTCAGCGACGTCGCGGGTGCGCGGTGCGTTGAGCTCGGGCTGGAACGGAATGCAGCCGAGCAGGCGGAAGTCACCGCTGCGCAGCAACGGCGAATGCTCCTTCAGGCGCGTGGCGAAGGCCTCCATGCTCTCCTCGGTCTTGACCTTGTTGAGGATCACGCCGAGGACTTTCGGGTCTTTCGGACCGCCAAACAGTTGCGCCTGCAATTCCACGCGGCCGGAGAGTTCGGCGAGCACTTCGTTTTCCGGAGCCGACACCAGAATCACTTCGGCATCCAGGCTTTTCGCCAGGTGCAAATTGACCCGCGCCGCATAACTGGCGCTGCGGGTCGGCACCATGCCTTCGACCACAAGCACGTCCTTGCCGACAGCCGCTTGCTGATACAGGGCGATGATTTCTTCGAGCAGCTCATCGAGCTGACCGTCGCCGAGCATTCGCTCGACGTGGGCCAGGCCCAGTGGTTGCGGCGGTTTCAGGCCGTGAGTACGTGCCACCAGTTCGGTGGAACGCTCGGGGCCGGTGTCGCCCGGATGCGGCTGGGCTATCGGTTTGAAGAAGCCGACTTTCAGTCCGGCCCGCTCCAGGGTACGCACCAGCCCGAGGCTGATGGAGGTCAGACCCACGCCAAAATCGGTGGGCGCGATAAAAAAAGTTTGCATGCGGATTCTCTAAGGGTGCATGGCAAGGGTGGCGATCTATACGTGACCGCCTACCGAAATTCAGTCGCCAAGGTTATCGCTAACCGAGCCTTGTGCGCACCAACCGCAGGTAAAGGCTTGGCCTATTTTTTCAATACGTTGCGCCGGGTCAAGGACCCAGGCGCGCGATTGCCATGGCGGCTGATGACGCAGGTGCTGGGTGTGGCCACAGGAAAGCTCGGCCACCCAGTGACCGTCCTCGTCCTGATGGAAGCCGGTGATCGTCGAAACCCGTTTGTCCGGGTTGTGTTCGCTTTCGCGCGATTGCTTCGCTAAACTTGGCCTTTCTATATTCTTATGCAAAAGGTCTCGCCCCATGCTGATCGCCGCCAATAAGGCTGTCTCCATCGACTATACCCTGACCAACGACGCTGGTGAGGTCATCGACAGCTCCGCCGGCGGCGCTCCGCTGGTCTACCTGCAAGGCGCAGGCAACATCATCCCGGGCCTGGAAAAAGCGCTGGAAGGCAAGGCTGTTGGTGACGAGCTGGAAGTTTCCGTTGAGCCGGAAGACGCTTACGGCGAATACGCTGCCGAACTGGTCAGCACCCTGAGCCGCAGCATGTTCGAAGGCGTTGACGAGCTGGAAGTCGGCATGCAGTTCCACGCTTCGGCGCCGGACGGCCAGATGCAGATCGTGACCATCCGTGACCTGGACGGCGACGACGTCACCGTTGACGGTAACCACCCACTGGCCGGTCAGCGCCTGAACTTCAAAGTGAAGGTCGTTGCTATCCGTGACGCCAGCCAGGAAGAAGTCGCTCATGGCCACGTCCATGGCGAAGGTGGCCATCACCACTGATTTTCTGCGCTAAGCTTCGAGTACTGGAGAGGCGCCTGCGGGCGCCTTTTTAGTCCGCGGCTGTCCTTGGTGGCCTCGCCAAGTGGCTGTTTCGAATAGAACACGGGAATCTGGAGTCCGTCATGAGTGCTTTTCACGACCTTAAGTTGACAGCCCTGGATGGTCAGGAGCTACCGTTGGCGCCTTTCAAGGGCCAAGTCGTGCTGGTGGTCAACGTCGCCTCCAAATGCGGCTTGACCCCACAGTACGCGGCACTGGAAAACCTCTACCAGCAATTCAAGGGCAAAGGCTTCAGTGTGCTGGGCCTGCCGTGCAACCAGTTTGCCGGCCAGGAACCAGGCACGGAGCAGGAAATCCAGGAATTCTGCAGCCTGAACTATGGCGTGACGTTCCCGTTGTCGAGCAAGCTTGAAGTCAACGGTCACGAGCGGCACCAGCTGTACCGCTTGCTGGCGGGCGAGGGCGCGGAGTTTCCCGGGGATATCACCTGGAACTTCGAGAAGTTTCTGCTCGGCAAGGACGGCCGGGTGCTGGCGCGGTTCTTGCCGCGTACGGCGCCGGATGATCCGACCATCGTTCACGCGATTGAAAAAGCGCTGGGCTGAACCAGCAAGATCAAAAGATCGCAGCCTGCGGCAGCTCCTTGTATCTCGACTATCGCTCCGTCAGGAGCGATAGTTCTCGACTGATCATCGAGGGAGGGACTTGGAAGCCGTGCAGCTCCTTAGGCTTTTTGCCTGTGATGTAGATCGTGCTCCAGCCCTCCACACTCACTCATATAGTTCGAACGGTATCTTGGGCCCGTCTCTGGCGAGAGCTCGCATTCGCAAGGTTGGACAGAGTGCAGTGATGATCGAAAACAGATCAATGGAGAGACACTCATGTCCAGTTTCGTCGGTGTCGATATCGCTAAAAACACCTTTGATATCGCCACGCACTTGCCAAACGGTAAGCACAAAACCAAGGCCAAGCTGCCTAATGACGCGAAGGGTTTCAAAGAGTTTGAAGCTTGGTTGAACAAGCAGGTCGAGCCCACAGC
>NZ_JBQEPG010000046.1:0-28189 GCF_052045635.1 Pseudomonas sp. 22189
TAAGATCAAGATCAAAAGATCGCAGCCTTCGGCAGCTCCTACAGTTGGAACCGTGTGGGCATATCCATCAGCGACAACCGCTTTTGCTTGTTCTTGCGGCTCGCAGCTTGGCGCTCGTCGCTCGCTTGCCAAAACGCGCCATCCGTGTAGGGCAATCCCTACCCCCAACCTTCCATCCGGCTGAGGCGATTCTCTCCTGCGCCCCGATTTGCGCGGCTGGCGCCAGCCACTAGGCTTAATCCACAGCAGTTACCAATAACAAAGGTGTGGGTATGAGCCAGGTCGATTCAAACGCAGGGGCCAGTGACGTGCTGGTCAGCTTTCGTGGAGTGCAAAAGAGCTACGACGGCGAGAACCTGATCGTCAAAGACCTCAACCTGGACATTCGCAAAGGCGAGTTCCTGACCCTGCTCGGGCCGTCCGGCTCGGGCAAGACCACCAGCCTGATGATGCTCGCCGGGTTCGAAACGCCGACCGCCGGCGAAATCCTCCTGGCCGGCCGTGCCATCAACAACGTGCCGCCGCACAAACGCGACATCGGCATGGTGTTCCAGAACTACGCGCTGTTCCCGCACATGACTGTGGCCGAGAACCTGGCGTTCCCGCTGACCGTGCGCGGCCTGAACAAGAGCGATGTCAGCGACAAGGTCAAGAAAGTCCTGAGCATGGTCCAGCTCGACGCGTTCGCCTCACGTTATCCGGCGCAACTCTCCGGCGGTCAGCAGCAGCGGGTAGCGCTGGCCCGGGCGCTGGTGTTCGAACCGCAACTGGTGCTGATGGACGAACCGCTGGGCGCGCTCGACAAGCAATTGCGCGAACACATGCAGATGGAGATCAAGCACCTGCACCAGCGCCTCGGCGTGACGGTGGTCTACGTGACCCACGACCAGGGTGAAGCGCTGACCATGTCCGACCGCGTCGCCGTGTTCCATCAGGGCGAAATCCAGCAGATCGCGCCGCCACGCACCCTCTACGAAGAACCGAAAAACACCTTCGTCGCCAACTTCATCGGCGAGAACAACCGCCTCAACGGCCGTCTGCTCAGCCAGAGCGGCGAGCGTTGCGTGGTCGAACTGGGCCGTGGTGAGAAGGTTGAGGCGTTGGCGGTCAACGTCGGCCAGACCGGCGAACCGGTGACCCTGTCGATCCGCCCGGAACGCGTCAGCCTTAACGGCTCGAGCGACCAATGCGTCAACCGCTTCTCAGGGAGGGTGGCGGAATTCATCTATCTGGGCGACCACGTCCGGGTGCGCCTGGAAGTCTGCGGCAAGACCGACTTCTTCGTGAAACAGCCGATTGCCGAGCTCGATCCCGCGCTCGCGGTCGGGGACGTGGTACCGCTTGGCTGGCAGGTCGAGCACGTTCGCGCGCTCGACCCACTTCTAGAGGCGCACTAAAACGCCCCCGCAATACCAACACCAACCCTGCACGTGGAGAGAACAATAAATGTTGAGATCCCTGAAGTTCACCGCCCTGACCCTGGGCCTGATGGGTGCGGCCAGCGCAATGGCCGCCGGTCCCGATTTGACTGTGGTGTCGTTTGGCGGGGCGAACAAGGCGGCGCAAGTCAAAGCCTTCTACGCACCGTGGGAAGCAGCGGGCAACGGCAAGATCGTGGCCGGCGAGTACAACGGCGAAATGGCCAAGGTCAAAGCCATGGTCGATACCAAGAGTGTGTCGTGGGATCTGGTGGAAGTTGAATCGCCGGAGCTGTCCCGTGGTTGCGACGAAGACATGTTCGAACAACTCGACCCGGCGCTGTTCGGCAAAACCGAAGATTACGTCAAAGGCGCGATTCAGCCTTGCGGCGTGGGCTTCTTCGTCTGGTCGACCGTGCTCGCGTACAACGCTGACAAGCTGAAAACCGCGCCAACCAGCTGGGCCGATTTCTGGGACACCAAGAAATTCCCGGGCAAACGCGGCCTGCGCAAAGGCGCCAAGTACACCCTGGAATTCGCGCTGATGGCCGACGGTGTGGCGCCGAAAGACGTCTACAAAGAACTGGCGAGCAAGGGTGGTCAGGATCGTGCGTTCAAGAAACTGGATGAGCTGAAACCGAATATTCAGTGGTGGGAAGCCGGCGCCCAGCCGCCGCAGTACCTCGCTTCCGGTGACGTGGTGATGAGCTCGGCCTACAACGGTCGCATCGCCGCCGTGCAGAAAGAATCCAACCTGAAAGTGGTGTGGAACGGCGGCATCTACGACTTCGACGCCTGGGCGATCCCGAAAGGTCTGGACAAGACCCGCGCCGATGCAGCGAAGAAATTCATCGCCTATTCGGTCCAGCCGCAACAGCAAAAGACCTACTCGGAAAACATCGCTTACGGCCCGGCCAACACTCAGGCAGTCCCACTGCTGAGCAAGGACGTGCTGAAAGACATGCCGACCACTCCGGAAAACATCGCCAACCAGGTGCAGATCGACGTCAGCTTCTGGGCTGACAACGGCGAGCAACTGGAGCAGCGCTTCAACTCCTGGGCTGCGAAGTAACCACAATCTGAAGGAAGACTTTGTGGCGAAGGAGCTTGTGTGGTGAGGGGATTCATCCCCGATGGGTTGCGAAGCAGCCCCCGAAGCCATACCCGCTCGGTGTGTCAGATAAACCGGATTCTCAGGTTTTACGACTGCTGCGCAGCCGATCGGGGATGAATCCCCTCGCCACAAAAACTCATCTGAGAGTTTTGGTGTTTCAACACAACAGAGGTGGTTCGCCACCTCTGTAACGATCAAAGATTTGCGGAGTACGTCATGGCCATCGCCGTTCCCCTGAACGAGGGCGCCAGCCCCACCTTGAAGCAGAAGCTCAAGCACGCCGAGCGGGTCAACCGCTGGAAGGCCCAGGCGTTGATTGCGCCGCTGGTGCTGTTTCTGTTGCTGGTGTTCCTGGTGCCGATCGTGGCGCTGCTCTATAAAAGCGTCGGCAACCCGGAAGTGGTCGGCGGCATGCCGCGCACCGTGGCGGCCATCGCCAGTTGGGACGGCCGCGGCCTGCCTGCTGAGCCAGTGTACAAAGCGGCTGGCGAAGACCTCGCCGAAGCCCGCAAAAACCAGACCTTGGGCGATCTGTCCAAACGCTTGAACATGGAGTTGGCCGGCTATCGCAGCCTGCTGACCAAAACCGCCCGGGCGCTGCCTTTCGCCAGCGAACCGGCCTCCTATAAAGAAGCCCTCGAAGCGCTCGACGAGCGCTGGGGCGATCCGGCCTACTGGCAAGCGGTCAAGCGCAACACCAGCAGCATCACCCCGTATTACCTGCTGGCGGCGGTCGATCACCGTATCGATGATCTCGGCGAACTGGCGCCGGCCACCCCGGATCAGGCGATCTACCTCGACATCTTCGCCCGCACGTTCTGGATGGGCCTGATCATCACCGTGATCTGCCTGTTCCTCGCTTATCCACTGGCTTACCTGTTGGCCAATTTGCCATCGCGGCAGAGCAACCTGCTGATGATTCTGGTGTTGCTGCCGTTCTGGACCTCGATTCTGGTGCGGGTCGCGGCGTGGATCGTGTTGCTGCAGTCGGGCGGGCTGATCAACAGCGCGCTGATGGCCATGGGCATCATCGATAAACCGCTGGAGCTGGTGTTCAACCGCACCGGGGTCTACATCTCGATGGTGCACATTCTGCTGCCGTTCATGATCCTGCCGATCTACAGCGTGATGAAAGGCATCTCGCCAACCTACATGCGTGCTGCGATTTCGCTGGGCTGCCACCCGTTCGCCAGTTTCTGGCGGGTATATTTCCCGCAGACCTATGCCGGTGTCGGCGCCGGTTGCCTGTTGGTGTTCATCCTCGCCATCGGCTACTACATCACCCCGGCGCTGCTCGGCAGTCCGAACGATCAGATGGTCAGCTACTTCGTCGCGTTCTACACCAACACCAGCATCAACTGGGGCATGGCCACTGCGCTGGGCGGCTTGTTGCTGCTGGCGACCGTGGTGCTTTATCTGATCTACAGCTGGCTGGTGGGCGCCAGTCGCCTGCGCCTGAGCTAAGGGGAATTTGAAATGCTGAGTCCTTACATGTCGCCCATTGAACGGGTGTGGTTCTACAGCTTGCGGATCCTCTGCGGCCTGATCCTGCTGTTCCTGATCCTGCCGGTGCTGGTGATCGTGCCGCTGTCGTTCAACTCGGGCAGTTTCCTGGTGTATCCGCTGCAAGGTTTCTCGCTGCACTGGTATCAGGACTTCTTCGCCTCGGCGGAATGGATGCGTTCGTTGAAGAACAGCATCATCGTCGCTCCCGCTGCGACCGTGCTGGCGATGGTTTTCGGCACACTGGCCGCGATTGGCCTGACCCGCGGCGATTTCCCCGGCAAGGCGCTGGTGATGGCGCTGGTGATTTCGCCGATGGTGGTGCCGGTGGTGATCATTGGTGTGGCGAGTTACCTGTTCTTCGCGCCGCTGGGGCTGGGTAACAGCTTCTTCTCGCTGATCGTGGTGCACGCGGTGCTGGGTGTACCGTTCGTGATCATCACTGTGTCGGCAACGCTGCAAGGGTTCAACCACAATCTGGTACGGGCGGCGGCCAGCCTCGGCGCATCGCCGCTGACCACGTTCCGTCGGGTGACTCTGCCGCTGATCGCACCGGGGGTGATTTCCGGGGCGCTGTTCGCCTTCGCCACGTCGTTCGATGAAGTGGTGGTGACGCTGTTCCTCGCCGGCCCCGAGCAAGCGACGCTGCCCCGGCAGATGTTCAGCGGGATTCGCGAGAACCTCAGCCCGACGATTGCGGCGGCGGCAACACTGCTGATCGCCTTCTCCGTCATCCTGTTACTGACCCTTGAATGGTTGCGTGGCCGTAGCGAGAAACTGCGTACCGCCCAGGTCTGACGCTGATCCCCTGTAGGAGCTGCCGAAGGCTGCGATCTTTTGATCTGGCTTTTTAAGATCAAAATCAAAAGATTGCAGCCTTCGGCAGCTCCTACATAGGGATGTTCGTGCGTACAGAAAATCTATGTGTGGTTGTCATTCATGGGGTGAATGGCAGACAACCCGGTTTCCCCAGCTACGCTTGTGCTCAGCTCCCACATCTATAAGAGGCTGCGCACAATGAGTCTGTCCCAGTTCAAAATCGCTCACAAACTGATCACCGGCGCCGGGGCCATCGAGCAACTGGCGGCGGAACTCACGCGGCTGGATATCGACAACCCGCTGATTGTCACCGACGCCGCGCTGGTCAAGTCCGGCACTGTGGAGCTGGCGCTGTGCCAATTGGGCGGGCGCGAGTACGAGATTTTTGATCGGGTGCTGCCGGACCCGGAAATCGCCATCGTCGAAGATTGCATGCGCGTGTACCGCGAGGGCGGGCATGACGGTTTGATCGGCCTCGGTGGCGGCAGTGCCATCGACATCGCCAAAAGCGTGGCGGCGTATGCCGGATACCACGGCGCGCTGGAAGACCTGTTCGGTGTCGATCAGGTGCCGCGCAAAGGCCCGCCGCTGATCGCCATCCCGACCACCGCCGGCACCGGCTCGGAAGTGACCAACGTCGCCATCCTCTCGGACAAGGTCGCGCAACTGAAGAAAGGCATCGTCAGCGACTACCTGTTGCCGGATGTGGCGCTGGTCAGTCCGCAGATGACCTTGACCTGCCCGCGCAGCGTCACCGCCGCCAGTGGTGTTGATGCGCTGGTGCACGCCATCGAATCCTATCTGTCGGTCAATGCCTCGCCCATTACCGACTCACTGGCCATCGGCGCAATCAAGTTGATCGCCAAAGCCCTGCCTAAGGCCTACGCCAATGGCGCCAATCTCCAGGCCCGTGAAGACATGGCCACCGCCAGCCTGATGGCCGGCATGGCGTTCGGCAATGCCGGGGTCGGCGCGGTGCATGCGTTGGCGTATCCGCTGGGCGGGCGTTTCAACATCGCCCACGGCGTCAGTAACGCCTTGCTGCTGCCGTATGTCATGACCTGGAACAAGATGGCCTGCGTCGAGCGCATGCAGGATATCGCCGAAGCCATGGGGGTGAAGACCGCTCATTTGAGCGCGACCGAGGCGGCGGACAAAGCCGTGCAGGCGATGACCGAGTTGTGCGCGTCAGTGGAAATTCCTGTCGGGTTGCGCAGTTTTGGCGTCCCGCAAGAGGCGATCCCGGCCATGGCCGTGGAGGCCGCGGGAATCGAGCGTTTGATGCGCAACAACCCGCGCAGGCTCAGCGCTGCGGATATCGAGAAGATCTACCGAGCGGCGTACTGATCATCGCGGTCACGGTGCGCGCACGGAAACTTGAGGTATACAATGCGCGCCATCGTGATTTAGCTCAGAAAAGGTGCGTCATGCAGCCCTTCGTAATTGCTCCGTCGATTCTCTCCGCCGACTTCGCCCGCCTCGGCGAAGAAGTGGACAACGTTCTGGCCGCCGGTGCCGACTTCGTCCACTTCGATGTCATGGACAACCACTACGTGCCGAACCTGACCATCGGCCCGATGGTTTGCGCGGCATTGCGCAAGTACGGCATCACCGCGCCGATCGACGCGCACCTGATGGTCAGCCCGGTGGATCGCATCGTTGGCGACTTCATCGAGGCCGGCGCCACTTACATCACTTTCCACCCGGAAGCCACGCTGCACGTCGATCGTTCGCTGCAACTGATCCGTGAAGGCGGCTGCAAATCCGGCCTGGTGTTCAACCCGGCGACCCCGCTGGATGTGCTCAAGTACGTGATCGACAAGGTCGACATGGTGCTGCTGATGAGCGTCAACCCGGGCTTTGGCGGGCAGAAGTTCATCCCCGGCACCCTCGACAAACTGCGCGAAGCGCGGGCGATCATCGATGCCTCGGGGCGTGATATCCGTCTGGAAATCGATGGCGGCGTCAACGTCAACAACATCCGCGAAATCGCGGCCGCTGGCGCTGACACCTTTGTGGCCGGCTCGGCGATCTTCAATGCGCCGAACTATCAGGAAGTCATCGACAAGATGCGTTCCGAACTGGCGCTGGCCCGCCCATGAGCGGTTTTGAGCAGCTGTTCCCGGGGCAACTGCCACGGTTGGTGATGTTCGATCTGGATGGCACGCTGATCGACTCGGTTCCCGACCTGGCGGCGGCGGTGGACACCATGCTGCTCTCCCTCGGCCGCAAGCCTGCCGGCATCGAGGCGGTGCGCGAGTGGGTCGGCAATGGCGCACCGGTGCTGGTGCGCCGGGCGCTGGCCGGTGGCATCGATCATTCGGCGGTGGATGACGTCGAGGCCGAGCACGCGCTGGAAGTTTTCATGGAGGCCTATGGCGCGAGCCACGAGCTGACCGTGGTCTATCCCGGCGTGCGCGACACCCTCAAGTGGCTGCACAAGCAGGGTGTGGCCATGGCGCTGATCACCAACAAGCCGGAGCGTTTTGTCGCGCCGCTGCTGGATCAGATGAAGATCGGCCGTTACTTCAAATGGATCATCGGCGGCGATACCTTGCCGCAGAAGAAGCCTGATCCGGCCGCGCTGTTCTTCGTGATGAAAATGGCCAACATCCCGGCCTCACAATCGCTGTTCGTCGGCGACTCGCGCAGCGATGTGCTGGCGGCGAAAGCGGCGGGGGTCAAGTGCGTGGCGCTGAGCTACGGCTACAACCACGGTCGACCGATTGCCGAGGAATCCCCGGCACTGGTGATCGACGATCTGCGCAAGCTAATTCCCGGTTGCCTCGGTACAGCCGCTGAGATAACGTTGCCCGACGCTTCTCAATCCCATTCTGGAAACGCCATCGTGGTGGTCACCCGCAAACTCTGGATGAAAGTCATCAAGGCCCTGGCTCGCTGGCGTTGGCGCGCCTGACTGGTTCCTGGCCGGCTTGCCGGCGCGTTTGCACACCTGACTGATTTGCCCCTCACACCACGAGGCACCCCATGATCCGCGAAGAATTCCTGCGCCTGGCCGCTGATGGCTACAACCGTATTCCGTTGGCCTGCGAAACCCTGGCCGACTTCGACACCCCGCTGTCGATCTACCTGAAACTGGCCGACCAGCCAAACTCCTACCTGCTCGAATCGGTGCAGGGTGGCGAAAAATGGGGCCGTTACTCGATCATCGGACTGCCGTGCCGCACCGTACTGCGGGTTCACGACCATCACGTGAGCATCACTGTCGATGGCGTCGAGACCGAAAGCCATGACGTCGAAGACCCGCTGGCCTTCGTCGAAACCTTCAAGGCCCGCTACAACGTGCCGACCATCGCCGGTCTGCCGCGTTTCAACGGTGGGCTGGTCGGATACTTCGGTTACGACTGTGTGCGCTACGTGGAAAAGCGACTAGGCAAATGCCCGAACCCGGATCCGCTGGGCGTGCCGGACATTCTGCTGATGGTGTCCGATGCGGTGGTGGTGTTCGACAACCTCGCCGGCAAGATGCACGCGATTGTCCTCGCCGATCCGGCGCAAGCCGATGCTTACGAGCAGGGGCAGGCGCAATTGCAGGCACTGCTGGAGAAACTGCGCCAGCCGATCACCCCGCGCCGTGGCCTGGACTTCAGCAAGCAACAAGCGGCTGATCCGCTGTTCCGCTCCAGTTTCACCCAGAGCGACTACGAAAAAGCCGTCGACACCATCAAGGAATACATCCTCGCAGGCGACTGCATGCAAGTGGTGCCGTCGCAGCGCATGTCGATCGACTTCAAGGCCGCGCCGATCGATCTGTATCGTGCCCTGCGTTGCTTCAACCCGACGCCGTACATGTACTTCTTCAACTTCGGCGACTTCCACGTCGTCGGCAGTTCGCCGGAAGTGCTGGTGCGGGTCGAAGACAATTTGATCACCGTGCGTCCGATTGCCGGCACGCGGCCGCGTGGCGCCACCGAAGAAGCGGATCTGGCGCTGGAAGAAGACCTGCTGTCGGACGACAAAGAGATCGCCGAACACTTGATGCTGATCGACCTTGGTCGTAACGACACTGGCCGGGTTTCGGAAATCGGTTCGGTGAAGCTCACCGAGAAAATGGTCATCGAGCGCTATTCCAACGTGATGCACATCGTCTCCAACGTCACCGGCCAGTTGAAGGCCGGGCTGACCGCGATGGACGCGCTGCGGGCGATTCTGCCGGCGGGCACCTTGTCTGGCGCACCGAAGATCCGTGCGATGGAAATCATCGACGAACTGGAGCCGGTCAAGCGTGGCGTGTATGGCGGTGCGGTCGGTTACTTTGCCTGGAACGGCAATATGGACACCGCGATTGCGATTCGTACCGCGGTGATCAAGAACGGCGAACTGCACGTGCAGGCCGGTGGCGGCATCGTGGCCGACTCGGTGCCGGCGCTGGAATGGGAAGAAACCCTGAACAAGCGCCGCGCGATGTTCCGTGCCGTGGCCCTGGCTGAGCAAACTCCGGACGCCTGATCCACATTGTCTCCTGTGGGAGCGAGCCTGCTCGCGAAGTGGGCGTGCCAGTCGCTATAAACGTCGGCTGATACTCCGCTTCGCGAGCAGGCTCGCTCCCACATGGACTTGTGTTCAGCCATAAAAAACGCGGCGCCCATCAGGACGCCGCGTTTTTTATGCCTGCGCTAACCCTGCAGGAGCTGGCGCAGCCTGCGATCTTTTGCTTTTCCGCCTCAGAAGTCGAGACTGACCCCGACGTTCACCCCTTGCTGGGTAAAGTCATCATCCTTGCGCACGTTGTAGCTGGCGCGCAACGCCAAATCCTGCGTGAGCTTGTGGCTCACGCCCAGGTTCAGGCGATTGAGGTTGGTCTGCGGCTCGTAGCCTTCGAGCGTGAAGCGGTTGTTCGGCAAGCTGTTGAGGTTGATGGTCAGATCCTGGCGATCGTCGTTGTACTCACGTTCGTGAGCGAACTCGCCGAACACTTCAGTCTGCGCGGTGATCTGGTACTTGCCCTGGATACCCACGCCCAGACGCCGCGAGTTGCGCGACTGGTCGTCAAAAGTCAGCGCCGTGGAGTCAGCGCCTTTTTCCGAGTAGCCATCGACTTCGGTCTTGCCAAAGTCGGCGCTGACGAACGGCGACAGGTGCCACGGGCTGCTGGCCTGCTGCGCGATGTCGTAGCCGAGGCGGCCGCTGATCGCCAGCACGTAACCGTCGGTATCGCCTTTCTCTCCGCGCTCGTTGACCCCAAGCTGGAATTTACGTTTGAGGCTGTCGTAGTCGAGCTTGCCGGCGGTCATCGCCAGATCGCCCCACCAGCGGTTTTGTTGATACTGGGCGAACGCGGTGCCCATGTAGGAGTTGAGTTTGTATTCCGAGTCGGCGTCGCCGGCTTCGAGTTTCTGGTTATAGAAACCTGCGGCCAAACCGACGCGCCAGGCTTCGTTGACGCGATAGCTGCCGCCGATGTTCAGGTTGTAGCCGTTGCCGTCGGCACTGGCGGCGCTGTGCTGGCCGTCGAAGTCCTGGTGTTGACCGCCACCGGCGACGATAGCGCGCCATTGGCCCACGGCCTGCCAGTTTTCCCAGTCGGCCAGCCATTGATTGCGCAGTTCATCCTGATGCGCGCGTAACGAACCCTGGGCCATTTCCGGCAGCAGGGTCAGTTCCCACGGGGCGGCCAGCAGCGAGTAGGCGTAGTCGGCAATCAGGCGCTGGCCGGCTTCGGTCGGGTGCACCGAATCGTTGTAGATCAGCTTGGTCGGATCCGGTGTGGCGCTATTGATGCCGTATCGGGCGTTCTCGGTGCAACTGTTGCCGCTGAAGCAGGTGGCCGTCAGGTTCTGGTCGGTCGCGAGGCCGAACTGCGCCGGGTTGGCGAACGCTTCTTTGAGCAGCACCGGAATGTTCAGTGGAATGATTTCGGCGTTGATGCCCTGCAACTGGCTGACCAGTTCGGTGTTGAATTGGGCGCTGAGCTGCGAGGTGAAGCTCTGCAGCGGCGAGCCGTTGATCGCCGGGGTCAGCCCGATGTCTGGCAACAGCCAGACCATGATGTATTTGGCGCCGGCACCTTGCAGTGTGCGCACGCTGTCGGCCAGTCGGTCAGCCGCCGAGCTGGCCTGATCGAGGCTGAGCACGCGGCCCTGAAGGAAGTCGTTGCCGCCCCCGGACAGGTAATACAGCGCGTTCGGATCAGCGCGGAAGCCATTCGAGGGCAGATAACCGCTGCGCGTGCGTTCACCGGTGGCGGACTGGCTGGTGATCGAGTCGAGAATCTGGTCGGTACGGTAACCGCCCACCGCCCAGTTATTGCCATCGGCCAGACCTTCACCGGCCCGCACGGCCGAGGACGAGGAAGCGGTCTGATCGGGGCTGAAACCCAGTTTGCCACCGATGATCTGGGTGGCGTTGAGGTCGCGGTTTTCCCCGGTGCCATCCTTGTACAACGGGCCGGTGCGGTTGGTGTAGCGCTGCGTGGCGCCGGCCGGGCCGCCGGTGTCCTTGAAAGTCCCGGCATCGTTCAGGCTGTCGCCGAAGACGATGAAGTTCGAATAGGGCGCGGGGGCTGCGTAGGCCTGGGCGCAAGCCATGGCGAGCAGGCAACCGGCGAGCGGTACAAACAACGTCTGTTTGATCATGAGCAAGTCCGTTTATTTATTGTTGTAGGTGAACGAAACGACAGTACCAAAAACTCCCGGCGTTTTGCCATCGGTCGCGAAGCCTCCCATAGTTTTGTCCCCCGTCAGCCCCGCCATATTGCACGCTCTGCCCAGCTAAGTTACTGTGCCGGAACGTATGAACGAGACCTTCCCCGTGTTGATCGTCAGCAAACTTCTGGATCAAGTCATCAAGGCACACGCCCGTTGGCGTTGGCGCGCCTGAATCCTTTCTGCCGGCCCGGCCGGATCTGTATCGCTTTGCCTTCCTTACCCGTTTGAAATGCCGCTGTGCCGACGCTTTCTGTGCGTCCGACATCGTGCAGCGCCCTGCGGGCAAGTCATCTGAAGGCTGTCTTCAAGTCAGAATTCAAGAGGTTCGAAACGCCATGTTGCTGATGATCGACAACTACGACTCCTTTACTTACAACGTTGTGCAATACCTCGGCGAGCTGGGTGCCGAGGTCAAAGTGGTGCGCAACGACGAACTGACCGTCGCCGAAATCGAAGCGCTCAACCCCGAGCGCATCGTAGTCTCGCCAGGTCCGTGCACGCCGACCGAAGCCGGCATCTCCATCGAAGCCATCAAATACTTCGCCGGCAAACTGCCAATCCTCGGCGTCTGCCTCGGCCATCAATCGATTGGCCAGGCGTTCGGTGGCGATGTGGTGCGCGCCCGTCAGGTGATGCACGGTAAGACTAGTCCGGTATTCCATGAGGACAAGGGCGTTTTCGCCGGTCTGAATCATCCGCTGACGGTTACCCGCTACCACTCGCTGATCGTCAAGCACGATACTTTGCCCGAGTGCCTGGAACTGACCGCATGGACCCAGCACGACGACGGCTCGGTCGACGAAATCATGGGCCTGCGGCACAAGACCCTGAACATTGAGGGCGTACAGTTCCACCCTGAATCGATCCTGACCGAGCAGGGTCATGAACTGTTTGCCAACTTTCTCAAACAAACCGGCGGCACGCGCTAAGGACTCCCATGAATATCAAGACAGCCCTGAGCCGTATCGTCGAACACCTCGACCTCAGCACCGAAGAAATGCGCGACGTGATGCGCGAAATCATGACCGGGCAATGCACCGACGCACAGATCGGCGCGTTCATGATGGCCATGCGCATGAAGAGCGAGAGCATCGACGAAATCGTCGGCGCCGTGTCGGTGATGCGTGAGCTGGCCGACCAGGTCGAACTCAAGACCCTCGACGGCGTGGTCGATGTCGTCGGCACCGGCGGTGACGGTGCCAACATCTTCAACGTGTCGACGGCTTCGGCGTTCGTTGTCGCGGCAGCCGGTTGCACCGTGGCCAAGCACGGTAACCGCGCGGTGTCGGGCAAGAGCGGCAGCGCCGATTTGCTGGAGGCCGCCGGGATCTATCTGAACCTGACCCCGGTGCAGGTTGCCCGTTGCATCGACAACGTCGGCATCGGTTTCATGTTTGCCCAGACTCACCACAAGGCGATGAAATACGCCGCCGGCCCGCGTCGCGATCTCGGCCTGCGTACGCTGTTCAACATGCTCGGCCCGCTTACGAATCCGGCCGGTGTCAAACATCAGGTGGTGGGCGTGTTTACGCCCGCGTTGTGCCGGCCATTGGCCGAAGTCTTGCAGCGCTTGGGCAGCAAACATGTGCTGGTAGTGCATTCGAAGGACGGTCTGGACGAGTTCAGTCTTGCCGCGCCGACCTTCGTCGCAGAGCTGAAGAACAACGAGATCACTGAATATTGGGTCGAGCCGGAAGATCTCGGCATGAAGAGCCAGAGTCTGCACGGTCTCTCGGTCGAAGGTCCGGAAGCATCGCTGGCGTTGATCCGTGATGCGTTGGGCAAACGCAAAACCGAAAGTGGCCAGAAAGCTGCTGAAATGATCGTGCTCAATGCCGGTGCGGCGCTGTATGCCGCCGACCTGGCGACCAGTCTCAAAGAAGGCGTGGCGCTCGCGCACGACGCCCTGCACACCGGTCTCGCTCGGGAAAAACTCGAGGAGTTGGGTGCCTTTACCGCGGTATTCAAAGTGGAGAATGAGGGATGAGTGTACCGACGGTTCTGGAAAACATTCTGGCGCGCAAAGTCCAGGAAGTCGCCGAGCGCAGCGCTCGCGTCAGCCTGAGCGAGCTGGAAAGTCTGGCCAAGGCGGCCGATGCACCCCGCGGTTTTGCCCAGGCATTGCTGGCGCAGGCCAAGAAGAAGCAGCCGGCGGTGATCGCCGAAATCAAGAAGGCTTCGCCGAGCAAAGGCGTGATACGCGAGAACTTCGTGCCTGCCGATATCGCCAAGAGCTACGAGAAGGGCGGGGCGACCTGTCTTTCGGTGCTGACCGATATCGATTACTTCCAGGGCGCTGATGTCTACCTGCAACAGGCCCGCGCCGCGTGCAAATTGCCGGTGATCCGCAAAGACTTCATGATCGATCCGTACCAGATCGTCGAAGCTCGCGCGCTGGGCGCCGACTGCGTACTGTTGATCGTCTCCGCACTGGACGACGTAAAAATGGCCGAGCTGGCCTCGGTGGCCAAAGGTGTCGGTCTCGATGTGCTGGTGGAAGTGCACGATGGCGATGAGCTGGAGCGCGCACTGAAAACCCTCGACACGCCGCTGGTTGGGGTCAACAACCGCAACCTGCACACGTTCGACGTCAGCCTGGAAACCACCCTCGACCTACTGCCGCGCATTCCGCGCGACCGACTGGTGATTACCGAGAGTGGCATCCTTAACCGTGCCGATGTCGAGCTGATGGAAATCAGCGATGTGTATGCCTTTCTGGTGGGCGAAGCGTTCATGCGCGCGGAAAGCCCGGGCACCGAACTGCAACGCCTGTTCTTCCCGGAACGCGGCGTACCGGTCAGTGGTTCGACCCTCGACTGACCGAGTCGACCTCATTCGCGAGCAGGCTCGCTCCCACATTGGAATGCATTTCCCCTGTGGGAGCGAGCCTGCTCGCGAAGAGGCCTCAAAATCCCTAAAGATTCCAGATCTGCCGGAGCCCTCCATGTCGCTGCCCATCTTCCTGACCATCGAGGCCGGCCTGCAAGCCGAACAAGACTTGCTCGCTTCCGTCTGCGCCGGCGACGCCGAATTTGGTCTGCTGTTCTGGCAACCCAGCGATAACGCCCTGGTCATGCCACGCCGCCTCAATCGTCTGCCCGGTTTCGATCACGCCTGCGAAGTCTCCGCTGCAGCCGGTTGGCCAGTTTTGCTGCGAGAAACCGGCGGTGAACCGGTCCCGCAGTCCTCCTCAACGATCAACATCGCACTGGTCTACGCCCCGCCCCGCAGCGAGGGCGATCTGAACCGCATCGAAACCGGCTATCGGCGTCTGTGCGATCCAATCTGTGAGTTGCTGGATGAGTTGGGCGGCACATCGTCGTTGGGCGAAATCGACGGTGCATTCTGTGACGGCCGCTTCAACGTCAATCTCGACGGCCGCAAGATGGTCGGCACTGCTCAGCGCTGGCGCCAGAGTCAGGGCGGTCAGCGTCCGGTGGGATTGGTGCACGGGGCAATGTTGATCGATAACGAGCGCGAGTCGATGGTCGCGGCGGTCAATCGTTTCAATGAAGCTTGCGGTCTGGAGCAGCGAGTGCGGGCTGAAAGCCACATTGCCCTGCATGAGAAGTTCGTCGCGCCAAATGCTTTGGCGCGTCTGGATGAGTTGTTTCGACGGATGCTGGCGCAGGTCTACAGCGCCTGATTCGGCGCGCTTAGCGGGTGCCGAAGACCACCATGGTCTTGCCTTTCACATCGACCAGGTTGCGTTCTTCAAGATCCTTGAGCACGCGACCGACCATCTCCCGCGAACAACCGACAATCCGCCCGATTTCTTGACGGGTCACCTTGATCTGCATGCCGTCCGGGTGAGTCATTGCGTCAGGCTGTTTGCACAACTCCAGCAGGCAACGGGCAACACGACCGGTAACGTCGAAGAACGCCAGATCGCCGACCTTGCGCGTGGTATTGCGCAGACGTTGTGCGATTTGTCCGCTGAGGACGTAAAGAATGTCGGGATCCTGCTGTGACAGTTCGCGGAACTTCACATAACTGATTTCGGCGATTTCACATTCAACCTTGGCCCGCACCCAGGCGCTGCGTTGCTGTTCCTGGCCTGCCTGCTCAAACAAACCCAGCTCGCCAAAGAAATCCCCGGCGTTGAGGTAGGCGATGATCATTTCGCGGCCGTCGTCATCTTCGATCAGGATCGTGACCGAACCCTTGATGATGAAGTACAGCGTGTCCGAACGATCGCCGGCGCAGATGATGTTGCTTTTGGCCGCATGGCGACGGCGTTGGCAATGCATCAACAGTTTGTCGAGGTTTTTGATTTTGGGTGTGGGGGTAATAGCAACCATGGTTGTATCCCGAAAAGACTGCACGGTGATGTTTGATTTTTATATGAGGCGCTGAAGGCGGTCGCTACACAGGCTGACAATTGGCGCCAGCGAATTGGCGCCAGCTTACCAGACACTTCGTCGAAAATTCGAGAAATTACCTACGCAGCATAGGCATCCTTCCCAGGAACGCGGGGCGCTGTCAGAGCAAAGGCCTGTGCTAAGCTGGCGACCCTTTTTTCTACAGTGGAGTCTTGGCGATGAAGGCACGCATCCAATGGGCTGGCGAAGCCATGTTCCTCGGCGAATCCGGTAGCGGTCATGTTGTGGTCATGGACGGACCACCGGACGCCGGTGGTCGTAATCTGGGTGTTCGCCCGATGGAAATGCTCCTGCTGGGCGTTGGCGGTTGCAGCAACTTCGACGTGGTCAGCATCCTGAAGAAGTCGCGTCAGGCGGTTGAAAGCTGCGAAGCGTTCCTCGAAGCCGAGCGAGCGACCGAAGATCCGAAGGTGTTCACCAAGATCCACATGCACTTCGTGGTCAAGGGCCGTGGCCTGAAAGAAGCCCAGGTCAAGCGCGCCATCGAACTGTCTGCCGAGAAGTATTGCTCGGCCTCGATCATGCTCGGCGCGGCCGGCGTGGCGATCACTCACGATTATGAAATCGTCGAGCTCGGTTGAATCGACATTCAACTATCATAAAAGCAGTGCAGACTCTGGCGATCCCTCGCTGACGTCTGCATAATGCGCCACTTTTTTCAGGGCAGTGATCGGTCAACCGACGGATCGTCCGCCTGAACAGATAACCAAAATCGCCATCGCGAAGAGGTGTTAACCGTCCTACGCAGGTGCGTTGTTCGCACTTGACGGGCATGCTTGATCACGCGGCTGCGCCGCATACATAGAGAGTTTTTAACGGTGAAAAGCAAACTCAAGCTCCACGGGTTCAATAACCTGACAAAGACCTTGAGCTTCAACATCTATGACATCTGCTACGCGGAAACCCCGCAAGACCAGCAGGCTTACGTCGAGTACATCAATCAAGAGTACAACGCCGAACGCCTGACGCAGATCCTCACGGAAGTTGTCGAAATCATTGGTGCCAACATTCTGAACATCGCGAGTCAGAACTATGAGCCTCAGGGTGCCAGCGTCACGATTCTGATCTCGGAAGAGCCGGTGACCCCGACTGACAGCCAGATCGAAGAGTCCCCGGGTCCATTGCCCGAAATCATCCTTGCCCACCTCGACAAGAGCCACATCACGGTGCATACCTATCCGGAAATCCATCCGGACGCCGGTATTGCTACGTTCCGTGTGGACATTGATGTGTCGACCTGTGGTGTCATTTCACCGCTTAAAGCGCTCAACTTCCTCATTCACCAGTTCGATTCGGACATCGTGACTGTGGATTACCGTGTGCGCGGTTTCACCCGTGACGTTGAAGGCAACAAGCACTTCATCGACCACGAGATCAACTCGATCCAGAACTACCTTTCCGAAGACACCCGCGACGCGTACCAGATGACCGACGTGAACGTGTACCAGGAAAACCTGTTCCACACCAAAATGCTGCTGAAGAACTTCGAACTGGACAACTACCTGTTCGGCGACGCCACCAGCAACCTGTCCGCTGAGCAGCGGGCTCAGGTGACCGAGCGTGTGAAACACGAAATGCTGGAAATCTTCTACGCGCGCAACATGCCGGCGTAAGATTCCCGGGCACAAAAAAAGGCGACTACCGTGCGGTAGTCGCCTTTTTTATTGCCGAAACAGAACCCTGTGGGAGCGAGCTTGCTCGCGAAGGGGCCCTGCCAGACAACACTGAAGTCAGATCCTGTAGGTACTCTTGGTCATCACCTTCGCCAACAGACTCATCCCGAACTTCACCGGCGCCGGAAAGCGGAAACCACCCGCATCCAGTGCACTCTCCGCATGATGCTCTTCATCAATGCGCATCTGCTCCAGAATCGCCCGGGATTTCTCGTCCTCGGCGGGCAATTGCTCAAGGTGTTCATTCAGATGCTTGCACACCTGATGCTCGGTAGCCGCGACGAAACCAAGGCTGACCTTGTCGCTGATCAGACCGGCCACGGCGCCAATGCCGAACGACATTCCATAGAACAGCGGATTGAGCACGCTGGTATGGCTGCCCAGCTGATGGATGCGCTGTTCGCACCACACCAGATGGTCGATTTCCTCTTCGGCGGCGTGCTCCATGGCGGCACGCACCTGCGGCAACTTGGCGGTCAGCGCCTGACCTTGGTACAGCGCTTGGGCGCACACTTCACCAGTGTGGTTGATGCGCATCAGGCCGGCGACGTGGCGAGTGTCTTCATCGCTCATCTGCACTTCCGGCTGCACAATCGCTGGCGATGGACGGTACGGCTGACCACTGAAAGGCAGCAGGGTACGCATCGCGGCATCGGCTTGCAGCAGAAGACGGTCAATCGGCGAGTAGTGACGTTGGGTAGTCATGCTGACCTCCGGGAAAAATCTCGACCGCCAGTTTAACCGAATCGGCCGGGGAAGGTTTGCGCTGGGTCATCAGTCACACGGGATGTGCTTTTTGCTTTATGCAGGAGCTGCCGAAGACTGCGATCTTTTGTTCTTGTTTTTGATTCTCGAAGATCAAAAGATCGCAGCCTTCGGCAGCTCCTGCACAGGTTTGCTGGTATCAGCCCGGCGGCCAGTTCATCTGGCGCTGACCGAGTACATGCATATGAATGTGATAGACGGTCTGTCCACCTTTTTCATTGCAGTTCATCACCACCCGGAAGCCTTCCTCGCAGCCCAGTTCCAGCGCCAGACGCTGGGCGGTGAACAGGATGTGCCCGGCCAGTGCCTTGTCGTCTTCGGTCAGGTCGTTGAGGGTGCGCACCGGTTTCTTCGGGATCACCAGAAAGTGCACCGGTGCCTGAGGGGCGATGTCGTGGAACGCCAGAACCTGGTCGTCTTCGTAAATGATCTTGGCCGGGATTTCCCGGTTAATGATCTTGGTGAACAGAGTATCCACTGCTGTTTTCTCCGTTGTGGGGGCTGGCCTGAGTGTACTCATGGGAAATGACCCCGCCCAGTGTTTTGCCGTAGGACCGTTCAGCGCGGGCAGTAAGCCTTGTTGACCATGCCGACGAGGGTGCGATTGAGCCAGCGCGAGCCGAGGCGCGGCAGGAACGCCAGCCAGCGGTTGCGTCGTCCCGGGATAATGATTGCGCGGTTTTTCTCCAGCGCACGCACGGTGTACAGCGCGACTTCCTCGGGGCTCATCAGCAGTTTGCTGTCCTTGAGTTTGTCGCCGTTGAGCTGCGCGGTGCGGAAAAAAGCGGTGCGGGTCGGGCCGGGGCAGAGCACCGAAACCTTGACCGCGCTCTGTTTCAGTTCAACCCGCAGCGCCTCGGAGAAGTGCAAAACGTAAGCCTTGCTGGCGTAGTAAGTGCTCATCCACGGACCGGGATTGAACGCTGCCACTGAGGCGACGTTGAGGATCTGCCCGCCGCCCTGCAGCGCCATGCTGTTGCCGATGGCATGGCACAGACGGGTGAGGGCGAGGATGTTGACTTCGATCAGGTCCTGCTCGGTCATCCAGTCCTGGGCGAGGAATGGGCCGCAGGTCCCGATGCCGGCGCAATTGACCAGCAGATCGATTTGCCGGTCGCCTTCTTCCAGCTCCAGCAGGAAGCCGGACAAGCGCAATGGCTCGCCCAGATCACAGGCGCGGAACAAGACTTCCACGCCAAAGCGCTGGGTCAGTTCGATCGCGATACTTTCCAGCTGATCACGCTGGCGAGCCACCAGAATCAGGCTGCGGCCACGTCGGGCCAGCGCTTCGGCCATGGCCAGGCCGATGCCGCTGGAGGCGCCAGTGATCAGAGCGTAACGGGTCATGCAATTCTCCATCGCAACAGCTCCACGCCAGCGACGCAGGTGTCACGGCGGAGAGCGTTGTTCATTCTTTCGCAGAGTCTACAGGGGCCGGGGCCGCTTCGGCTGCATCGTCCACGGAATTCGCAGGTTCAGTTTCGACCTCGACTTCATCGGTGGTGACCGAGCCGCTTTCATAGCTGCTCTCAAGGTTGGTTTCATATTCTTGCTGAATGGCCGAAATACCGCCGAGCATGCCGCCGGCAAATACCAGGGCGAAGAACACGATCCACAACGAGCACAGCACTTTGACCGCAGTACTGTTGGGCGGTGGCGGCGGCCCGTAGCGGTTGGCCCCGGTGTTGCCCGGCACGACCATGATCACCAGCGGGAAGAAGCTGCCCACGAACGGCACCAGATTCAGCAGCCAGAGCCAGCCGGACCAGCCGATGTCGTGCAGGCGCTGCACACTGAACAGAATGCTGACAATGATGAAGCCCAGGAACAGGAAGAACGCGAGTATCCCGCCGATGATCAGGCCGGTGGTTGAGTCGCCGCTGACCAGTCCGAGCCCGATAAACGCGAATATCGCCACGATCGGCAGAGTCACCAGGCTCAGCACCATGGTCCAGGCCAAAAAGCGCAGGCGACCGATCCGGCCTTCGACACTGAAGGGCTTGAGGGCGGCGAATGCTGGCAGGTTTTCGCCGACGTTGGCCCGAGGGGGCGCATAAGGTGATGCGGGTTCGTTGAAGGTCGCCGGTTGCTCATGCACGTCCGCAAGACTCAGTTCAATCGCCGTTTCGCTTTCGATCCGCGCATCGATCCCGGTCTTGCTCAGTGCTTGCAGATAGGTCTGCGCATCGCTGTGGGTCAGGTCGCGTTTGAGGGCGACGGTGCTGCCGTTGAACAGGCGCTCGATGGCGGCAACATCGCTTTTGAACAGGGCCGCCAGATTGAGCTTGGCGGTGGTGAGATCGACACCGGGCTGTAGAGCACCGTCGAAAACGATCTTGTAGCGAGGTTCGCTCATGGCCGAGGCATCCTTGTCGCGAATGAATTGAAGGTCAGCAAGTGTAAGGCCAGTCACTCGAAGACTGGCCTGAATTTTCTCAGCGTGGCCAACGCTTCGGCAACTGCGCCGCATGCTCCAGCGCCTGACGATATTCCGCGTCGAGCCGGGCGATCAACTGATCCACGCTCGGCAGGTCGTCAATCTGGCCAACGCCCTGGCCGGCCGACCACACGGTCTTCCAAGCCTTGGCTTCGTCGTTGATCGGTTTGAGCTTGTCGCCAAAATTGACTTCGCCCTTGCCCTGCAGTGCGGCCATGTCGAAACCAGCAGCTTCCAGACTTTGGCGCATGAAGCTCGCCGGTACGCCAGAGACCGCAGGCGTATGAATGATGTCCGCCGCTTTCGCTGTCAGCAGCATGTCCTTGTAGGCGTCAGGCGCATGGCTTTCGGTAGTGCCGATAAATCGTGTGCCGAAGTAGGCCAGATCCGCGCCAAGCAGTTGTGCAGCCAAAATCTCATGGCCGTGGTTCAGACATCCGGCAAGCAGCAGGGTTTTATCGAAGAACTCGCGGATCTCGGCGATCAGCGCAAATGGGCTCCAGGTGCCGGCATGGCCACCGGCACCCGCCGCAACCGCGATCAAACCGTCGACTCCGGCTTCGGCGGCTTTCTCGGCATGCCGACGCGTGGTCACGTCGTGGAACACCAGGCCGCCGTAGCTGTGCACGGCATCGACCAGTTCCTTCACTGCGCCGAGGCTGGTGATGACAATCGGCACCTTGTGCTCGACGCAGATGTTCAGATCCGCCTGCAGGCGCGGATTGCTGTTGTGCACGATCAGGTTCACTGCATACGGCGCCGGGTTGTCCAGTGTCGCCAGGCCCGCTTCAATCTGCTCCAGCCAGGCCTTGAAGCCGCTGCTTTCACGCTGGTTGAGCGCCGGGAAGCTGCCGACCACACCGTTACGGCAGCAGGCGAGCACCAGCTCCGGGTTGGAGATCAGGAACATCGGCGCCGCCACTACCGGCAAGCGCAGACGTTGTTCGAGCAGAGCGGGCAGCGACATTGGAAATCCCCCGAGGTGTGATGCTGTTATGAAGTTAGAACGGCTTGACCACGACCAGAATTACGATAGCCAGCAATATCAGAACCGGCACTTCATTGAACCAGCGATAAAAGACATGGCTGCGGGTGTTCTCGCCACGGGCGAAGCGTTTTACCTGCGCGCCGCACATGTGGTGGTAGCCGATCAGCAGAACCACCAGGGTCAGCTTGGCGTGAATCCAGCCGCCCATACTGAAGATGCCTGGATTGAGGTAGATCAGCCAGCCGCCGAAGATCAGCGTTGCGATCATCGCCGGACCCATGATGCCGCGATACAGCTTGCGCTCCATGAGGCTGAAGCGTTCTTTGCTGATCGTATCTTCACTTTGCGCGTGATAAACGAACAGCCGCGGCAAGTAGAACAGCCCGGCAAACCAGCAGACGACGCTGACGATGTGAAACGCTTTGATCCATAGATAGAGCATTTTTGGTTATTCCCAGGTTCACGGTAGCCGGGATAGTAGAGGCTTGAGCGTCCGCACGTCACCTTGATGGTTGTCGCAGGGGCGCGCGGCCCCTATTATCGACGGCTTTCCAGTGGGTTCGTTGAGGGCAGGTTTATGGTCAAGGTCGGTATCGTCGGCGGCACGGGTTACACCGGTGTCGAACTGCTGCGTCTGTTGGCACAGCATCCGCAGGCAGAAGTGGTGGTGATCACTTCCCGATCCGAGGCCGGTCTGGCCGTGGCTGACATGTACCCGAACCTGCGCGGTCACTACGACGGTCTGGCGTTCAGCGTGCCGGACATCAAAACCCTGGGCGCGTGTGATGTGGTGTTCTTCGCCACCCCGCACGGCGTTGCTCATGCGTTGGCCGGTGAACTGCTGGCGGCGGGCACCAAGGTCATCGACCTGTCCGCGGACTTCCGTTTGCAGGACGCTGAAGAATGGGCCAAATGGTACGGCCAGCCACACGGCGCGCCCGAGTTGCTGGACGAGGCGGTCTACGGCCTGCCGGAAGTCAATCGCGAGCAGATCAAAAAAGCGCGTCTGATCGCTGTGCCGGGTTGCTACCCAACCGCTACGCAGTTGGGTTTCCTGCCGCTGCTTGAAGCGGGTCTGGCTGACACTTCGCGGCTGATCGCCGACTGCAAATCAGGTGTCAGCGGTGCCGGTCGCGGCGCATCTGTAGGCTCGCTGTACTCTGAGACGTCGGAAAGCATGAAGGCTTATGCGGTCAAAGGTCACCGTCATCTGCCGGAAATTCGCCAGGGTCTGCGTCGCGCTGCGGGCAAGGATGTCGGTCTGACCTTCGTTCCGCACCTGACGCCGATGATCCGTGGCATTCACTCCACGCTCTACGCGACCGTGGTTGATCGTTCGGTGGATCTGCAGGCTCTGTTCGAAAAGCGTTATGCCAACGAGCCGTTCGTCGACGTGATGCCGGCCGGCAGCCATCCGGAAACCCGCAGCGTGCGTGGCGCCAACGTCTGCCGCATTGCAGTGCATCGTCCGCAGGATGGTGATCTGGTGGTGGTGCTGTCGGTGATCGACAACCTGGTCAAAGGCGCGTCGGGTCAGGCGGTGCAGAACATGAATATCCTGTTCGGCCTGGATGAGCGCTTCGGCCTGTCCCACGCCGGCATGCTGCCGTAACACGTTCGGCAACACAGCAAAAAGGCCCGTCTAACGGGCCTTTTTGCATTCTGGGCAGTTGGTCGGGTTTATTGATATACCGTAACAATAGTTGACCGATTTTCTAGGACAAGCGGATAATGCGCGTCATCACGCATTATGGCGGCGTAACGCCGGGAGATAGTCAGCATGAGCGTCGAATCCTTCACCCCCACGGCTTTGCAATTCACCCAAGGTGCTGCGCACAAGGTGAAGAGCCTGGTCGATGAAGAGGGGAATGATCGCTTGAAGCTGCGCGTATTCGTTACGGGCGGCGGTTGTTCAGGGTTTCAGTACGGCTTCACCTTCGATGAAGATGTGGCCGAGGACGACACCATCGTCGAGCGCGAAGGCGTGAGCCTGGTGGTGGATCCGATGAGCTTCCAGTATCTGGCGGGTGCCGAAGTGGATTACCAGGAAGGTCTGGAAGGTTCGCGCTTTGTGATCAAGAACCCGAACGCCACCACTACTTGTGGTTGCGGCTCTTCGTTCTCGATCTGATCGCTCCTCGCTGCACACAACAAAACGCCGCAGAGCCTTACGGTTCTGCGGCGTTTTTTGTTGCCTGCGTTTTGCTCAGTTGGGGTAGATGGCGCCGAGTACCCGCAGACCTTTGGCGCCCGTGACGCTCGGGCGGTTGGCAGCAATGCCTTCGAGGCAGCAATGAGCAAGCCAGGCGAAGGCCATGGCCTCGACCCAGTCCGGATCGACACCGTGAGTAGCAGTGCTGGCGACGATAGCGTTCGGCAGCAGATCGGCCAGACGCTTCATCAGCGTGGCGTTATGAGCGCCGCCGCCGCAGACCAGCATTTCCCGGGTATCGGCTTGAGCGCTTTGCAGCGACTCGACGATGGTCAGTGCCGTCAGTTCCAGCAATGTTGCCTGGACGTTTTCAGCAGCAAAGGTTGGCAGTCTGGATAGGTGTTGTTGCAGCCACGGCAGGTTGAACACTTCGCGGCCAGTGCTCTTCGGGCCCTTTGTCACGAAGAACGGGTCGCTGAGCAGCGCTGTCAGCAAGGTGGGCTCGACCGTACCGCTGGCTGCCCACTGACCGTTGCGATCATAGTTCTCGCCGCGTTGCTGATGAATCCAGGCATCCATCAGCACATTTCCGGGGCCACAGTCGAAACCGGCTACAGGCCGCGTTGGCTCTATCAGGCTCAGATTGCTGAAACCGCCGACATTCAAGACGGCACGGTTACCGCTACGCTCTTCGAACAAAGCTTCATGGAAGGCTGGCACCAGCGGCGCGCCCTGGCCGCCGGCGGCCACGTCGCGGCTGCGGAAGTCGCTGACCACGGTAATACCGGTCAGCTCCGTGAGAAGCGCAGGATTGCCGATCTGTACGGTGAAGCCACGAGCGGGCTCATGGCGAATGGTCTGGCCGTGGCTGCCGATTGCACGAATGGCGTCAGGATTGAGTTGCTGCTGATCAAGTAGGGTATGGATGCCCTGCGCGGCGAGTTTTACCCAGTGCTGTTGGGCGATCGCCGAGCGGGCGATCTCGTCAGGGCCGCTGGCGCACAAGCCAAGCAGCTCGGCGCGCAGGGATTCAGGCATGGGGATGTAGTGCGTGGCGATCAGTTTGATCGCCGAGGTTTGCTCGATCAGGGCGATGTCCAGCCCGTCGAGACTGGTGCCGGACATCACGCCGATATAAAGAGCCATGGCTTAGCGCTTGCTCGAAGCCAGCATGGTGGCCTTCTCTTGATCCATGCGCGCCATCAGCGGCTGGCTCTGCGCAAGGAAACGTGCGCGTTCGGACTTGGCGATCGGATCCGCCATCGGCAGCTTCTGGCCCAATGGGTCGACGTGAACACCGTTGACCTGGAACTCATAGTGCAAGTGCGGGCCGGTAGACAGGCCGGTGGTACCAATGTAACCGATCACTTGGCCCTGCTTGACGCTGCCGCCGGTTTTCACGCCTTTGGCGAAGCCTTGCATGTGGCCATACAGCGTGCGGTAGGTGTTGCCGTGCTGGATGATCACCGTGTTGCCGTAGCCACCGCGGCGGCCGGCCAGCAGCACTTTACCGTCACCGGCCGCCTTGATCGGCGTACCGCGCGGGGCTGCGTAATCGACACCTTTGTGGGCGCGGATCTTGTTGAGGATCGGGTGTTTGCGGCCCATGGAGAATTTGGAACTGATGCGGGCGAAGTCCACCGGTGTGCGGATGAATGCCTTGCGCATGCTGTTGCCATCGGCGGTGTAATAGCTGCTGTTGCCTTGTTTGTTGGTGTAACGCACGGCGGTGTAGGTCTTGCCGCGGTTGGTGAAGCGCGCCGACAGAATCGGGCCAGTACCGACGGCTTTGCCGTTGACCACTTTCTGCTCGTAGATCACGTCGAATTCGTCGCCCTGACGGATGTCCTGAGCGAAGTCGACGTCGTAGCCAAATACGCTGGCCATGTCCATGGTCAGACTGTGGGACAGGCCTGCGCGGGCAGCGGATTGTGACAGGGAGCTATTGATCACGCCGTGCACGTAAGCCGTGCGAACGGTCGGTTTTGCGGTGACGCGGTTGAATGCATAGCCCTTGTCGTTCTTGGTCAGGGTGATGGTTTCAACGTCGCTGACCTTGCTGTGCAGGCTGGTCAGTTGGCCTTGCGGGTCCAGTTCGAACTCAAGCTTCTGGCCGTGCTTGAGCTGGCTGAATTGTTTGGCTTGCTTGTCGCTCGCCAGGACTTCATGCACGGCGGCGGCTGGCAGACCGACTTTCTCGAACAATGTAGAGAGCGTATCGCCTTTGGAGACAACGACTTCGCGGTGTCCTGGAGCTTTTGGTTTTTCGGCAACCGGAGTGGGCGCAGATGCGGCTTCAGCGGTTTGCGGAGTGTTTTCGGTGCTGTTTTCGATCTGGGCGAAAGGTGAGGCTACTGGCTCATTTGTGGCTTGAGCCGCGTCAGCAGCGTCTTGATCTTGTGTCAGTTGTTCAGCAGGACTTTCCAGTTCAAGGCTCAGGGTCGTCTTTTTGGCTTCAACATCACTGGAAGGGAATACCAGGAGCGCCAGGCTGAGAAGGGCGGCGATTCCACTCGCGGCGAGCAGGTGGGTCTTCGGGTAAAGCGGTGGCGCTTTAGACGGTTCAGTGGTCATAAGTATTTTTGACTTTGAAAAAAGATGAATTGGAAAAGATGAATGACATGATGAAGATGAAATAACTGTATAAAATATAACCAAATCATCCCCGAAGCAAGTCTACAGACACCCTGTCTGCAGATTGGTGTCCGTGCGCCGGGCAAAACTTGTAATTGGTGCACGATCTTGTATGGTTGGTTCCCTTTGAATCTGAGCCTTGCGGGTCTGTTATGAAGTCGGTTGAAGAGCAGCTAGCGCTGATTAAACGTGGTGCGGAAGAACTATTGGTCGAGTCCGAGCTGATCGAGAAGCTCAAGCGCGGCCAGCCGCTGCGTATCAAGGCTGGTTTCGATCCAACCGCCCCGGATCTGCACTTGGGTCACACCGTGCTTATTAATAAGCTGCGCCAGTTCCAGGAATTGGGGCATCAAGTGATCTTCCTTATTGGTGACTTCACCGGAATGATCGGTGATCCAAGCGGCAAGAGTGCGACTCGTCCTCCTTTGACTCGCGAGCAGGTTCTGGAAAACGCCGAAACGTACAAGACTCAAGTGTTCAAGATTCTTGATCCGGCGAAAACCGAAGTTGCATTCAACTCCACCTGGATGGATCAGATGGGGCCGGCGGACTTCATTCGTCTGACTTCGCAATACACTGTCGCGCGTATGCTGGAGCGTGATGACTTCGACAAGCGTTACACCACCAATCAGCCGATCGCTATTCATGAGTTCCTCTATCCGCTGGTTCAGGGTTATGACTCGGTTGCTCTGCGCGCGGATGTCGAGCTGGGCGGTACCGATCAGAAGTTCAACCTGCTGATGGGGCGTGAGCTGCAGCGTGGATATGGCCAGGAAGCTCAATGCATTCTGACCATGCCGTTGCTCGAGGGGCTGGATGGCGTGAAGAAGATGTCCAAGTCGTTGGGCAATTACGTCGGTATCCAGGAGGCGCCAGGTGTCATGTACGGCAAGCTGGTTTCGATTCCGGATGCGCTGATGTGGCGTTACTTTGAGCTGCTCAGCTTCCGTTCGATGGATGAGATCAATGCCTTGCGTGCAGATGTGGAGGCGGGGGCCAACCCGCGCGACATCAAGATCAAGCTGGCGGAAGAGATTGTTGCGCGTTTCCACGGTGAGGAGGCTGCGGCCAATGCTCATCGGGCTGCAGGTAACCGTATGAAGGATGGTGAGTTGCCGGATGATCTGCCGGAGATCGAGCTGGCCTCTGCTGAGGATATGCCAATTGCCGCCGTCCTTAATAAAGCAGGCCTGGTGAAGAACTCGGCGGCGGCGCGCGATCTGTTGGCTTCCGGTGGTGTGCGTGTTGACGGTGAGGTGGTTGATCGCTCCTTTATATATGTACTGGGTGCGACTCACGTCTGTCAGGCGGGCAAGAAGGCGTTTGCGCGCATCACGCTGAAATCTGAATAAAGTTTGAAATAAGGGTTGACGGCGAATTTTAGAAGTCTATAATTCGCCCCACTTCCGGCGCAGTCGAAACGGAAAACTCCTTGAGATTCAATGAGTTGCGCGGTTTTCGATAGCGGCTTGCTTCAGTTCATCGAAGTCTGGAAGGAGTTGAAAGAGCGGTGATGTTTGGCTCTTTGGACGGTTCGATCTTCTCGGTCGAAAGCGGAGAAAAAGAGGTGTTGACAGCAGCGTGTAACGCTGTAGAATTCGCCTCCCGCTAACGAGAGATCGGAAGCGCAAGTGGT
>NZ_JBQEPG010000047.1:0-26504 GCF_052045635.1 Pseudomonas sp. 22189
GCTGTGGGCTCGACCTGCTTGTTCAACCAAGCTTCAAACTCTTTGAAACCCTTCGCGTCATTAGGCAGCTTGGCCTTGGTTTTGTGCTTACCGTTTGGCAAGTGCGTGGCGATATCAAAGGTGTTTTTAGCGATATCGACACCGACGAAACTGGACATGAGTGTCTCTCCATTGATCTGTTTTCGATCATCACTGCACTCTGTCCAACCTTGCGAATGCGAGCTCTCGCCAGAGACGGGCCCAAGATACCGTTCGAACTATATGAGTGAGTGTGGAGGGCTGGAGCACGATCTACATCACAGGCAAAAAGCCTAAGGAGCTGCACGGCTTCCAAGTCCCTCCCTCGATGATCAGTCGAGAACTATCGCTCCTGACGGAGCGATAGTCGAGATACAAGGAGCTGCCGAAGGCTGCGATCTTTTGCTTTTCAGGCTGCAATCATCGGCGGCAGGGTGCCGAGAAGGGAGACCGCAGCAACGGCACCCATCCCCAATAACCACTCCAGCAGCACACTGCGCTTGAGCACGCCCATCCGCTGTTCGCAATCATCAATCCGCAAGCGATTGAACAGCGCCAGCGCGAGCATGCCCAGCACCAGCAACGCCTTGATCAGCAGGATCAGGGCAAAGCCACTGAACAGCGGCGTCGGCCACCATTGCCCGGTCAGCACGCGCACGTTGATCAGGCCGGTGATCAGCAGCCCGCCGACGATGGCATAACCGACACCGCTGAAGCGTTGCAGGATCCGGCTCATCGTTTCGCCGGGTTGGCGCAGGATCAATACCAGCAGCAACAGACCGCCGAGCCATGCGGCGACGCAGGTCAGGTGAACGATCTGGTTGAGGATCAGCAGTTGCCCGCTGAGGCCGTCGAGCATCGCGCCGTGCCCGACCGGCGCCAGGGTCGCCAGGAGCAGCGCGCTCAAGCCCAGACGCAGCGGCAGGCTCGATCGCCACGGCGTAAACAGCAACGCCAGCAACAGCGCGTTGATCAGCAGATGCCAACGCCAGACCTGACCGAAAAACGTATTGCCCAGCACCAGGCCAATCGTGTCCGGGTCAAACGCGGCCGCCGCCGAACCGGCCATGCTCGCGGTGATCAGCAGCGCCCAGGTGACACCGCTGACCAGCGCAATTGCCGTCAGCCAGCGCGCCAGTCGCGCCAGATGCCGATCCAGTGTCGGCACTGGCGCCTTGAGCAGCAGTGGCCGAAACAGCCAGGCGCCGAACAGCATCAACACCGCGCTGAAATGCACAAAACGGCACAGCACCAGCGCTTCACTCATGAATTACTGGCCGACCTTGAACTGGTAGGCGCCTTCGCTCTTGTGTGTGTCGACCGACACCGCGTGCCATTCGACTTTGTATTCACCGGCACTGAGTGGTGCGGCGGGGGTGACGATCAGGGTTTTCTTGTCGCCTTCGGTGGTCAGCGGTTTGATCGCGACCGGGGCGCCGTCGTGGGTCAGGCTGACTTTGGTGAAGTTGGCCTCGACGCCTTCGGAAAAGGTCAGGCGCAGATGGGCTGGAGCGGCGACGGTACTGTCGGCGGCCGGGGTGGCACTTTTCAGGTGGGCGTGGGCGAAAACCGAAGATGCGGCGAACAGCGAAGCGAGCAGGGCAGTGGTGGTCAGGACGTTCTTGAACAGCATCGCGGGTACCTCTGGGGCAGGACAAAGAAACGCCAGTTTAGCCATGCGCCGACCTTCATACGAAGTTTTGTTTGCAGCGGTCGCCCCGAGGCCGGAGCGGATGCTAGTCTTCAACAACGTCGTTGTCAGGGAGCCCTCATGGGCAATCACAAGATCGAGATTCGTCGCAGTAACGTCGAGAAAATCCTGTTGGCGGCGGAAAAAGTCTTCGCCGAAAAAGGCTTCGGCGGCACCGCCATGGCCGACATCGCCGCCGAAGTGCAACTGCCGCGCTCCAACCTGCATTACTACTTTTCCACCAAGAGCGAACTGTACAGCGCGGTACTGTTCGATCTGCTGGAGGTGTGGAAGCAGGACGCGCTGTGCTTTGAGATGTTCGACGATCCACGGGTGGTGCTCAGCAGCTACATCCGCGCCAAGATGAACCACTCGCGCAGCCGGCCTTATGGTTCGAAAGTCTGGGCCAACGAGATCATCCACGGGGCGCCGACTCTGGGCGAGGCGCTGGACGTCAGCCTGTACGACTGGGCAAAGATGAAGGAGGCGAAGATCCGCCAGTGGGTGGAGGACCAGCGGATTCTGCCGGTGGAGCCGTCGAGCCTGCTGTACATGATCTGGGCCTCGACCCAGCACTACGCCGACTTCGATCATCAGGTGAATATTCTGAACGAGCACCAGCCGCTGTCGGACATGCAGTTCGAGCGGGCGGTGCAGACGGTGACCAGTGTGATTTTGCGGGGGATCGGATTGGAGCCATAAATCAAAAGATCGCAGCCTGCGGCAGCTCCTACANATCGGTGTAGGAGCTGCCGCAGGCTGCGATCTTTTGATCTTAAGAATCAGACCGCGACATGATAGGGATTGCGCGGATCATGATTCCAGTCCAGAAACGGCTTGCCCGTTTCCATCGGCACCATCTCGATGCAGTCCGCTACCGGGCAGGTGATCTGGCACAGGTTGCAGCCGACACACTCCTCATCGATCACTTCATATTTATGCGTGCCGTCGGCCTGCTTGAGGCTGCTGATCGCCTGGTGTGACGTGTCCTCGCAAGCAATGTGGCAACGCCCGCAACCGATGCACGCGTCCTGATCAATCCTGGCAATGACCTGATAGTTGATGTCGAGGTATTTCCAGTCAGTGGTGTTGCCCACCGCACGCCCGGAAAACTCGGCGATGTTGGCGTAACCCTGACTGTCCATCCAGCGCGACAGCCCGTCCTTCATCTCCTCGACAATCCGGAAGCCATGCAGCATCGCCGCCGTGCACACCTGCACCGCGCCGCTGCCCAGCGCCATGAACTCCGCCGCGTCACGCCAACTGCCGATACCACCAATGCCGCAGATCGGCAGGCCTTGAGTCTGCGGATCACGGGCGATCTCGGCGACCATGTTCAGCGCAATCGGTTTGACCGCTGAGCCGCAATAACCGCCGTGGGTGCTTTTGCTGCCGACGGTGGGCAGGGCGACCATATGCTCCAGATCGACGCTGGTAATCGAGTTGATGGTGTTGATCAGCGACACCGCATCGGCGCCACCGCGATGGGCCGCGCGAGCGGCAACGCGGATGTCAGTGATGTTCGGCGTCAGCTTGACGATCACCGGCAACGAGCAATAGGTCTTGCACCAGCGCGTCACCTGCTCGACGTATTCCGGCACCTGACCCACCGCCGCGCCCATGCCGCGTTCGGGCATGCCGTGCGGGCAACCGAAATTCAGCTCGATGCCGTCAGCGCCGGTGGCCTCCACCAGTGGCAGGATGTGTTTCCACGACTCCTCCACGCACGGCACCATCAGCGAGACGATCAGCGCACGATCCGGCCAGTCCTTTTTCACCTGGGTGATCTCGCGCAGGTTGATCTCCAGCGAGCGGTCGGTGATCAGTTCGATGTTGTTGATGCCCAGCACTTCACGGTTGTTGCCGTAGTGTGCCGAGTAGCGCGACGAGACGTTGACCGCTGCCGGGTCCTCGCCGAGGGTTTTCCAGACCACGCCACCCCAGCCGGCCTCGAAGGCGCGGACCACATTGTAGGCCTTGTCGGTCGGCGGCGCGGAGGCCAGCCAGAACGGATTGGGCGCTTTGATGCCGGCGAAGACTATCGAGAGATCGGCCATTTATGCAGCCTCCACGTTGAGCATCAGTTGCGCGTTGATCGCCTCGGCGGCGCGTTTGCCGTGCTGTACGGCTTGCACGGTGAGGTCTTGATCGAGACTGGTGCAGTCGCCGCCGGCATACACGCCGGGAATGCTGGTGCGCAGGTTGTCGTCGACCTGAATCCGTTCGCCCTGACGCTTGAGTTCGCGCGCCAGCGGGTCGGCGAGGGCGCTGCTGTCGAAGGCCTGGCCGATGGCTTTGAAGATCGCGTCGGCGGCCAGTTCGAAAGTTTCGCCCGTGGTTTGCAGGCGACCGTCGACCAGATCGGTTCGGGCAAAACGCATGCCGCGCACCTTGCCTTGCGCATCGAGCAGCACTTCCTCCGGTTGCGCCCAGGTCAGCAGGCGTACCTGATTGGCCTTGGCGATGTCTTGTTCGTGACCGGTGGCACCCATGTCCGCCGCGCCCCGGCGATACACCAGATTCACGTCACGCGCTCCGAGACGGGCCATTTGCACGGCCATGTCAATCGCCGTGTTGCCGGCGCCGAGGACGATGCAGCGTTCGGCCAGTGGCAGTTGCGTCAGGTCATCGGCCTGGCGCAGTTCGCGGATGTAGTCAGTGGCGGCGAGCAGGCCGGGCGCGTCTTCGTGGGGCAGGCCGAGCTGTTTGCTGGCATTCAGGCCGAGGCCGAGGAACACCGCGTCGAACTGCTGATGCAGCTCGCTGAGGGTCAGATTCTCGCCGAGTTTCTGTCCGTGACGGATTTCGATACCGCCGATCTGCAGAAGGAAATCCAGTTCCTTTTGCGCGTAGTCGTCGACCAGTTTGTATTTGGCGATCCCGTATTCATTGAGGCCGCCAGCCTTTTCCCGTGCTTCGAAAATCACCACGTCGTGGCCATGCATAGCACTGCGGTGGGCACAGGACAAACCCGCTGGCCCGGCGCCAACCACGGCGATGCGCTTGCCGGTGCTCGCCGCACGCTGGAACGGGTGCTCGGTGAAATTCGCGTTGTCCACGGCGTAGCGTTGCAGCAGGCCGATCAGCACCGGCGCACATTCCTGGGCGTTGTTGCGCACGCAGGCTTGCTGGCAGAGGATTTCCGTCGGGCAGACCCGCGCACAACTGCCGCCGAGAATGTTCGCCGAAAGGATTTTCTGTGCCGCGCCGGGCACGTTGTCCTGATGGATGTTACGGATGAACGACGGAATATCGATCTCGCTGGGGCAAGCGTTGACGCACGGCGCGTCGTAGCAATACAGGCAGCGCGAGGCTTCCAGATGCGCCTGCCGGGCGTTGAGCGGTGGCGCCAGATCAGTGAAATGGCCGGCGAGGGCGGCCGCACTTTCGTGCGGGTGCGGGAGATGGTTCAGGGTCTCGATCACGGTTTTTTGCCTCACGGTAACTGCCTCTATCGGGCATTGGCCAATTCCCTGTAGGAGCTGCCGAAGGCTGCGATCTTTTGATTTTGGTGTTAAAGATCAAGATCAAAAGATCGCAGCCTTCGGCAGCTCCTACAGGGGGAATGCATTTCAAATGTGGGAGCGAGCTTGCTCGCGAAGGCCGAAGGCCTGGATTTCAGCGTTTCACAGCCGTCGGCTTATGCATCTCAGCCCGCTTGCTCAGCAAATCAAACACCGCCGGATACGCCGGCCGTTCGATGTACCGCCCGGCGCCGCGCTCGGCGCGCAGATCGCCGTCGGCCCAGACCACTTTGCCCTGGCTGACGGTATGACTCGGCACGCCGCGCACGGTCTTGCCTTCGAAGATGTTGAAGTCCACCTGCTGGTGGTGGGTCTTGGCGGAAATGGTGCGAGTGCCTTGCGGGTCCCACAGCACCAGGTCGGCGTCGGCGCCGACGCGAATCGCGCCTTTGCGCGGATAGAGGTTGAAGATTTTTGCGGTATTGGTGGAGGTGAGGGCGACGAAGTCCTGCATCGACAAACGGCCGCTGTTGACCCCTTCATCCCACAACACCGCCATGCGGTCTTCGATGCCGGCGGTGCCGTTGGGGATCTTGCTGAAGTCGTCGCGCCCGGCGGCTTTTTGCTCGGCGCAGAAGCAGCAGTGGTCAGTGGCGGTGGTGTGCAGATTACCGCTCTGCAGGCCATGCCAAAGGGCCTCCTGATGCCCGCGCGGGCGGAACGGCGGGCTCATCACATAACCGGCGGCGGTCTGCCAGTCCGGGTGCTGGTAGACGCTGTCGTCGAGCAGCAGATGCCCGGCCAGCACTTCGCCGTACACCGGTTGGCCCTTGCTGCGGGCATAAGTGATTTCGTCCAGCGCTTCCTTGGTCGACACGTGTACCAGGTACAGCGGCGTGCCGATGGTCTCGGCAATACGGATCGCCCGGCTCGCCGCTTCGCCTTCCACCTGCGATGGCCGTGACAATGGATGCGCCTCTGGCCCGGTGATGCCCTGGGCCATCAACTTGCGTTGCAGGTGATAGACCAGCTCGCCGTTTTCCGCATGCACGGTCGGCACCGCGCCGAGTTCCAGGCAGCGCTCGAAACTCGCCACCAGCGTGTCGTCGGCGGCCATGATCGCGTTCTTGTAGGCCATGAAATGCTTGAAGCTGTTGATCCCGTGATGGCTGACCAGCTCGGCCATTTCCTCGCGCACCTGCTCGCTCCACCAGGTGATCGCGACGTGAAAGCCGTAGTCCGAGGCGGACTTTTCGGCCCAGCCACGCCACTGATGAAACGCTTCCATCAACGACTGCTGCGGATTGGGAATCACGAAGTCGATGATCGAGGTGGTCCCGCCAGCCAGACCTGCGGCAGTGCCGCTGTAGAAGTCTTCACTGGCCACGGTGCCCATGAAGGGCAATTGCATGTGGGTGTGTGGATCGATGCCGCCGGGCATCAGGAATTGGCCGCTGCCGTCGAGCACTTCGGCACCGGCGGGAGTATCCAGGTTTTGACCAATGGCTTTGATCACGCCGTCGGCGCAATAGACGTCGGCGCGATAACTTTCATCATGGGTAACAACGGTGGCGCCACGGATCAACAGAGACATTCCGAGTTCCTCGCAGGCATGACCGACTTGTGCCGGTTCTCAATGTTTTATTGGTGTTCAACGCTGATCGGTATATTCCTGTCAGTGCTGTCAGGAATAGAAGCTAGTCGCAGTTATGCAATTGATCAAGATTATTTTTTATAAGCTTATATCTGTTTTAAGTTGTTGAAAAATAACGATAAAAAATATGAATCACCAAAATGGTGAGGCTGTTCACCATTTTGACGCACTTGACAGGATGGAAATATGAGCAAGATTTCCTATGTGAAATCAGCTGCTTGAAGTTGAGCTGCGGTTAATCGCCTGTAATGAAAAAAAGTGCAGTGCACCAGATTGAGTCCTGACAGTTCGGACAACTTGGCAAACGTTTAGCCTGAGCGTGCAGACAGGTTTTCGCGGACTCCTCCGGTGAATAATTAAAAGCGTGAATTATCAGAAAGTTGCAATGCGTTTGTAGCACCGCCTGAGCGTCAGACGGAGTACCCGGCACGTTTATTGATGCCGCCGCTGACACCATGGCCGGTGCAAGAAAGTTGTCAGTTCCTCCGGCCATCGTCCGGCTCGCACCCTGGTGTGCAGCCGCCTGATGAGCAAAAAAATAATCAGAAGAACAGTGGAGCGGCCATGCAACAGAACAGATCGCAAGTGACCGAGCGCGACGGCTTGTTCGAACTCGAAGCCGGCAGCGACGTCCTCGACAGTCCCCGTTACAACCACGATATGGCACCGACCAAGGTGCGCGAACGCACCTGGAACAAATGGCACATCACCGCGCTGTGGGTCGGCATGTCGGTGTGCGTGCCGACTTACACCCTCGGCGGCGTGCTCACCGCTTACTTCGGCCTGACTGTCGGCGAAGCGCTGATGGCGATTCTGCTGGCCAACGTCATCGTGCTGATCCCGCTGACCCTCAATGCTTTCCCCGGCACCAAGTACGGCATTCCATTCCCGGTGCTGCTGCGTTCGTCATTCGGCGTGCTCGGCTCCAACGTGCCGTGCCTGATTCGTGCGCTGGTGGCGTGTGGCTGGTTCGGGATTCAAACGATGTTTGGCGGGCTGGCGATTCACCTGTTTCTTGGCTCGATCTTCGACGGCTGGAAATCCCTCGGCGGAACGGGGGAGGTGATCGGCTTCATGATCTTCTGGTCGCTGAACCTGTGGGTGGTGATCCGTGGTGCCGAGTCGATCAAGTGGCTGGAAACCCTGTCCGCACCGCTGTTGGTGGCGGTCGGCATTGGCTTGCTGATGTGGGCCATGCCCAATGTGTCGATGAGCGAGCTGCTGGCGATTCCACCGAAACGCCCGGAAGGCGCGAGCGTGGTCAGTTACTTCGCCGCCGGGCTAACAGCGATGGTTGGCTTCTGGGCCACGTTGTCGCTGAACATTCCTGACTTCAGCCGCTACGCCAAGAGCCAGAAGGACCAGATACTCGGGCAGATTTTCGGTCTGCCGCTGACCATGTTCCTCTTCGCCTCGCTGGGGGTGGTGATGACTGCTGCGTCGGTGAAGCTGGTGGGTGTCACGGTATCGGATCCGGTCAGCCTGATCGGCCATATCCAGAGCCCGCTGTGGGTGGCGGTGGCCATGGCGCTGATCATCATCGCCACGCTGTCGACCAACACGGCGGCGAACATTGTTTCGCCAACCAACGACTTCCAGAACATCGCGCCCAAGGTGATCAACCGTACCAAAGCGGTGTTGCTCACCGGCTTCGTCGGGCTGGCGCTGATGGCCCACGAGCTGCTGAAAAAGCTCGGGTTGATCGTCTCCGATGTCAGCCTGGAAACCGTGTATTCCAACTGGCTGCTGGGCTATTCGAGCCTGCTCGGACCAATCGCCGGGATCATGGTGGTGGACTATTTCCTGATCAAGAAACAGCAACTGGACCTGGCCGGGCTGTACCGCGATGACGTGTATCCGGCGTGGAACTGGGCCGGGTTTGCCGCGTTTGGCGTGCCCGTGGTGCTGACCCTGCTGTCGCTGGGTAGCGATGCGTTCAGCTGGTTTTACAGCTACGGCTGGTTTACCGGCTCGGCGCTGGGCGGGGTGATTTATTACGGGTTGTGCGTGATGCGGGCGCAGCCTTCGGTCGTGAAATCACCGGTGTGAGGGAGGGCCTCATCGCTGGCAAGCCAGCTCCCACAAGGATCAAGTCGTACACAAACCATGAGTTCACTCAAAACCTGTGGGAGCTGGCTTGCCAGCGATGGCGGCCTGGAAAACACCAAAGAAATATCCTAAGAAACTGCCTGAGGAGATCAACATGAACGCAGCCGTAGACGTTCTGCAATCCACCCATCAGCACATCAACCGCGACCGCCTCTGGGCCTCGCTCATGGAACTGGCCAAGCTCGGTGCCACGGTCAAGGGCGGGGTCTGTCGTCTGGCCCTGACCGACCTCGATCGCCAGGCCCGTGACCTGTTCGTGCAGTGGTGCAAGGACGCCGGATGCAGCGTCACAGTGGATGCAGTCGGCAACATCTTCGCCCGCCGCCCGGGGCGTAATCCGAACCTGCCGCCGGTGATGACCGGTAGCCACATCGACACCCAACCTACCGGCGGCAAATTCGACGGCTGCTTCGGCGTGCTCGCCGGCGTCGAGGTGCTGCGTACCCTCAATGACCTCGGCGTGGAAACCGAAGCACCGCTGGAAGTGGTGGTCTGGACCAACGAAGAAGGCTCGCGCTTTGCTCCGTGCATGATGGGTTCCGGCGTGTTCGCCGAGAAATTCACCCTCGAAGAAACCCTGGCCAAGGTCGATGCCGACGGCGTCACGGTTGGCGAAGCGCTCAACGCCATTGGTTACGCGGGGTCACGCAAAGTCAGCGGGCACAAGGTTGGCGCCTATTTTGAAGCACACATCGAGCAAGGCCCGATCCTCGAAGACGAGCAGAAAACCATCGGCGTGGTACTCGGCGCCCTCGGGCAGAAGTGGTTCGACCTGAAACTGCGCGGCGTCGAAGCGCACGCCGGGCCAACGCCGATGCACCTGCGCAAGGACGCCCTGGTCGGCGCCTCGGTCATCGTTGGTGCGGTCAACCGCGCCGCCCTCGGCCACCAACCCCACGCTTGCGGCACCGTCGGTTGCCTGCAAGCCTATCCCGGCTCGCGTAACGTCATCCCTGGCGAAGTGCGCATGACCCTCGACTTCCGCCATCTGCAGCCCGAGCGCCTCGATTCCATGATTGCCGAAGTGAAGCAGGTCATCGACGCGACCTGCGAAGAACACGGCCTGACCTATGAACTGACCCCGACCGCCGACTTCCCGCCGCTGTACTTCGAAAAGGGCTGCGTCGAAGCCGTGCGCGGCGCGGCGAAAGGCCTGGGTTTGTCACACATGGACATCGTCAGCGGCGCCGGCCACGACGCGATCTTCCTCGCCGAACTCGGCCCGGCCGGAATGATCTTCGTGCCGTGCGAAGGCGGCATCAGCCACAACGAAATCGAGAATGCCGCGCCGGATGATCTGGCGGCCGGGTGTGCGGTGTTGTTGCGGGCGATGCTCGCGGCTTCGGCGATGGTGGCGGAGGGGCAGCGCGCGGCCTGAAGATCAAAAGATCGTCCGATCGCGGCCCGAGCCTGCGGCAGCTCCTACAGTTGGATCGCATTCAACCTGTAGGAGCTGCCGAAGGCTGCGATCTTTTAGTGGTCACCTGCAGGAACGACTTGGTTTGATCAACCGGGCCGGTCATTTTTACTTGCAGTGCCCTGACGTCGGTCAGGGCCGTTGGGGTTGCCGACATCCAGCAACCTTCGTTCGACCAAAACATTCTCCAGTGCCTGACGCTCGACCGGCGCCATTTGGTGTTCACGCTTTTTCAGCTCCAGCAGAATCGGGCTGGACCAGGTGCGATAAGTCTGTTCGATGTTGCGACGCGACGTCATCAGTCTCTCCTTGATCAAGAGCCCGGTGTAGCTGGCAGGGGCTCAATCCGATGAGGGAATAACGTTAGTCGACAAACCCCGAATCCGCGAATGACTCAATGTTTTGTGGGAGCTGGCTTGCCAGCGATAGCAGTGGGTCAGTCTCTGCTGCATTGACTGACAGCCCGCCATCGCTGGCAAGCCAGCTCCCACAGGGTTTTGCGTTGCGTGTGGGATCCGGGATCAGTCCTCGATATTCATCATCGCCTGCACACCTTCCCATGCCTCGGCGCGCATCCGTTCGATATCCAGCCCCGGAATCACGCCGTTATCGACCACGATCCGGCCGCCCACCAAACTGTATTTCACCGTGATCGGTTCCCCCGCGACGACGGGTGCAACCGCGCAATCGTGGAAGCCGAAGAAGCGGGGATGGTCGAGGCTGTAGATCACCAGATCTGCCGCTTGCCCGACTTGCAGTGTACCGACCGCGCCCAGTCCCAATACCTGGGCGCCGCCCGCTGTGCCCCAATGGATCACGTCTTCGGCGGTGGTCGCCGAGGCGCCTTGTTCGGCGCGGTGGATCAGCCATGCGGTGTTGGCTTCGCCGACCATGCTTCCGGATTCGTTGGACGCGACGCCGTCGACGCCGAGGGAGATTGGTACGCCGGCCTCAACCATTTGCGGCACCGGCGCGACGCCACTGCCCAGGCGCGCATTGCTTACCGGGCAGTGCGAGACGCCGCTGCCGGTCTGGGCGAGCATGCGGATTTCCCCCGGTTGCAGGTGCACGGCGTGGGCGAACCAGACGTCGGGGCCGAGCCATTCGTGTTCGGCGACGAATTCCACCGGCAGGCAGTTGTACTTGTCGCGGCAGAAATTCACATAGTTCTGGGTTTCCGACAGGTGTGTGTGCAGGCGCAAACCGAGGCCGCGTGCGGTGTGTGCCAGTTCGCGCAGCAGGGTCGGCGGCAGCGAAAAGGTCGGCGTGGTGGGCGCGACGACCACTCGGCGCAGGGCATCCGGGGTGTCCTGGTGATACCGCGATTTCAGCCGCTCGATATCGCCGACCATTTGCTCGAGGCTTTCCGGTTGCAGCGCGGTTTTCGAGAAGCCCGGGTGGGCGCTGGCGGACTCCAGTGCGCCACCGCGACACAGCACAAAGCGCAGGCCGAATTCGTCGGCCAGATCGAACAGCAGATCCCCGGTCTCGGTTGTGCCGTGGGCGTGATAGAGATAGTGATGATCGGCGCAGGTCGTCACCCCGGACAGCAGCAACTCGACCATGCCCAGACGGGCGGCGATCCGCGCCAGTTGCGGGGTAAAACGGTTCAAGCGTGGGTAGGGCACGCTCGCCAGCCAGCCTTGCAGATCCTGATTCAAACCTTCGGGCACGGCTTTGAGCAGGTTCTGGAACAGGTGATGGTGGGTGTTGATCCAGCCCGGATAGACCACGCTGTTGCGCGCATCGATCACCCGTTCGCCGGGGTGTGGCTCAAGGTCGGCGGCCATTTCGGCGATGCGTCCGTTGATCACGCGAATGTCCACCGCGCCGGCCCGGGCACGCGGGCCGCGCAGGCCGGTCATCACCGCGAGCGGGTTTTTGATCAGGATGTTTTGAAGTTGAGTCATGGCAGGCTCCAGTCAGAGAATGTGCGAGGCGGATTTGCCGGGTGTGGTGTCTGGCACGCTGACGCCGTTGAGCGCCGCGTTGAGCAGCACCGACACCAGGCAGGCGATGACCACGCTGCTGTGCAGGAACGGCTGTGACCACTCGGGCAGTTGTTTGAACAGAGTCGGCGCGAGCACCGGTACCAGCGCGGCGGCGATGGTGAAACCGACGATCAACACGTTGTAGCGATTGCGTTCATAGTCGACCTTGGCCAGGGTCTGGATGCCCGCCGCCGCGACCACGCCGAACATGGCAATGCCGGCACCGCCCAGCGCCGCCGTCGGCATCGAGGCGATGATCGCCCCGGCCTTGGGCACCAGCGCAATCGAACACATCAGCAGGCCACTGACGGCGACCACCCAACGGCTGCGCACGCCGGTCAGGATCACCAGACCGACGTTCTCCATGAAGGCGATAAACGGGAATGCGGCGAACATTCCGGCGATGGTGCTGGCCAGGCCATTGGCGCGCAGGCCGTTGATCACCTGCTGGTCTTCCACCGGTTTGTCGACGATGTCGCCGATGGCCACGAACAGCCCCATCGACTCGACCATCTGCACGATCATCACCACCACCATGGTCGCGATGGGGATCAGGCTGAACGTCGGCAGGCCGAAGTAGAACGGGTAGGGCACGGTCAGCCACGGCACCTCTTCAACACTGTGGAAATTGCCCATGCCCAGACCGTAGGCCAGACCGGCGCCGACCAACATACCCACCAGCACCGCCATGTTGCGCAGCAGCGGGCTGCCATAGCGATTGACCAGCAGAATGGTCAGCAGCACCACCACCGCCACCGCGAGAAAGGCCGGCGCGCCGAAGTTGCTCGCATTGCGTCCGCCACCGACCCATTCATAGGCAATCGGGAACAGCTGCAGACCGATCACGGTGACGATGCAACCGGTCACCACCGGCGGGAAAAACCGCCGTAATCGGCCCACGAACGGCGCCATCAGCAGGGTGAAAATCCCGGCACCGATCACCGCGCCGCAGACCCCGGGGAAGCCCACTTCGGGGTTGCTGCCGATGGCGATTACCGGGCCGACGCTGCTGAACGCCACACCTTGCAGGATCGGCAGGCGCACGCCGAATTTCCAGAAACCGACGGTCTGCAACAGGGTGGCGATGCCCGAGCAGAACAGCGTGGTGCTGATCAGCACCACGGTATCGGCGTGGGACATTTTCAGGGCGCTGGCAACGATCAACGGCACGGCGATGGCGCCGATGTACGAGACGGCCATGTGCTGCAGGCCGAGGGTGAGCATCTGTCGCACCGGCAAAACGCGGTCGACGGGGTGCACGGTGGAGGAAGGAGTGGCTGACGACATGGGGAATCACCTCTGGCTGTTTTTATGCGGTAGAGAGGGGTATTCGTCTGATGCCGATCAATTGCCTGATGCCGTAATGAGACACTTGTGGCGAGGGAGCTTGCTCCCGCTGGACTGCGCAGCAGGCCCATGCTTTCAGGGGCCGCTTCGCGACCCAGCGGGAGCAAGCTCCCTCGCCACAGGTACCGGGTCACCGCCAATTGATCGTTCCAGTCATTCGTGCCCGAAGCCGCCATCCACCGGCTCCGATGCCTTGTTCAGCCTGCGAGGCAGGCGGCAAAGCCCTGGTTCAGCGCCGCGCGGTCCAGGTCACGGCCGATGAACACGATCTTGCTCGAGCGGGGCTCCGTGCCCCAGGCGGTCGAGGCGCGGAACTCCACCAGGCTGTGCACGCCTTGCAGCACGTAGCGCTGGTCTTCGTTGGCCACGGCCAGCACGCCTTTCATGCGATAGAGGTTGTCGGCCTGGGACGAGCGCAGTTCGCTGATCCAGCGGTGGAACGCCATCAGGTTGACCGCACCGTCCACGGAGATGCCCACCGATGACACGCTCGGGTCGTGTTCGTGGTCGGGCTCATCATGGTGGTGTTCATGGTCGTGATGCTCAGGTTCAGCGCCGATTTCCATGAGCTTCTGCGTGCATTCGAAGGCGCCGATGCCGAGGATTTTCGTCAGGTCGATCTGCGCATGAGTGGAGGTCACCAGATCCGCCGTGGCGTTCAAACCACGGATCTTGCCGCGCAGAATGTCCACCTCTTCAGGGCTGACCAGATCGACCTTGTTGATGACAATGCGATCGGCGCAGACGATCTGATCCACCGCCTGATTGTCGACGCCATCCAGTTGCAGATCTTCCAGGTGCTGGGCGATGTGCTTGGCGTCGACCATGGTCACGATCGCATCGAGTTCGACGTCCTCGGCAATCGGGTCATTGATGAAAAAGCTTTGCGCCACCGGGTACGGGTCGGCCAGCCCGCTGGTCTCGATCAGGATGTGATCGAGGCGTACCGGGCGCGCCACCAGTTCGCGGACGATGCGCACCAGATCCTCACGAACTTCGGCGGTGCAGCACACGCAGCCGTTGACCATTTCGTAGATTTCTTCGGTCTCCGAGCTGAGCACCAGATCACCGTCGATGCCGACCTCGCCGAACTCGTTTTCGATCACGGCGATCTTGCGTCCGTGGTTTTCCTTGAGGATGTAATTGAGCAGGGTGGTTTTGCCGGCACCGAGAAAACCGGTGAGGATGGTCACGGGGATTTTGGTGTTGCGGGTTGGGGCGTTGAAGGGGGTGTTCATCTGGAGCTCCTTTGATTGGCGTTTGTGGCGAGGGGATTTATCCCCGATGGGTCGCGAAGCGGCCCCAAAATCTGCAATTGCGCTGTGTCAGGAAAACCTCATTCACAGGTTTTGCGACTGCTGCGCAGTCGGTCGGGGATGAATCCCCTCACCACAGGTATTCATTTCCACATTGGGATTTGTGTGTTCTTTCCATCGGCGGGCAACGCCGGCATCGAGGCCGAACAGGTCGAGCACTCTGCCCAGACTGTGATCGACCATCTGCGCCAGGCTTTCGGGCCGGGCGTAGAACGCCGGCACCGGTGGGGCGATGATCCCGCCCATCTCGGTCACGGCCGTCATGTTGCGCAGGTGGGCGAGGGTCAGCGGGGTTTCGCGGGCCATCAGCACCAAGGTGCGGCGTTCCTTGAGGGTGACGTCGGCAGCGCGGCCGATCAGCCCGGACGACGTGCCGGTGGCGATCTCTGCCAGGGTGCGCATCGAACACGGCGCGACCACCATGCCCAGGCAGCGAAACGAACCGCTGGCAATCCCGGCGGCGACGTCATCGGCGCGGTGGTAGTGGCTGGCGAGTGCAGTGACATCGGCCAGTTTGTAGTCGGTCTCGTGGGCCATGGTCAGCAGCGCGGCGCGGCTGATGATCAGGTGGCTTTCGATGTTCAGCTCGGCCAGCAACTCCAGCAGACGCATGCCGTAGACGAAACCGGACGCGCCGCTGATGCCGACCACCATCCGCTGGCGGTTCACAACGCCAGCCCTTTGAGCCGTTGCCGTGCCCGTTCGAGCACGTCCTGAGCAAGCTGCGCCTTGATCCCGTCGAAGCCCGAGCCACGGGTGGCGTCAAGACCCATGCGCGAAGTGGTGCCGTTGACCGAGGACGACGGGTCCAGCGGGCTGCCGGGCAAACCGTCGATCATGAACAGGTCCAGATGCGGCTGGAAATGCGTGGCCAGCGCCCACAACACCTGGCTGTCGTCAGTGATGTCGATATCGCTGTCCACCGCGATCACGCTTTTCAGATACGGATCCCAGCCGAGCAGGGCCAGCATGATCTGCCGCGCTTCGCCGTCGCGGCTCTGATCCAGCGCCACGTAGCAATGAAAGTGGGTGCCGGAGTTCGGGTAGTGCACGGCGGTGACGGCAGGGAAACGTGCCTTGAGCTTCTCGCTCATCTCCGCCTCCCGGGGCAGTCGGGCGAGGGTCAGGTGTTCGGCGTAGCGGCCACCCATCACGTCTACCAGCCAGGCATCCTTGCGCCGCAACAGGGTATCGACGCGCAGCACATTGTTGGTCGAACGATCCGAGGAATAACCGCTGAACTCGCCGAACGGGCCTTCCTCGGCGTAGGCCGTCGGGTCAATGGCGCCCTCGAGAACGAACTCGGCGTATGCCGGGACGCCGATGCCGTAGCGCGGGGTCTTGACCAGTTCCAGCGGCGCACCGAACAAGCCGCCAGCGACGGCACGTTCATCGCTGCCGTAGGGCAAGCGCGCTGCCGCCGCGAGCATGAACAGCGGATGCGCGCCGACCACCATCGCCACGCGCAATTCTTCACCGCGTTCACGAGCGGTCTGCAGCATTCGCCACAAATGTCCGCGCGAGTGCAGGCTGGTCGCCAGGGACTGGCGGGCGTGGCGCATCGAGCGGTGGTAGCTCATGTTGGCGATGCCGGTCAGCGGGTCCTCGGCGATGATGATCGCGTTGGTGATGTACGGCCCGCGATCGCTGTCGAAGTGCTTGAGCATCGGCAGCAGCGCCAGATCCACGGCTTCGCCTTCGAACACTTCATCAAGCACCGGGCCGCTTTCCACGTAGCGCGGGGCGATGGGCTGGTTGGCGCGGCGCTGGAAGGTTTCGTGCAGTTGTGCAGGCGTTACGCCGAACAACCGGGCGATGCGGGTGCGGGAGGCAAACAGGTTGGTCGCCACCGGCACCTTGAGGCCGCCGACGTTTTCGCAGATCAGCAACGGATCGCGGCCCTGTGCGGCGAGGGCATCGACCAGGGCGGTGACGTCCTGATCGGCAGAAACGGGTTGGGTGATGGTCAGCACATCGTCCGGGTACTCTCGGCGATAGGCGTCGGTGAACACGTGAAAATCCTGAGAATCGCCGAGCGTCGAACGGGTCATGGTTTCACCTCGTAAAAAGCAGGCACGCAGGGGTGAGAAGGTGTTCGATCGAGCAGCCGTTGGCCTGCCGGTCGAGGGAACGCCGGTTCATCTTCGTGCCTGTAAAGTCGCTGTGTTGCCTCTACTGTTCACTTAGGTGCTGAGGCGATTCCTGTGGCGAGGGCCTTTGTGGTGAGGGGATTTATCCCCGATGGGCTGCGAAGCAGTCCTAAAACCAATAAACGCGGTCTGCCTGATACACCGCGGTTGCAGGTTTTGGGGCCGCTGCGCAGCCCATCGGGGATAAATCCCCTCACCACAGGGTTCCCTTGTGCCCCAGGAATCAGCGTTACCCAGGAATCAGCGTTGCCTAGAGGTACGTGGTCGTCAGGCGAATATCGGCCTCAACCAGATCCTTCGGCGGTGGCGTCGGTTCGATTCCGCACAACCGCGCGATGTTGTTGCCCAGGTAGTCCTCCAGATGATCCTCATCGATGCCCAGACCTTGCGGCGCCGGTGAGCACAACACCTCCAGCTCGCGCAGCCACATGCCCGGTTCGTTTGGCGGCGAGTCGGTGCCGAACACGATCTTGTTGCGCGGCAGTTCCTTGGCGAATTCGACGATCCGTGACTGGAAGCACCAGCCGGATTCGCAGTACACGTTCGGCGTGTCCATCGCCATCCAGAACGCCTCGAACGAGTAGTTGCCGCCGGTCTGGATGCCGAAGTGGCCGATGATGAAATTGACCATCGGGAACTCGCGGATGATCGGGTAGAACATCGTCGGAATGGTGTACGGGCCGTCGCCGGTATGGATCAGCACCACGATGTTGTACTTGGCGCAGACTTTCATCGCCGGACGCAGCCAGTCCAGCGCCCGATCCGGGCGATAGCCGTGCATGTTGGCGTGCAGCTTGAGCATCTTGAAGCCGTATTCCTTGATGTGGAATTCCAGCTCCGCCGCACCGTTTTCCGGGCCCCAGCGCGGGTTGAAGTTGAAGTTGCCGATGAAGCGGTCCGGGTACTTCACACAGAGTTCGGCGACGTACGACATGTAGTCACGCACGCCTTCGCGGCCCCGGCGGTTGCCGTCGCGATAACCGGTGTTGCCCGGTGGCGGCTGGATAAAACCCATATCGATGCGGCGTGGCTTGCCGTTGATGATGTACGGGCCGTCCATCAGCTTGAGCATGCGCTCGCCGGTGAACGGTTCGCCGGTGTGGCGCCAGGCCTCGTCGACCAGGTTGGTGGGGTGCAGATGGGTGTCGATGATCATCGGTTCAGCTCCTGGCCAGTTGCGTGGTGACGGGGCGCTTGAGTTGCGCCTCTGCTTCGGAAACGGAACGCGGCGGCGGGGTCGGTTCGAGGCCGATCATCCGCGCGGTGTTGTTGCCCAGATACTCTTCGAGGGTGTCCTCGTCGAGGTTCAGGCCTTGCGGCGGTTCGTGGCACAGCACTTCGAGCAGGCGCAGCCACATGCCCGGTTCGTTCGGCGGGGTGTCGGTGCCGAACAGGATCTTGTGCGTCGGCAGCACCTTGGCGAACTCGACGATCCGCGATTGCAGGCACCAGCCCGATTCGCAGTACACGTTGGGCAGCTCCATCGCCCATTGCATCGGTTCGAACACGTAGACGCCGCCGGTCTGCACGCCGAAGTGGGCCATGATGAAATTCACGTTGGGGAATTCCTTGATCATCGGCACCCACTCCGAGGGGATGCTGTACGGCCCGTCGCCGGTGTGCAGCTTGACCGGAATCCCCAGCTCGGCGCATTTCTCGAAGCACGGGCGCACCCAGTCCAGTGCACGATCAGGCCGGTAGGCGTGCATGTTGGCCTGCATCTGCACCATCTTGAAACCGTGCTCCTTGACGTAGCGCTCGATCGCCTCGACGCCGTTTTCCACACCGCAGCGCGGGTTGTAGACGAAGCAGCCGATGAAACGATCCGGGTAGGTCTGCACCATTTTCAGGGTGTAGGCCATGTAGGCGTCGATGGATTCACGGCCCGAGAGTTCGCCGTCGGTCCAGGTGTAAATGGTGTTGCCCTGCGGCGGCTGGATGAAGGCTTTGTCGATCCGGCGAGGCTTGCCGTTGACCATGTACGGGCCATCCATCATCTCCAGCAGACGCTCGCCGGTGAACGGGTCACCGTCATGCCTCCAGGCGAGGTCCACGAGATCCGTGGGATAGCAGCTGATATCGATGATCATTGAAGTCGATCTCCTGATAGCGGGGAAGGGAGCCTTGCGGCTCTCGGCATCCACGCCCCGGGCAATCGGCCATTTCTATGCGCAGGTCTCGCGCATTCCCTCGCCTGTTCGCATCCGGCCCGGGTGGGTGGTTGCTGAGGGCGAGTATTGGAAAGGGGGGAGGGGTTCGTACAATATTAATTGGACGCGGTGGTGATACTTGGGCGATATGGTTTGGGTTTTTGTGGTGGTTGTGCCGACCCCTTCGCGAGCAGGCTCGCTCCCACAGGGGGAATGCATTCCAACTGGAGAAATGCGGTCAAACTGTGGGAGCGAGCCTGCTCGCGAAGGCGTCAGTGTTGCGTATGCAAAGCCAACTGCCTGATCACCTCAACCACCGGCGCCACCCGCTCAGCCTGCCCATGCGGCCACACCGCGTAGAGGTTGTAATGCGCAGTAATCTGCGCCTCGTTCAACGCCACCAGCCGCCCACTGCGCAATGCATCGGCGGCAAGCAAACCGCGCACCAGCCCGGCGCCAACCCCGGCTTCGGCAGCCGCAATCAGGTTGGCCGCATTATCGAAAATCACCCGCGCCGCTGGCTCCACCGGGGGCATTCCGGCCGCATCCAGCCACGGAATCCATGAGCGTCGCGTATAGCCCAACAGCGGCAATTCAAGGATCTGCGCAGGGCTCAACGGCAACTGCAAACCATAGCGCTCAAGCAACGCCGGCGAAGCCACCGCCAGCACCCGATCGCCACAGATCTGTGTCATCTCGCAGTCATCCCAATCGCCATAGCCGTAACGCAACGCCAGATCCACCCGCTCGAAGCTGCTGCGATCACTGCGCGGCATCGACAGCAGCGTCACCTCGTAATCCGGCAGTCCGTCGAGCAATTCCGGCAGGCGCGGATTGAGCCAGCTCTGCGCCAGTTCACTGTCGACGTCCAGGGTCAGGCGTTGCGCCACGCTGCGGTTTTTCACCGAGGACAGGGCCCGGTCGATCTGCGCCAGCCCGTCCGCCAGCACGCTGGCAAACAACTGCCCGGCATCGGTGAGGTTGCTGCCGCCGCCCTCACGCACGAACAACGGCTGACCGATGAAATCTTCCAGTGCGCGAATCTGCTGGCTGATCGCGCTGTGCGTCAGGTCGAGCTTGCGCGCCGCACTGGAAAAACTGCCGCTGCGCGCCGCGTGGATGAACGCGCTCATGGACTGCACCGACGGGTATCGCTTGTACATGTTGTTAGTCCTGCTTACAGCGGTTGGCAGAAATCGTCGCTGGCCGCGGTTTGCCCGGGGTTCCAATAATCGGTCACCAGGCCCGCACAAAGACGGGCCGCTCTTTTGGAGCCTGACAATGATCGCATTCACGGTTAACGGCGAACGACGCGAGCTGGATGAAGCGTCCCCCTCCATGCCCTTGTTATGGGTACTGCGTGATCAACTGAAACTCACCGGCACCAAATTCGGCTGCGGCATGGGCCTGTGCGGTGCCTGCACCGTGCATCTGGACGGTGTCGCGGTGCGTTCCTGCCAGTTGCCGCTGGCCGCCGTCGCGGGCCACAGCATCACCACCATCGAAGGCTTGTCGCCGAGCGAGAATCATCCGCTGCAACTGGCCTGGGTCGCCGAAGATGTGCCGCAATGCGGCTACTGTCAATCCGGGCAGATCATGTCCGCCGCCGCGCTGCTCAACACCGGCGCGGCGGTGACTGACGATTCGATCCGCAATGCGATGTCGGGGAATATCTGCCGTTGCGGCACTTACGGGCGGATCAACAAAGCGATCAAACGTGCGGCGAATGCGCCGAAGGAGGCCTGATGAGCCTGCGCGACGACACCTTGCTCGAACCGTCACGCCGGGTGTTTCTCAAGCAGGCAGCGACGGTCGCTTCGGGCCTGGCGATTGCTCTGTACCTGCCGTCCGGTAGCGCCGCCAGCGACTCGAGAACCCTGGCGCCGGCCACGGAATTCGAGCCTAACGCCTGGGTGCGGATCTTCCCCGACGGCACGGTAAAACTGGTGGTGCACAAGCACGATTCCGGCACTGGCACGCAAACGGCGCTGGCCGCGTGCGTGGCCGAAGAGCTGGATGTGAACCCGATGACCGTGCAGGTCATCACCCCGGAAGATCCGTTCTTCGAGACCTACATTCACCCGGTCTGGAAAGTCTTTTCCACCGGCGGCAGCACCAGTGTGTCGCTGGAATACGAGCGCTTGCGCATGGCCGGGGCCACGGCGCGGGCGCTGTTGATTGCGGCAGCAGCGAAGCAATGGAAAGTCAGCCCGGACAGCTGCAGCACCGAAGAAGGTCGGGTGGTTCATTTGCCCAGCAAACGCAGCCTCGGCTACGGCGAACTGGTCGGCGTGGCGGCGCATTTGCCGGCACCGGCCCACGTCACCCTGAAGGATCCGGCGCAGTTCAAATACATCGGCAAACTGCGGCACAAGCGCGATGCCACGGCCAAGGTCTGCGGGCGCTTCAAGTACAGCATCGACGTGCAGTTGCCGGGGATGCTGGTGGCGGTGATTCAGCGCGCGCCAGTAGTCGGGGCGAAAGTGCTCGGCGTCGATTCGGCGGCGGCATTGCAGGTACCGGGCGTGCGCCAGGTGCTTGCAATCCCCGGGCGCCCGGACGTGCTCGGTGGCAACCTGGAAGGCGTCGCGGTGCTGGCCGACACGTTCTGGGCGGCGCAGCAGGGACGCAAGCTGCTTGAGATCAAATGGAGCGATTCGCCGCTGGCCGGTTTCGACAGCGCGGAACTGGGCAAAGCGCAAGCGGCCGCTATTTCCGACCCGAAAAGCCAGACCATCAAAGCCATGACGCATGGCGATGTTGACGCGCAATGGTCGCACGCGGCGCAGCTGATCGAAGCCGATTACCACATGCCGTACAAAGTGCAGAACCCGCTGGAACCGATCTGCATCACCGCACAGGTCAAGGACAACGCGATCACCTATTGGGGCGGCGTGCAGGTGCCGTCGTCGGCGCTGGAAGCCGCGCAAACAGTCTGCGGCATCGCCAAGGACAAGGTCACTATCAATGAGCTGGTGTCCGGCGGCAGCTTCGGTGCGCGGGAAGCCAAATACTGGTTGTTCGAGGTGGCGTATCTGGCGCAACAGACCGGCGTGCCGGTGAAGTTGCTCAACAGCCGCGAAGACGAAATGCACGCACTGTTCAATCACCCGGCGACGCTGCACCGGGTCAAAGGTGCGCTGGATGCCCAAGGCAAACTCAACGCACTGCAACTGCACGCGGTGTCACCGGCCTCGCCGGAGCAGTGGGAGCCGGGCTATTTCGAACGCCCGGATCACATGGATTACAGCACCACCGAAGCGATCACCGCGTGGGACTTCGCCTATCGTCCGCCGCATCTGCAGTTGAACTGGGTCAAGCACGAAAGCCAGGTGCCCAGCGGCTGGTATCGCTCGGTGAGCTTTATTCCCAATGTGTTTGCCGTCGAGAGTTTCATGGACGAGTTGGCCCATGCGGCAGGCGCGGATCCGCTGGCGTTCCGTCTGGCCAACATGCAGGAGCGGCCACGGCATGTGGCGGTGCTGAAACAGGCTGCCGAACGCGCCGGATGGGGCCAGCCGTTACCGCCCGGCACTGCGTTGGGCATTGCGACCTTTCAGGGTTACAGCAGTTTTATCGCCGTGGTGGCGCGGGTCGCGACGGTCGATGGCAAACCGAAAGTCGAGAAACTGACGTGTGTGGTCGACTGCGGTCTGGCCGTGTCGCCGGGCGGGGTCGAGGAGCAGATCTACGGCGGACTGATGTGGGGCTTGGGCCATGCGTTGTTTGATCGCCTCGATATCCAACAGGGCAGGGTGGTGCAGAGCAATTTCCACGACTACCGCGTGACCCGGATGTCGGACATGCCGGCCACCGATATCGTGGTGCTGGATGGCGAGCCGGGCAAACCCGGTGGCGTCGGCGAGTTGGGCAGTCCGTCGGTGGCCCCCGCGATTGCCAACGCTTTGTTTGCGTTGACCGGCGTGCGCCAACGGTCGACACCGCTGAGCCTGGGGTAAGCCGCCATGGACCTGCGCCTGCTGCGGTACTTCATGGCCTTGGCCGATGAGTTGCATTTCGGTCGGGCTGCGGAGCGGTTGCACATTTGCCAGCCGCCGCTGAGCCAGCAGATTCGTCTGCTGGAGGAGGAGTTGGGCACGCCGCTGTTCGAGCGCAGTCATCACCGGGTCGAGCTGACAGCAGCGGGTCAGATGCTCAAGGAGCAGGCGCCGCTGGTGTTCGAACAACTGGAACGGGCGCTGGACCTGACCCGCCAGACCGGGCGCGGGCAACTCGGCGAACTGGAAATCGGCATGATCAGTTCGGTGATGGTCGGCGTGCTGCCCAAGGCCCTGCACCTGTTTCGTGAGCGTTATCCGCAGGTGAACTGGCGCCTGCATGAAATGACCCCGGCGGCGCAGGTCAAGGCGTTGAAGGAAAAGCGCATCGACGCCTGCGTGTTCCGCGTCGGTTATGACGATCCGTTGCTGCGTAACGAGTTGCTGATCTACGAACCGATTCGTGTGGTGATGCCGGCCGATCATCCGCTGGCCAGCCGCGAGCTGCTGGCCCCGGCGGATCTGGCGCAGGAACCGTTCGTTGCGCTGGAACTGAAGCAGTCGCGGTTTGCCAACTTCCTTTATCAGTGCTGCGTTCAGGCCGGGTTCACCCCGCAGATCCGCCAGCAGGTGATTGAAGTGCAGACGCTGCTCAGCCTGGTGCGCGCCGGGTTCGGGGTGGCGCTGTTGCCGGCTTCTATAGAGCAACTGGCGCCGGCAGGGCTGGTGTTTCGCAGGCTGACGCCGGCGCTGCCGGAAGTGCCGCTGTACGCGACTTACCGCGCCGATGATGCTTCGCCGGTGCTCAGGCTGTTTCTCGATACGTTGCGCGAGCTGGTGGAAACCTCAGATCAACCTTGATCCCTTGTGGGAGCGAGCTTGCTCGCGAAGGCGGTGTGTCAGCCGACAGATTATTTGAAAGAACTACCGTATTCGCGAGCAAGCTCGCTCCCACAGGGGACTGTGGTGGGGCGCACATTTATGTTCGGCACGATCACGAACGCCTGCGGTCGTAATCTTCACACGCGCATTCCCTGTGGAGATCCAATGAGCCAGGAAGTCCTGACCACTGAAACCAATCGTCGCCAGTTGCAGCAGATTATCGCCGGGCTGTCCGACGGGGTGATTTTGCTGGAGCTCGATCAGAGCATCCTCTGGGCCAACGAGGCAGCACTGGCCATGCACGGTGTCAGCCGGATCGGCGAGCTGGGCACTAATGCCGATGAGTATGCCAAGCGTTTCACGCTGCGTTATCGCAACAACCACCTGTTGCCGCCCGAGAACTATCCGATCAGCCGCGTCGCACGCTGTGAGGTATTCAGCGACCTGTTGGTCGAAATGTCTGCCATGGATGACCCGGAACGCGTCTGGGTGCACAGTGTGCGCAGCATGGTACTGACCGACCGCGAAGGGCAGCCGGAGTCGCTGGTGCTGATCATGAGCGATGTCACCGATTGGGCCAATGCCGAGCAGCGTTTCGAAAAGACCTTCAATGCCAACCCGGCGCCGGCGGTGATCTGCCGCCTCAGCGACTTGCGTTACATCAAGGTTAATCCGGGGTTTCTGGAGATGACCGGTTACACCCGCGATCAGGTAATCGGTACTTCGGCCTATGAAATCGATGTCTTCGATCAGGCTGAGAAAAAGGATCTGGCGATCCAGCGTCTGCGCGATGTAGCGACCATTCCACAGATGCAGGCTCAACTGCGTCTGCCCGATGGCGGCAGCAAGCAAGTGATCGTCGCCGGGCAACCGTTGGTGCTCAATGATGAGGATTGCATGCTGTTTTCCTTCGTCGACATGGAGCTGCGGCACAAGGCGGAAGTAGCGCTGCGTCAGAGTGAGGAACGCTTCGCCAAGGCGTTTCGCCTGACCCCGGTGCCGATTCTGATCTGCAGTGCTGACGAGCAGCAGGTGATTGATGTCAATCAGGCGTTCCTCGACACCCTCGCCTACGACAGCGACGAGGTGGTGGGCAAAACCGTGACTCAGTTGCATTTCATCGACGACGACGGTGCGCGGGCCCGGCTGCTGAACGCCCTGGCCAAAAGCGGTCGGATTGATCGGGTCGACGTCCGCGTGCGCAGGAAGGATGCAGAGCTGCTGGAGTGCGCGGTGTCGGCTGACACCGTGAACATTCAGGACACGCCGTGCTATCTGCTGGTGCTGATGGACATCACCGAACGCAAGCGCACCGAGTTGGAATTGGTCGCGGCGATCGAAGAGGTGATGAAGGATGCTTCGTGGTTCAGCCGGACGCTGATCGAAAAACTGGCGAATGTGAAGAAGGTCAACTCGCCGCAGCTGCCGAGCGTGTCGTTCACTGATCTGACGGCGCGTGAGCGCGACGTGCTGGGGCTGATCTGCGAGGGGTTGGCCGACAAGGAGATCGCCGCCCGGTTGAAGCTGGCACCCAATACCGTGCGCAATCATGTGGCGACGGTGTATTCCAAGCTCGATGTGCACAGTCGCAGCGAGGCGATTGTGTGGGCGCGGGAGCGGGGTCTGTTTTCCGGCGAACGCGGCGCCAAGGGGCAACGGTAGGTGCAAATGCACTAATCGATGAGGTGCAAATGCAGGTTCTGGCGCGGTGGGGCAGTTCTTAGTCTGGTGGGGTGCGATACAAGCCTGTTGGCTTGGGATCGTCTCCCTTCGAAACAGCTAAAGGAACAAGCTCCATGATGAATCTTGCGCAGTTGCGCGCCAGCCTTGAGCAGAGTTTCTCGCCACTGGCGTGCGAGTGTTCAGTGGATGGGGATCATTCGCTGACGGTGAAGTTGTATCACCGGGAGTCGGGACAGGTGGATCTGGTGATCAGCGGGTTGAAACTCAATGAGTTGCGAACGCCGGAGGCTGTGGCGGCGTTGATTGATGAGTTGCGGTATGAGTTGGAGAGTAATTCTTTGCGGGCTGCTCGGGATCCGGATATGGCTTAGGGTTTTTGGCTGTTTTGGGTGTGGATCCGTTACTGCGGGTGTTGCTGATCAGGGTTCCGCCCTTACGGCGGGTCACTTTGGCAAAAGCCCCAAAGTAACCAAAGGGCTTTACCCTGACGTTCGGCCCTCGCTTGGGCTCGGGTTCCTTCGCTGCGAGATTCATCCGGGGGGCAGCGCCTACGGTTTGCTTCGCTGCACCTCCTCTCGCTGTGTTTGGCTGCGCCAAACGGTCGCTGCGCTCCCACCCCCGGATAAATCCCTCCA
>NZ_JBQEPG010000048.1:0-26137 GCF_052045635.1 Pseudomonas sp. 22189
CTTGATCTTGAAAAACAAAATCAAAAGATCGCAGCCTTCGGCAGCTCCTACAGGGATCATTGGTGGATATGCGGGCCGTGGCGGGGCAAATCTGCCATACGGCTGGCTTGAGCGAGCAAGAAGGCCTAGAATTCCCGCATTGTTTATTCCCCCAAGGTAGCCCCGTAATGTCCTTCGCTGAGCAACTGACCCGCCTGCAAGTCTTTCTCGACGCCGACGAGCTGCACGAAGAGGCGCTGGATTACGTGGCCGCTCACGGTTACCTGACCGCCCTGTCGATCTGTGCAGAAGACGTCCCGGAGCGTGAGTGGATCGACGCCCTGTTCGCCGAAGAGCCGCATTACAGCAGCGAAGCCCAGCGTGAAGAGATCGAAGCTACGCTGATTGGCCTCAAGGCGCACATCGCCCGCCAACTGGCGTCCGACGAAGAATTCGAACTGCCGTGCGATCTGGACCTCGGTGATGAGCCGGACGACTCCGAACTGCGCGGCTGGTGCATCGGCTTCATGGAAGGCGTATTCCTGCGCGAAGCGGCCTGGTTCGAGACCGCCGAAGAAGAAGTCAGCGAAATGCTCCTGCCGATCATGGTCGGTTCCGGCCTGTTCGACGAGCAGCCAGAGTTCGAAGACATCGCCAAAGACGCCAACCTGATGGACGACATGATCGTGCAGATCCCCGAAGCCCTGACCGCGCTGTACCTGCTGTGCCAGGCGCCAGACGAAAAACCGGCGATCCTCAAGCCACGTCACCACTAAGATCCGGCCTATGGACAACCCCATAGGCAACCGCTCCCTGATGTTGCGCTACATCCTGCTGGCCATCGGCTGGCTCAGCGTGGCATTGGGGGTGATCGGGATTTTCCTGCCGGTTCTGCCCACCACCCCTTTCCTTCTGCTTGCTGCGGCCTGCTTCGCGCGCAGCTCTCCGCGCTTTTATCAATGGCTGGTCGAGCATCCCCGGCTCGGGCCGTGGATCCGTGACTATCTGGACGGCAACGGCATACCGCTCAAGGGCAAGGTCTACGCGATCGGGCTGATGTGGGTGAGCATTCTGTTCTCATGCTACCTGGTGCCGCTGCCGTGGGCGCGCGGGTTCATGTTGACCAGTGCAGTGCTGGTGACGGTCTACCTTCTGCGCCAGAAAACCCTGCACAAACGCTGAGCGCTCAGTAACCGTTCGTCGAAAAACCCTGCTCACCTGTCAGATCTGACAGTAGCCAGGCGATCGACTTCAATCCTTAAATCACTCCGTCGCCCATCCCTCGACAGGAGTGTCTGCCATGTTGAAAAAACCTGCGAAAAGAATTCCCGCGTTGGCACTCGCCGAGCTGGAAATCCCCGACAAGCAACCCGAAAAGCTGCCTTCCGGTGAGTGGGGGATCAATTGGGCCGCAGCGATGGGGGTACACCCCGAAAAAGGACTGCTGACTTACATTTTGCCATGGAGCGAGATGGGCATCGGTGACGACGTCGAACTGTTGAAGGATGGTAACGTCGTTGCTCAGACCACCATCAGGGAAGCCGCCGAGGTGAATCAGCGCGTAACACTATTCGTCGCCCCCCGGCACGCCCGGACCGGCTCGCATACCCTGAATTACCGAGTTAAACGAATCAATCAAGCGTGGGAACCCCAGAATCCCCCGACCGCAATATACGAAAAACTCGAGATTCCGGGCGGGCAAGATACGTTGCCAGGCCCCGGCCACTCCGGGCTGTATATGTATATCGATCCGGAAATCGTCAATGGCGGCGTGGATAAGGACATCGCTGAAGAAGGCGTGCCGATTATCGTCCGCGCTCAATCCGGTTCCGGCGTGCCTTATCCTGACGTGGCGGTCGGTGACAGGATGAAGGTGACGTGGGGTGGAGTGTTCAAAGAATCCGAACCGGTCACCGCCGAGCAAATCAGTGATCCCGTCAACAATCCGATCGAAATCGTGGTCGACAAAGCCATGATCGAGAAGGCCGGCGATACCGATGATTCAGGCCTTGCTGTGAGCTTCATTGCTTTCGACATCACGGGAAACTTCGCAGAAGACTGGTGCACGGAAACCCGGATCGTAGTCTCGGTGGGCACAAATCTTCTGCTCGCCCCTATTGTCGCGCCGGCCATCAACAACGTGCTTGATCTTGAGAAATTAGGTGACGACAACGTCGTCGTTCAAGTGGTAGCCAGAGCCCCGGACTTCAAGCTTGGCGACAAAATCGAACTGAAGATGCGCGGCACCACGGTAGAGGGCGATCCGATCGAGGCCGTTGCTCCCTTGGTGACCATTGACAACTTGCCACACACCTACGAGTTGGTAATCCAGAACTCGGATGCGCGAAAGCTGGCAAAAACCCAAGCCACTTTCTCTTACCGCCTGATACGCGATGGAAGCGCAGACCCGCTTCGATCCAAGGGCCAGTTCGTGCAGATTGTGGGCGAACCGGATCAACTGGCCGCACCAACTTTCGATGATGAGGAAAATGGCGCTATTGACCCCGAACTCACTCAAACCGCTTTTCGGATTCCACACAATCCGATTATTGAAGTAGGCATGGCAATCGAAGTTGGATGGTTCGGCAAGCGCCCCAATGGCACCATTCATAACCCAAGCTTCGACTGGTATTTTCCGGACAAGGACGAAGTGAGCAACGAAGATGGTTTTGTCATTCCTATCGACGGCATACACATTTCCACCCTCAACGGCGGAACTGTAGACGGGTCCTATACACTGCTTGCGGACGAAGACGGCGAAATCATCAGGCGCCACTCTCGAACCGCGGCCCCCGTCAACATCGGCGAACCGCAGTTCGAGCTGGTGCAGCCCATCGTTCTGGGAGAGCAGAATGGTGGACTGGAACCCGGCGACCTTCCCGCAGGCGCCAGTAAACTCACTGCGCCAAGACCCACCGGTACGCCAAGCAAGTCTGGCGACATAGTCACCTATACGTGGGATGGCGAGGTCACAGGCAAGAAGGAAGACTCCATCACTCTCAACGCCCTCTCGGCCGACAAGGATGTGCCCTTCACGCTCAATGCCGCCTTCGTAGCGGCACACATTGAACCCAATCGCGGAAAGAAGATAACTGTCACTTACCGGATCTGGCGCAAGGAAACCGATACCACCAGCTACTCCAATCCTTTGACCTTTGTCGTCGGCAAGGCAGAGCAACCACTGCTGGATCCAGCGGAAGTGGTGCAGGCCCCCGGTGGAATCCTCGACCCCGCCGATGCCCCGGACGGTGCAACCGTCAAGATTGCCGCCAATCGCCCAGAAAACGCCGGCGATCATTTTTACATGACGTGGGCCACAACGGACGGCGAGACCGTGCACACGGATAACAGATCCGTCAGCTCAAACAACCAGGGCAAACCCGTCGAGTTCACGGTTGCGCAATCCATCCTGCTCGCCTGCCTGAACAAAGATGTGGTGATCAGTTATTACGTAGCATTGTTGGAGGGTGGCCAGGCCCCCGGTGCGAATTATCCGCTGAGAGTCGAGGCAACGGAGTTCAAGCTGCCAGACGCCACGTTCAGGGAGGCAACCGGTCTTCAAAAAGATCAGTTGAACCCGGACGATGTTTATCCAGACGGCGCAACGGTGGTGATACCGGCAACCGCATTTCTGAAGACAGACGACGAAATCACGGTAACGGTCGAGGGTCAAACCACTACCACGTATCCGCATACCGTGACGTCCGCGCAAGCCGACAAAGAGCTGGCCGTGATCAAGGTGCCGCATAGCGTGATCAACGCCAACGACGGGCGAAGCATCGCCTTGAGCTACGAAATCAAACGCAAGGCCGGCGGAACCGATGGTCCTTCCAACCCGACGGTCTACGATGTGCGCAAGGTGATCGGCAGCGGCAAGTTGCGGGTCATCGGGGCGCGTTACAACAAGGGGATTTATCGGGAGAGCAGCTCCAGCTGGCTCATATCCGCCTTCAACGCAGACACCCTGCAACGCGTAGAGGCAGAGTGGAAATACGCTGACGACAGCACCTGGACGAAAGCGCAGATCTGGGCTGATACCGACCCGTATGCCCCCTTGCAAGTTCGCACCAGCGACGACCAGGTCACCCTGAACAGAGTCAATATATTTGGCACCGGCGGCCCTGGCAATCCCGCCAATGACGGCGCATTCGTGGCGCTGCGGGACAAGAACAATCTGGCAGCGTGGGGTAACCCATTGAATGGCCAGAAAATCCCGCCAACCTTTCAGACGTTCACCGACATTGCCAGGGCGGCTTGTTCAGGCAGTTCCTACGCGGTAATTCGCACCAACAATTTCACCGTGGCATGGCCCGGGACTGCAGGTCAGGGTGGAGAAATGGGCACGGTGGACCCTACGGACTTCAAACTGCTTGCGGGCAACAGCGTTGCAATTGCGGGCATCAAAACCGATGGAACAGTCCATGCCTGGGGCACCGCTGACAAAGGCGGAACCCCGTCCGCCGAAATCCTGGTCTTGAGAGATGCAGTCGAACTGACGCCAGCCGGAAATGCGTTCGCCGTCCTCAGAGCGACCGGCCAGGTGATGGCCTGGGGAGGTGGAGTGGGGTTTGGCGGTGTTGTTCCTGCAGATATCGCCAGCCTGACCGATATCAAACATGTGATCGGCAATGGCTTCGCGTTCGCTGCACTTCGGAACAATGGCAGTGTGGTCGCCTGGGGCGATCTCGGGAAAGGCGGCGCCGTATCCGACGATGTCGCCGGCCTGACCAACATCAAGGCGCTTGCCTGTGCAAATGCTCAAGCCTTTATCGTCATACTCTTGAGCGGACAAATCACAGGCTGGGGACCCTCAACGTATGGCGGGGAACTTCCCGCTGAAATCCGCTCCCTGACGGATATCATCTCAGTCGTCTCCAGTTCGAACGCGTTTGCAGCGCTTCGACACAGCGGTCACGTCGTTGGATGGCCCGCGGCCAATTCGGGTGGCCTGATACCTGACACGATCGCCGGCAGGGACGATCTTGTTCAATTGGCCGCTACCGCTGGAGCGTTCGCCGCTGTGTGCAAAGATGGAACCGTCGTGGCCTGGGGAGACCCGTTGCTCGGCGGAGATACCACGCCCGTCGCGGACAAACTGCTCAACGTCACCGCCATCTACGCCAACCGTCATGCTTTTACGGCGCTCACTTCCGACGGCGAAGTAGTGACCTGGGGCAATGCTCTCGCCGGCGGCGACAGCAGCGCCGCTCAAGACCGGCTCAAAGGCCAGGTGTCGTACTACGCCAATGCGGCCACCCGCGGTCTGGCCCTCAAGGCCAGTCGTTTGGCCAGGCTCAACACCCCCTGACATTCTCAACGATGCCTTGCTGTGCGGCGCTCACCCGAGCGCCGCCTATCTGATCTGAGGAGAGGGAGATATGAGCCAGACCAACAACCTGCGGGCGCCGATTGTAAAGGAAGCCCCCCTCGGCATTCTGGACCCGCAGACGCTTCCACCCGACGGGGCGACCGTCACGATAGAACACTGGACGCCCATGAGGTACCTCGATCACGTTTACTTGTTCGTCGGCGATACCTACACCGATGACATGCCGATCAGCGACGGTGCTGTCGGCAAGGATGTCGTGTTCAAGGTCGACGCTTCGGAATTTGTTGCCGACGAAAATGACATCGTACCGATTCGCTACGAAGTGCAGCTGTATCAGAGCACTCGCGAAACTTCGGACACCCTGGATCTGAAATTGCAGACGGGTTTCGTCGCTGCCGCCACACTGGATCTGAGCACTGAAAACTACGTCGCCTGCGTCGACAAGCCCCCGCTTGCGCCTCCGTCGGCAGCGCGCATGACCCGTGTAGCCACGTGGGGTCAGGCGCCCTACACCTACGACAGCAGCGATCCGTCGATCGCCAGTGCCGATGCACAATCGGGCGAGATCACCGCCCTGCGCAACGGCGCCTGCACGATTCGCGCGACTGACAGCCAGAACGAGAGCCGCGAATACCCACTCACCGTCAAGGGTATTCAGGAGGTGCACTTCCTGAGTGCCGGCGCGGATTGGGAGGGCATGACCAGAGTTTGTACCGCTGCAAAACTGCAACCGATCACCCTCGCCCAGACGAAACGGCTATGGACGCTTTATTTCCCCGACAGCGGCCCCGTCGCGGATTTCCTCGAGTGGCTGAACTACCCGGTATGGACCGCCGACGTCCTGGGCGCCAATACCGCCTGGACTTACGACCTCAACGGTTCTTCGGTCAATGACAACGCATCCAGCCAGGACACCGCCTCGTTCTGGCAGGTTTTGGGTATTTCCCAGGCTTGAGCAGCTGCGACCAAAGACTTGTGGAGATCGCCATGCGCAGCACGTTGCGAATCAGATGGCTGTTGCTCGGATTGGCGCTGTTCGGCAGTGTCAGCCAGGCCGCAACCGGTCCGGAAACCGCTCACCTGCTCAACCAGTGCTACCAGAGTACCCTCAGCCAGTGTCCAGGAGACAACCCGGCGTATTTTTGCAGCGGTGTATTGCTGCGTGGCAGTCAGGGAACTGGAGAGTTCTGGAAACACAATGCAGACGCCACACAACTCGGCGCAGAGGGCATGAACTATCTGCGCACCGACCTCGGCACCCGCACGCTGGCGCAAGCATACGGTGCGGTATTCAGTGATCCGTTCACCGCGATCGGCCTGGGCAAATCGCTGGATGTTCTGTGCGCCTATCCGTTCGAATTTCCGATACCCGCCACCAGACCGAAAATGGGCTGCGGCTGGGCCTCCGCCGCAGTGCAACGAGCGCCGGACATCAGTTCCTGCACGGCGCTGGGCGTGACTGACGCACAAGGCTGGCTCGAGCACTTCGCACGGCAATCCAATGAGGCTGTCGCGCAATGCTCACTCAGCAGCCAGAACCCCGCACAGTTCAAGGCCAGCCTGCTTGCACACCAAGGGCTTGATGCCACGTGGTCTGCACGACCGATGCGGGTGCAGGTGCGTAACTGGGACGAACTGGCCCCTGCGAAGCTGGCACTGCAAGCATTGTTTTATGACGTGACGCAGACCGGCTCACTGCTCGGAGCACAGAAAGATCAACGCGATTATTTCAAGGCTACCGGTGAGTGGTTGCCGATCCTGCGCATGGATCTCGGCCAGCCTGCGGACAGGGTGTTCGGTTTCAACCTTCAGGACCAGTTGTACATCGGCTACGATGTGGTTGCGCGTTTGAATGCGCGATCAGTGGACACGCGAACAACCTGCCAGGGCAATAGCGCTGCATTCCACTGCAGTGGTGTACTGGTGCGCTCGACCAATGTCTCCACCGCCTATCACTCCTGGGATCCCAGTGACAGCTCCATAAACGGCAATGGGGTTTCGTTCACCTACATCGCGGACGGTACACGGATTACCCGCACCTACAAACCACAGGGGTTCATTGTCCGGGAGTCCTTTGCCCCCTCCGGCAAACCATTGACCGTTCGCTGCCTGTACCCATTTGACGCCGGCACCTCCGGCTCGGCCGATATCTGTCGAACCCACGGCGGCCAGTGCGAGGAGCTGGGTATCACCACCCGGGAGCTGTGGATCGCACGTTACGCCACCGGCCCCACCCGCACGTGCGCGTTCAACACCCAAGCGCAAAACTTTCAGCTGGCGACCACGGTACGGCCCGACGCCACTGATCCTTTGGGCTGGAACGAATTGATCATGGCGGCGTGGACCGAAGACGATCCGCAACACCTGCCACTCGAGGCGTTCGCCGTTTTCACCCCCTCTCTACAAGCTGGAGACGGGCTGGTAGGGGCTCGATACATTCAACGCGATTATTTCCAGGTCACGGGGCGCTTCCTTCCGGTCGTGCGTGTGCTGTTAACGGCAGCACCTGGTTCGACGTTCGCTTATGACGTCGAGGATCAGGCTCTGGGAGATTCGAGCACGCAGGCTTTGTCGACAGCAATCCCGTTCCAGCCAAGGGCGATGCGGGACGACTAGGGTGATAGCCCCGGGATCCAGAACGGCTACGCACGCAGACCATGATCCTGGAACCGTTGGTCGAAAGACCCTGCGCACCTGTCAGATCTGACAGTACCCCTCTCCCCGCCCCTCAGGTTCAATAAAAAACCGTCTGCGATCCCATTGCGTGCTCGTTCAGGAGTTTCGTCATGCTCACCCCCAGTCCGCTTCTGTTTCCCCATCTCGACCAGCCGGTCACCCTGGCGCTTCGGCCCATGCAGATCAGCGGCGCAGTCACGCCAGTCGAGGAGGCCGATGGCGGGATCAATATTGCAGTGGTCGAGGAAAACGCCAGCGGTGTGCTGTGCGTAATCGTGGCGTACCTCGACATGCTGGAGGGTGATGAAAATGTCGTTTACTGGGACGACGTTCCGGTGTTCACCCGAAAGGTTGAAGCGGGGGAAAAAGACACGCACCTGTTCTTTTATCTGGACAAAGCGTTGTTCACCCCCGGTCTGCATGAGTGTTTTTATGAGTTGACCCGGTTCGGCGAAACCGCGCCGGACGATCCCTCTGTGGTGTCGCTGTTTTTCGTCAAGCTCACCAGCCCCGGTGGCCGAGACAGGGAACCTCATCTGCCCGACGGGCACTCCGAACTGCACATCGCCCAATTGCCACAGGAAATCATCGATCAGGGCTTGATCGACGCAGAGTGGGCAAAAAAAGGCGTTCCCCTCACGGTTCCTGCTTATCCGGAAATCAGGGTGCGAGACACGATTCTGATGCGCTGGGGCAGCCATACCCTGGCGCCGCACCTCGTCACACTCACGCAGGCGGAAGGCAAGGATCCCATCGTGATCGTCGCCACACAGGAAGACATTCTGGCCGGTGGCGACAGCGCGACACTGGAAGTCAAGTACGACCCTCACGATGAAGTATGGAACTGGTCTTCCCGGCACTCCAAACGCACGCGGGTCGCCGTCGACGCCGGCGCCGGCGCCTGGCGGCTGGATGCCCCGATTATCAAGGAATCGGTCAATCAGATCATCACGATCATCAACTTGAACAAGGAGGACGTCACGGTCCAGGTCCACATCCAGGGCTCGGATTTCGCGCTGAACGACTCTGTGAAAATGACCTGGATCGGCACCCCCTTCACCGGAAATCCGTTGATTCACACCGAAACCAAACCGGTGGAGAACATTCCGAGCGTCATGGAATTCAAGGTGCCGTACGCGCAAGTCCGCGCCATCGCCATGGGCCGGGCTGATGCCTCCTACGTGCTGACGAAGGCAGACGGGAGTCCGCCGTTATCCTCCAAACGCGAATTCGCCGACGTGGTGGGTGAGGTTTCGATGCCGGACGCACCGACGATTGTCGAGTTGCTGGGTGACCTACTCGAGTCGGACAGGCCTTACGCCACGGTACTGATCAAGTACCTGAGCATTGCCAATGGCGATCTGGTCGCCATTCACTGGATAGGAAAAAAGTCCAACGATCAGCCCTATGTCCATGAACTCACGCACACCGTCAGTGCCAACGAGGCGAAAGAAGGCTTTTTCACTGCCTACATCGACGCAGAGCACATCGGCGTGCTCCACAACGGCAGTCTCGATCTTTGGTACACCGTGTCCAATGACAAGTCGGAGCTCTTCGGCGTCAGTGATTCAGAGCATCTGTTGGTCAAGGTGCAAGCCGTCACCGCGACACTGACCAGGCCCGAGGTGGAGGAAGCCGACAAGAACCCCGATGTGCTCGACCCTTCCAAAGTCTACGATGTCGTCCACATACTCATCGAAAATCCGCCAACGCAAAAAGACGACATCGTGACCTGGTACTGGCAAGCGACCCACCCGTTCGGCAGCACCAGCGACTGGCTGCCCATCACCTCGCTGAGCGCCGGTAAAACGCTGCGATTTCGAGTGCCCGCGAACTTCGTGACGATCAGTATCGGGCAGTACGTCAAGGTGCGTTACTCGTTAAAGCACGCGACCACAGGTTTATACAGTCACTCCGCCGTACTCAATCTGCTGATCGGGTCGCTGGTAGGTGAATTGCCACCGCCGCAAGTCAAACAGGCACCGAACGCCGTACTCAAAGCAATGGATGGGTTGAACGGGGTGGACGTCAACGTCAGCTACGACAGTATGGATCCGGCCCTCGATATCATCCCCCTGCACTGGATCGGAACGCCAGGCGCCGGCACATCAACAGATCTTGAGCTTCCCGGGCACAGCAGTGGCAGCGTGGACGTTCATCTTCCTCCAACGCTCATTGGCCCCAACATCAACAAAACCGTGGACGTGAAGTACTTCGTGCGCCGCTATGGCCACGAGACTGAATCAGAGTCGCTGGGCCTGAGAGTCACGGGATTCGACGACCCTGAGAAGGATCTGCCTCGCCCCGACGTATCTGAGTCAGACAACAACCGGATCCTGGATCTGATGACGTTCAACGGGAACGCCACAACGCTCGTTGCCAAGTGGCATTACATTGCCCTCAAACAACGCCTCTGGCTCAAGGTGGAAGGCAAGACAACGGCGGGCGGCGACTACGTCATCCGGATGCTCGAGGGCGACGAGATCACTCCGGCGCAGGTCGGCAGCGGGCTGAATGAAATCCTGCTCAGAAGCGAATTGATGAAACTGGGACATTCCACACCGGCAAACGTGATTTGCAAAGTCTCGTTCGATGGCAGCGCTCAAGAAGCCGATGTGATTGAGTTTCCGAGATTGCCGCTGACGATCAGAACCCGATACGACTGGGTGACGCCTGCCATCACCCGCGTGACAGATGCCCGTGGCGACGTACCCGAAGGGGGGAAAACCCGTTACAAGGAGGTCACTGTCAAAGGCACTGCAACTCGCGATGAAACAGTTGAACTTTTCGATGCAGTTTCGACATCCCTGGGCACCGCGGCCGTAGATGAAAAAGGCGAATGGACCCGCATCATCAGCGGTTTGACCGAGAAACCCTACAGCATTACCGCCAAGGCGTTGTACGACGCCGATCCGGTCACCAGCAATCCCAGGACCTTCGAGGTCAAGTTCGCTGAAACCCCGGAGATCAACACAGTGACCGACTCCAGAGGTCTGGTCGAACCCAACGCCATCACCTACGACAACAGTGTCATGATCGAAGGCAGCGCTACACTCAACGAGTGGATTCAGCTTCAACAAAGCGGGACACCAATCATCGACCTCCCTGTCGACACAAGCGGAGTCTGGCGACATACACTTTCCGGATTGACGGTGAAAAGTTACGTACTCAATGCCAAGGCGCTTTATGACATTCAGCCAGAGCTGAGCCCCCCCTATCCTTTTCGCGTCGGGCAAGCCGTCACACCGACCATTTCTCGTGTGGTCGATGTGAAAGGCGACGTCGATGCGGGCGGGACGACCTACTACAAGAGTGTCACGCTGCACGGCAAAGCCAGTCTCAATGAAAAGATCACGCTTAGCGATGGAAACACTCCGATAGACACGATAGATGTCAAACCCAGCGGCGACTGGGAATATTCCTACGGCAATCTGACGTTAAAAACGTACAGTCTGACGGCCAAAGCCGAGTACGGCAGCGAACCCATATCTGCACCACCGAGGGCGTTCACCGTTGCCGCGTTCATTTCCCCGAGCATCACCTCGGTGACCGACAGCAGAGGGCCGTTAAGGCAGAACGAAACCACCTATGACTCAACGGTTGCTCTGCTGGGACAGGCGACACCCAAAGAACAGATTCAGGTTTACAACAAAGGTACAGCTATCGGCCCGCCCGTCACTGTCGGTGTCGATCGGCAATGGCGCTCGACTGTCACAGGGTTGGGAGTGACGTCACACAGCCTGTCGGCAAAGGCGCTCTACCCCGTTGATCCGGTCGAAAGTCAGCCGTTCAACTTCAATGTGGCCGCCCACACCCCAGTGACGATCACGTCTGTGCACGATGGCATCAGCGAGCTGCTGAACGGTGCGGAAACCAAAAGCACCTCCGTCACACTGCGAGGTAATGTCACCCCTGATTTCGAAGTGCAAATCCACGACAACAACTCGCCCAAACACACAGTGCGTGCCATAGGCAGTACCTGGACCACAACACTGGGTGTTGGGCTGGGCTCGCACTCGATCACGGCGAAGGCCGTGAGCACCGGGCAGTTCTCGGGGGCGCGCACGTTCAGGGTTATCTCACCGATTCCGCCACTGACCATCAACCCGGCACCCATGAGTCTGAATGCCTGGCACTTCAGGGATGGCAACACACCAACCAACCCTCCTTCCGGCGCCTTTGGCGACAGATCGGCAAGTGGCGGCGTGCCTCCCTACAGATATGCTTCCAGCAACCCCAACGTTGCGGAAGTCAACGTCAGCAGCGGGCGCGTCATTTCCAAGGGCAACGATTCGGCAACCATCACGGTTACGGACGGTGCCAATCAAACCGCCAGTTACACCGTCACCACTTCAAACGTGGACCATTTGTTTGGCACAGGCGTCTTCAATACCTACACCCAATGTGCAAACGCGGCGGCCGGTATGGGAGGAAGAATTCCTTCTCTGGCCGAATGGCGAGCCTATATCAATAACTACGCCGGTCAACGCACCATCGAGGGCTGGTGCTGGGCGTCTGACTCGGGCGGCTTCGCCAAACGGATGGTGATCTACCCGGCCACAGGCCAGACTGAGACCCGACCCGATTTCGGTGGCGCCGGCGCAACCGCCGGTGGCGTAGGCATTCGACGCGCATAAAGGCCAGGCACAAAAAAGCCGCTACTCTCTGAAGGAGTAGCGGCTTTCCTGTATTCGGGGGCCGTGACTTACCAGCTATACCGCACCCCTACATTCCCTCCCCAAGGCTGTTCGATATGCTCGCCATTGGCATAATCCAGATCGACATGCACCTGCCATTTGTCCGACATGGCCACCGCCACACCAGCGCCGAACTCCGCCCGTGAACCCGACAGGTCATTGTTGAACACGTTGTTGTTGACCTGCACTTCGTTGTTTTTGGCAAATTCGTGAGCTATCGCTGCACGTACATAAGGTTGCGCAACGGCACCATTGCCAATGTCGAAGTTGCGCCCGGCTGTGGCGCCTGCCTTGCCCAGGAAAGAGCGGGTACGATCACCATCGGCCTGCATGTCGTTGTCCAGGCTGAAGCGTTTGCCCTGGATCTGCGCTGCCGAAAACTGAACGAAGGGTTCAATGAAGTAATCGTTGCTCAACTTGATGTGACGACCGCCTTCAACCGATGCGCTGACACCCCAGTTATCGTAATCGCCCTTGGCACGGGTGCCGTCGCTCAAACCGACCTTGGCCTCGTTCCGGAAACGGTTGAATTTCAGCACACCGTCAACGTAGTAACCGGTGTCGCGGTCCATCCACGTCACATAGGGCCCGAAGTAGTAACTCTTGACCGTGCCCGAGGTGCCATGTTCAAGACTCAGATCGGACTCACTAAAGCCCACCATCACGCCCCCCAGTACATCGCTGTCATTGAGTCGGGCGTCGGCCCCGAGGGAAAGCCCTTGCTGGTTCTGCTTGTACGCCACACCGGAACTTTCGGACACGTTGTACTGGTTGCCATAGGTGCGTACCCAGGCGCCCGACTGGCCACCGTTGAACCGCAACTCACCCATGCGGCTGCGCAATGAGCTGGCTTCGCCGTACAACAGGGTAATCGGAGAATTGAACAAGGCCAGTACCGCACTGGCGCCGGGGCTGATCACCTGGGTGGTCGGGTCGAGGAACCATTCCGTACCGCCCGTTCCACCTTGTCGTTGGGCCAGGTCATAGGACCAGGCACCGAGATCCACTCGCCCGCCCGTCAAAGCAAATTGCGCATCACCAGCGGCGGTGCGCACCAGAGTCAGTTGCTGCGGATTCACGGCATCCAGACCGGACGCCGCCACCAGCAACCCGAACGACCCGGTCGCCACACCTGTGACATTGAGCAAGTCATGCTGGCCCGTGGCGAAGTTGCCCTTCATCGCGAAGGTGCTGGAACCGTCCGGCGAACCGGCGAGCGTACCGACGTTCAATTGGTAGAAGGTATTCGGTACATCCTGCGCACCAAAGCGAACCGTCCCACCACTCATCGCGAGAGTTCCTACGGTGTCGTTGCCCGTCAGGGTCCAGATCGAACCGCTGTTGACGGTCACGCCATCGACCTTGTCGAGACGGCCGGTAAACTGCGAACTGTTCTGCAGGGTGACGTTGGCGGTCGAACCGTTTTCGACCAGCACATCGCCGGTCATCCGGCCTTGATCGAAGGTCAGGTTGCCGGTGCTGTTGCCGGCAATGTTGATATTGCCTTCCAGCGTACTGCCCTCCACGGACATGATCACGGTCGAGGCATCCTGTACGTCAAGCAGCACACTATTGCCGGCAAGCAGTTGGGTTCCGTTCAGCACGCGTATCTGCGCATTGACTCCAGAATTCGCGAGGATCGCTGCCCCGCTGAGTCCTTGCACCAGGACATGGTCCAGAGACACATTGGCACCATTGCCGACCCCACCGAGATCCGGACGCAACCGGATACCGTTCATGCCCCCCGTCATGCTGCCCCCCACCGCCCGGACCTCTGCACCGAAGGCGTTCAGACCCACACCGCTTGCCCCAGTGGCGCTCAGGTGGGTATCGGTCAGTTGAATATCACTGCCGCCACTGGTTTCGATCCCCGACGTCTGGCCAGTGATCCGACTGCCGCTGATCACAGCGGTTGAACCGGTGGTGGTACCACTGTTACGTCCGATGAACATGCCCATGCGCGAGCCCGTCACCGTGGCATCAGACACATTGGCAGCGGCGTTGCTGACGGCAATGCCCGCGCTGCCAAGCCTGCCCGAATAAGTCCCGCCCAAGGCATTGAACTGCGCTCCCGAGTTGATCGATACCTCAAAAGTACTCGCACCACTGGCGTTCAATACGCCGCCATCGCGGGCAATGTAATTATCCGGCGCAGTGTTCTGATCGATATTCTGCGTTTGCCCTGCTCCAACCGACGTCAAGGCAAAAACAAGAGGGCTGGTAGAGAAAACTGGCACCAGGGACAACCATGCCAGACGTGTTCCTGACCACGTTGACAAAAACAGACATGTACGACAACCCATATGACCTCCTTACCACTTTTCGAGGGAAATACTTGCGCTGAATTACCAGCAAAACTGCGGGGCAATGTACAAGAAGCCCATCATCATTTCTGTAGGAATAATCCTGAACTTGATAGAGATTAATACCCGGTACACGGACAGACAGAAGGAGGGAAGCGCAATACACGCCCCCCCTTCAAAAGACACGTTTACGCGCCTGTGGATCCGTCACAATATTTACCGTCGAAATCCGCGACAACGACCCTGACCGCTTGTTCTGCAGAGGAATGAGTGTCCCCATCGATCACCGTTGAATATACAATTTTGCCATTCCCGTCCTTGATCGGGCGAAGTGCATCAGCGAATGGCAAGTAAACTTCGAACCCATTTAAATGTTCACTGCCCTGCAATTGCTTCTCGAACGTATAATCCTCAATATCAGGCGCTCCCGGCTCAAGCTTGCTTCGCGACCAGACAAAATCCAATTTCATGTCTGCTACAAGAGAGCCACCACCAGCGACCCGGACAACTGCAGCCGACCCAATGACGGGTATATCCCGAAGCGAATTGCAATTCAGATACACGATGCCCCCCGGATTGGTATAAAGATGCTGGATGACCGGAGCAGGCAAGGACACGGGATATATAGCGACTTTGACTGGGGTAGGCAGGGATGGATTTTCATTTTCACCATTGGCCGGATTGGTAATCACATAACGAGCTGTTTTCCTGCCGTTTTTGGTTGCTTCAAACACCTCCGATTTAAGTGTGAGTGGGACCTTGAAATCAGGATCTTCCAATCCAGTTACTGTATACACACCTTCGGGTGCGGCAACTTTCTGGCCTTCCCAGACCAGGGTGATAACATCGGTGGCCTTGAGCCCAGTTGGAAGATCCAGATCTATATCGACATCAGTGCCAATGTCGTCTTCCACCAATTCATCATCTTTGCTTGAGCCCTTGACTACCAGTTCGCCCAGGTTCGGGTTGCCCAAATCCGGGTCGGGTTGCGGATTAGACGGGCCGGGGATAGTAAAATCAATGTCGACTGTCACCCCTGTTGGTCCCGGGAATTCCTTGCCATTGCGAACGATTGCGTAAGTCACCGTTGCCTCCCGAGGTCCGTCGCCACCGAGCGCCACATCCGCAAAAGGAACGCTGACGATCACTTCACTCGTGCCGTCGGTAGGTATGCCAGTCTGAGGTTTTCCATCGAAAGTGACCACGGCCTTGTCAGTTGGCAAGCCATTGTCAAATGTTGGAATAACCACATCCAGAACAGGGTAGGCATCCTTCAGATCGGTTACACCGTCATCGTTCACTGGTACCTCTGGTGGCTGCAAACCGCTGGGTCTTGGTGTCAGTTCCACGGTGAATTTAAATGGTTCGCCATCCTTCCCGACATTTCCTACCCGATCTTGATACACACAGTAAAAATTAAACTCCCCTTCACCCACACCCTTAATCAGACTCGTAGGAATATTCATTAGGATAGGAGAAGTAGAGTCCTCCTCAACTATAAAAGTATCAACAAGAATACCTTCCTTCAGACGTCCATAATAACCACGATAAATATCACCCTGTGCGACATCATCGGGTGCAGGCACTGTCATAGTTATATACTCGCCTGCATCAAGAATTTCACGCGTCAACACCCCATCAATTACTTCGTCGGGCGGTGTCGCAACGCCACCCGGGTTACCATGGTTGGGCGGTACGTTGTCAATATAAAACAGCGACTCGTCAGATATATTTTGGACACCACCATAATCAACTATATATTTCATCCTGAATGGACCAGGGGTTGCAGTATGAAGCCCTGGCAAGATCATTTTAAAATCAACATTTGGAAACGGCACTTGTTTATACTCTGTTAACTTCTCGTCTCCCTTGAACAACGCAATCCATAATTCTTCTGGCTTTGAACCTTCAGGTCCTTGCACATCCTTAACATCCACATCGCAGTCTCTTCCCTGACGAGCCGACTGCAACTTTTTCACGTTATCGCCTGGAAGTGCCGGCAATAAATTTTCAACTTCCGGCGGTATGCCCGCCCGAGTCCCCAGCGACTGGCGCAACACATACAGTTTTCTACGGGCAGCCTCTGCCTTGGATAACATCTTCAAGTTGTTCATTGCCTGTTCTCCTGATCAAATGGATTCGCCAAGCCATCTGTTCCCACTGCAGATTCCCAGACAGACACCCGGCATTTACTGCTCTTGCACGAAGCGAAACTCGTCAGTTTTCGTTACATAAATCGTTGGTGGGTGAACATATTTCACCGCTGGGCAGGGTGCGATTGATGATCACGAAGTCTGCAAGCGAGTTACCTCGGTCACCATCGCGCTTTTTCAACCGATAATGAACCAGTGCAGAACCTCGATTGACCATGGGTGCAATCAGGGTGTCGTAGTCGTCTACGACTATGTCGACATCCTCCCCGGGCTGGTACGTCGTCAACTCCCTTCTCATTTCTGCGTAAGTACCTTCAATCGGCTGGGTGCCGTTGGGCCCGGCACAACCTTGCCAGACCAGGGTGATGGTATCGCCCTGTTCGATGCGTACATCGGCCCGGACTCTGACTTTGACGCCCTCCCAGAGTCGGGGTCTGGAACAGCAATGAAGCACCCCTTCTTTTCCCGCATCTGGAAAGACCGGCTCTTTCAGATTCGATATCTGCACCCTGACTGGAGTTGGCAGCGACTGCTGCTGATTCACGCCATTACTGGTGGTGTAATAAACGGGCAGTGCCGGATTCTCCTTATCGGTATCGATGACATTCCAGGGCACTGAAAGCCAGATTGTTTTGCCGGCCACATCTGAAGCCTTGACCACATAGCGAGCAACGAAACCGGGGTAGCTTCCCCAATAAAGCTCAAGTACCTGGCCGGCCTGCGGGGCGTCATACAGTTTCAGTTTTACCGTGGCCGGATAACCGTAATCGGCGCTGAGCAAGGTATTGAGGGTGAGGGTTTTTTCTCCATACACCTCAACCAGCGCCAGCTCTGCGTTGAGCAGCGCCGGTGCGTTGGCATGGTCCTGTCCTGCCAGCGTCAAGTCGACGGCAACCAAAGTCGACGGAGAAGGAGGCCCATACGTCGAGCCTTGGCGAATCCGGTAATAGACACTGGCCTGGCGCGGTCCGTCGCCCCTGGCGTGCAAGTTCAACCATGGCACCGGGACAATCGCCGGAAAGTCCGCAGGATCGATTGGAATTTCATCGACCAGAATGTCATCCCAGTAGATGGCAGCGCAGTGTGTAGCGTCTGCAAAGTCGTACTCGGGGATTTCCACGACCACACCGTCACGCGCCTGTTGCCGATCAAGCACTCCCCGGTCGGACAGCGGCACTTTGGGCGGTTGCAGCGCACCCGGTGCGGGCGACAGGTCAACCTCGATCCACGAAAGAATGGAGCGGGGCCCTTCGTTACCGGCCCGGTCCCTCAGATAGTAATAGAGGGCGCGACGACCCGGGCCCCAGACACGAATCTCATCGGCGTACACGGTGATGCGCAGGCGTTTGTCGGCGATATCTTCCGGGCTGAACTCTTGCTCGCGTATCGGCACTTCAGAGTCCGGCGGGCTGGCGTTATCGGTCCAGTAATACTCGGCACGGTCGCCCACTGCTGCATCGATATACCAGGGCACCAGCACACTGACCTCGCCCTCCTGGATGAGATAGGTTTCGGTAACGACTCCGCCCAACTCGGCAGGGAATACCACCGGGCCAGGTGTGTTGCCGAAATTGGGTTTGCTGGTATCGATGGTCAGGGTTTTGCGATCACCTTCGACCGGATTGTTGCCGTACCTGGAAATCCGGATCGCCACCTCGTAAACACCTTCCTTGAGCCGATAACTCGGCACTTTCAGTGTTTGCGGAAAATCAATGGGATCGCTTGTCGGATACCACTTTTCATCGACCATTTGAAAAGCCGCACCTTTAGACATGAATCCCAGCTCGACCAGATCGGCCTCGCCCGGCCCAGGAGCCCCCTGTTGAAAATCCATGAACGTGACGGCCAGATCATCACCCAGTGCCGACAAAGGCAGTAGCCCCCACGGGTCATCGGGATCCAGCACGGCAGGCACCTTCGGCGCGTCGATCTGCACAGCTTCCAGAGTCGCATCGTCAACGGATGCCTGTTCGCCAGGTTCTTTGGACTTCGCCATCTCCGGCCTTCCTTTTCGACAATCACGGCAGCGCGATTTGGGCTGTCTGGGTGACGGCCTCATTTAATGCCGGGTAAAAAGCCCTGCCTACTGTCAGAAATTACAGGTATTGCTACCGCCCGTCGGAAACGACCATGGTATTCGACGCAAAATGCAGTGGCGTTTATCCGAAACGAAGTTCGCGCCCACCTCGTAGCCGTGTAGTCACAGTGTTGTGTCCGACGACAGTCCCCTGTGGGCCGGGATTGCTCGCGAAGGCGTCAGGTCAGACATCAGTGATGTTGAAAGTGCCGGCCTGTTCGCGAGCAAGCCCGCTCCCACAGTTGGAATGCGTGTATTCAGGTGGGGATTGGTCGGCTGGTAGGCCGCCATCGCTGGCAAGCCAGTTCCCACAATTGACCGATTGCATTCAGTCGGGGGATTGCTCGACTGTGAGGCTCGCTCCCACAGGGGAGCTTTGTTGCTCACAAAATGGTGAGCACCATAAATTCAATGTGTGCGAGCCTGCTCGCGAAGTCTGACTCACTGGCAACGCAGTTCTCCAGACAGAAAAAACCCGCCGCCCCGATGATCGGGACGGCGGGTTTTGTCGCTTCAGGCCTTGATCACACCGTGTCCACCTTCAACGAATGATCATTGAGCATGCCGCTGATGATCGTCGCCGTGTCGTGCCCACCGGCTACCACTCCACCTGCCCCTGGCGTTACACCGTAATGACTGGCGAGGTTGACGCCAGCCAGGTCGATGGTCTGGTTCGGCGTGGCGCCGGCCAGGGCGCTGACGTCGATGCTGGTGAGCACCGAGGCGCCGCTGCCCGTGACGGTGAAGTGCAAGTAGTCGTCGAGCGACGCGGTGGTGCCGTTTTCACCTTGCAGCAGTTGTGACAGGTCGAGCTTGTCGGTGCCGGGGGTGAAGTCGGTGATGGTGTCGTGGCCAGTGTTGCCCTTGAGGTACTGGAAGGTGTCCGCTCCCGCTCCACCGGTCAGGGTGTTGTTGCCCATGCCGCCGATCAGCAGGTCATCGCCACCACCACCGTTGAGGATGTCGTTGCCCAGCCCGCCGTTGATCACGTTGTTATTGTTGTCGCCGGTCAGGGTGTCGTTGAAGTTCGAGCCGACCAGGTTTTCGATGTTGCTGATCGTGTCAGTGCCGGCGCCGATGGTGTTTTGCGCACCGAGCAGGCCGAGGTTGACCGTAACCCCGGCGGTGGCATGGGCATAGCTGACCGTGTCGATGCCGGTACCGCCGTCGAGAATGTCGTTGCCCGGACCGCTGTAGAGCAAGTCGTTGCCCGCACCGCCGTGCATCTCGTTGTTGCCGGAACCGGCGGTCAGTACGTCGTTGCCGTCGCCACCATTGAGGAGGTTGTTGCCGCTGCCTGCTACCAGAATGTCATCCCCGGCAGTACCGGTGAGGGTGTGGCCATCCTGATAGGTGATGTTGACGTTGGCGGTGTCGCTGCCGCCATGGTTGTCGTTGGCGGTGTAGGTGCCGTTGAAGTCCGGCGTCACGTCGTGGGCGCCGGCGTAGTTGACCGTCATGGTCAGTTGGTAATTTTCCGCTGCCGTCGGGTTGCTGCCGCTGGTGTTGCTGATGTTAGTCACGTGGATCTGGTACGTACCGTCGGCGCTGGCGGTGATGGTGTCGCCGTCGGCGATGCTGACGAACGCGCCGCCGTTGACCGAGTACTCCATGGTGACGTGGCCGGCCGCCAGGTTGTGATCCAGGTTGAGGGTTTCGCCCTGCTTCAGTTTGACGGTGATCAAGTCCTCATCGTTGGCATTGGCGTTGGTCACCGCACCGAGGTAACCGCTGACCACCAGCACCGCGGTCATCGCGGCGGTGTTCGCCGCGAACGCGTTACGCACGTCGGCCAGGTTCTGGTTGGCCGCCGTGTTGCTGGTGCCGTTGAACGTGATCGCGCCGGTACCGGTGAAGTCCGCGCCCTTGGCCACCCACCCGGTGTTGAAGGTGGTTGGTGAGGCGTTGAGCGTGTCGCCATCCGGGTCGGTGTCGTTGGCCAGCAACAGTTCGCCCGGCACCGTGACGCTGCTCGACAGCACGTTGGTGATGACGTGGTCGTCCACCGCCACTGGTGGCGAGTTGGGGATCACTTTCACGGTCAGCGTCGAGCTGGCGAGGTCGCCGTCATTGTCGCTGAGGGTGAAACCGATGTTCTCGGTGATCACCGTGGTCGTGGTTTTCTGCGAGGTGTAGCTGTAGTCGCCGGTGTCGAGGTTGATTACCAGGGTGCCGCTGTTGTTGGTGGCGATGCTGATCGTGTTGTTCACGGTATTGAACGTACCGTGGTTGGTGCCGCCGCTGGCGGTCAATGAACCCTGGCCGCTGTTGGCGCGCGGGTCATAGGTGTAGGTGGTGCCGTCGACCACGATGGATTTGATGAAGCCGCCATCGGCGCCGAAGGTACCGCCCTCGCCCAGTAGCGAACCGGTGACTGGCGCACCTTCCACAGTGCCCGACAGCACCGAATTGAGCTGATTGAGGTCGGTGACGACCACCGCGTTGGTATCGGTGTGGCTGATACCGTCATAGGCCAGCGGGTCGAGGTTGGCGTTGCTCACACCACTGCCCAGGCCGATGGCGTAGTTCTTGATGCTGTTGGCATCGAGGAAGTTCTTCAGCGCGGTCTCGTCGGCGGTGCCGATTTCCTGGCCGGTGGTCGGTTTGCCATCGGAGAAGAAGTAACCGACGTTCTGCGCCCCGGTGAGTTTGCCGGAGGTATTGAAGGCGGTTTGCATCATCGCCACCGCCGCATCGTAGTTGGTGCCGCCGCCCGCCGAGAGGCCGGCGAGAATCGATTTGGCGGTCGCTACGTCAACCCACACCGAGGTCCTGTCGGTGGCGCTGCTGCTGAAGGTGACGAGTTGCACCTTGACGTCGCCGAGGTCGTCATATTTGTCGAGCAAGGCACTGATCGCCTGTTTCGCCAGATCCAGCCGCGACAGGCCCGGCACGCCGGACGGGTCGACCATGCTGCCGGAAATATCGAGGACGATCAGCAGATTGGAATCGATCTCCACCGCCGCCACCGAGCGGTCCGACGCCACGGCTTTGGGCACGTCATCGACGATGTTGACCACGAGGGTGCTGGTGGTGCTGTTGCCCAGCGCATCGGTGGCTTTGTAGGTGAAACTTTCGCTCAGGGTGTTGGCGCCGTCGTTGGCGTTCGGCGTGGTTTTCGGTGCTGAGGTCAGGGTGTAAGTGTAGGTGCCGTCGGCGTTGAGCTGGATCTGCCCGTAGGTGCCGGTGGCGCTGCCGACCAGGGTATAGGTGATTGCCCCGCTGCCGCCGGTGACCGCACCGACCAGCGTACCGGTGGCGGTTTCGCCGGTGTTGCTCGGGTCGCTGCCGGTGACCGTGCCGGGCGCCAGGTCCTGGCCGTCCTTGGTCAGGTCGAGGGCTTTTTCGTAGACCGTCACGTCCTGATCGACCGACGCAATCAGTTTACTGTCGGCGACATTGATGGTGAGGGTGGTGGTGCTTTCATCACCGTCGCCGTCGCGGATGGTGTAGGTGAACGTGTCGGTGGCGCCCGGTGGGTTCACCGAGTTTGGATTGCTGTGGTAAATGGCGTTGCCCGCCGCGTCCAGCGTCAGGTAGCCGTAAGTGCCGTTGATGTTGCTGTTGAGGCCGCCGATCGCCGAGCTTGAGGTGTCGCCGCCGGCGCGCACGCCGACCACAGCACCACCCGCCGTTGCGCCGTCCGCACCAGTGACGTCATTGCCCAACACACTGACATTCACCGTACCGCCCTCCACCACCGAGCCGGTGTCGGCCTTGGCGGTCGGCAGGTCATCGATGATGTTGATGTTGATCTGGCCGCTGGCGGTGCTGCCGTCGGTGTCAGTCGCGACCACGTTGAAGTTTTCGGTGAGGCTGTTGGCGCCGTTGCCGGTCGGGTGATTTTCGTTATCCACCAGGGTGTAGCTGTAACTGACCACGCCGGTCGCCGGGTTGTAACCGGTGACGGTGAACGTACTGCCCAGCGGCGACACCACCGATTGCGGGAAGCCTGCGGCGACCCCGTTGGTCACGACGGCAATGCCACCGACAGTGAGGGTTTGCAGGCCATCCAGGGCCGTGACGGTGAACGTACCGCTCTGTGTCAGCGCCGGGGTGTCAGGGCTGGTGCCGTCACTGAGGTTTTTCTCGTAGACGGTGAGTTCGCCGCCATTGACGTCGAGGCCGTTGAGCACCACCGGATCGTCGTTGTTGTGGATGTTCAGCACCAGGTTGGCGGTGCTGGTATCGCCGTCGGCATCGGTGAGCGTGTAGGTGAATGTCTCGGTGCCGTTTCCACCGCCGTGCAGCGCCTTGAAAGCGGCGTCAGCCGGGTTAAGCGTGTAGGTGTAAGTGCCGTTGGCATTGAGCACCAGCGTACCGTAAGTCCCGGTGAACGTACCGGCAGTGATCGGCCCGGCATTCGGTCCGATGGCGACCACGTCCGCGCCTTGCACGTCGTTAGTCAGCACGTTGCCGGTCAGGGTCAGCTGGGTTTCCGAGGCACTGGTGGCGTTGCTGTCGTTGAGGGCTTTGGGCACGTCATCGACGATGCTGACGACGATGGTGCTGGTGACCACATTGCCCAGCGAATCGGTGGCCTGATAGGTGAAGGTTTCAGTCAGGGTATTGGCCCCGTCGTCGGCATGCGGTGTGGTGGTCGCGGGCGAGGTCAGGGTGTAGGTGTAAGTGCCGTTGGGGTTGAGCACGATCTGCCCGTAGTTGCCGGTGGCACTGCCGACCAGCGCATAGCTGATGGCGCCGACCGCACCGGTGACCGAACCGACCAGTGTGCCGGAGGCGGTTTCGCCCGTATTGGTCGGGTCGCTGCCGGTGACCGTACCCGGGGCCAGATCGGCGCCGTCCTTGGTCAGGTCGAGGGCTTTTTCGTAGACGGTGACGTCGGTGTCGCTGGTCGCATACAGCTTGCTGTTGGCGACATCGATGGTGATGGTGGTGGTGCTTTCATCGCCATCGGAATCGCGCACGGTGTAGGTGAACACATCCACCGCACCGGGGCCGTTCACGGCATTAGGGTTGCTGTGATAGACCGCGTTGCCGTTGGCGTCCAGCGTCAGGTAACCGTAGGTGCCATTGATGTTGCTGTTGAGGCCGCCAATGGCCGAGGTCGAGGTGTCGGAGCCGGCGCGCACACCGACCACCGCGCCGGTCACCGCCGGGCCGTCGGCGCCGCCGATGTCATTGTCGAGCACGTTGCCGCTGACGGTGCCGCCCTCCGCCACCGAGGCGGAATCGGCGTGCGCGCTCGGCAGATCATCAATGATGTTGACGTTGATCTGGCCGCTGGCGGTGCTGCCGTCAGTGTCAGTCGCCACCACGTTGAAGTTCTCGGTGATGCTGTTGGCGCCATTGCCGTTCGGATGGGTTTCGTTATCGACCAGGGTGTAGCTGTAGCTGACCACGCCGGTCGCCGGGTTGTAGCCGGTGATGGTCAGCGTGCTGCCCAACGGCGTGACGGTTGATTGCGGGAAACCTGCGGCCACACCACCGGTGACGACGTTGATGCCGCCCACGGTCAGGGTTTGCAGACCGTCGAGCGCGGTCACGGTGAAGGTACCGCTCTGAGTCAGCGCCGATGCATCGGGACTGGTGCCGTCGCTGAGGTTTTTCTCATAGACCGTGAGTTCGCCACCATTCACGTCGAGACCGTTGAGGATCACCGGATCGTCGTTGTTGTGGATCTGCAGGACGAGGTTGGCGGTGCTGGTATCGCCGTCGGAATCAGTGAGGGTGTAGGTGAAATTTTCGGTGCCGTTGCCGCCACCGTGCAGGTTTTTGAAGTCGGCGTCGTTGGTGTTCAGTGTGTAGGTGTAAGTGCCGTCAGTGTGCAGTTCCAGCGTGCCGTAGGTACCGGTAAAAGTCCCGGCAGTCACTGGGCCGGTCGGCACGCGGTCGGCGCCCTGGACGTCGTTGGTCAGGACATTGCCGGTCAGGATCAACTGGCTTTCCGAGGCGGTGCCGGTGTTGCTGTCATCCACGGCTTTAGGCAGATCGTCGACCACATTGACGTCGAGGGTCGCGTTGGCGGTGGTGCCGTTGTCATCCACCACCGTTACGGCAAATTGCTCAGGCAAGGTATTGGCACCGTTGCCGGTTGGATGCGCATCGTTGTGATCGAGGGTGTAGCTGTAGCTGACGACACCGGTTGCTGCGTTGAAACCGGTGATGGTCAACGTGCTGCCCAACGGTGTAGTCACCGATTGCGGGAAGCCAGCAGCCACACCATTAGTCACCACAGCAATGCCGCCGACGGTCAGCGTGGTGACGCCATCCAGAGCGGTGATGGTGAACGTGCCGCTTTGGGTCAGTGCCGAGGAATCCGGCGCGCTGCCGTCGCTGAGGTTTTTCTCGTAGACCGTCAGTTCGCCGCCGTTCACGTCCAGGCCGCTGATGACCACCGGATCGTCGTTGTTGTGAATCTGCAGCACCAGATTCGCAGTGCTGGTGTCACCGTCAGAATCGGTGATGGTGTAGGTGAACGTCTCTGTACCATTTCCACCGCCGTGCAGATTCTTGAAGTCGGCATCGGTCGGGTTGAGCGTGTAGGTGTAAGTGCCGTCGGTGTGCAGCTCCAGGGTGCCATAGGTGCCGGTGAAGGTACCGGCGGTGACCGGGCCGGTGGGTACGCGGTCGGCGCCTTGTACGTCGTTGGTCAGCACGTTGCCTGTCAGGGTCAGCAGGGTTTCCGAAGCGGTGTTGGCGTTGGAATCGTTCACCGCTTTTGGCAGGTCGTCGATGATGTTCACATCGAGGGTCGCATTGGCAGTCGTGCCGTTGTCGTCCACCACGGTGACGGCAAATTGTTCAGGCAGGTTGTTGGCGCCGTTGGCGGTTGGATGGGCGTCGTTGTGGTCGAGGGTGTAGCTGTAGCTGACCACACCGGTCGCTGCGTTGAAACCTGTGATGGTCAGTGTGCTGCCGAGCGGCGTGGTCACCGATTGTGGGAAGCCGGCGGCCACACC
>NZ_JBQEPG010000049.1:0-23656 GCF_052045635.1 Pseudomonas sp. 22189
GCTGTGGGCTCGACCTGCTTGTTCAACCAAGCTTCAAACTCTTTGAAACCCTTCGCGTCATTAGGCAGCTTGGCCTTGGTTTTGTGCTTACCGTTTGGCAAGTGCGTGGCGATATCAAAGGTGTTTTTAGCGATATCGACACCGACGAAACTGGACATGAGTGTCTCTCCATTGATCTGTTTTCGATCATCACTGCACTCTGTCCAACCTTGCGAATGCGAGCTCTCGCCAGAGACGGGCCCAAGATACCGTTCGAACTATATGAGTGAGTGTGGAGGGCTGGAGCACGATCTACATCACAGGCAAAAAGCCTAAGGAGCTGCACGGCTTCCAAGTCCCTCCCTCGATGATCAGTCGAGAACTATCGCTCCTGACGGAGCGATAGTCGAGATACAAGGAGCTGCCGAAGGCTGCGATCTTTTGATCTTGCTTCTAAACGATAGGGAAACTATTGAAATCCACACTATTGGCCAGACGGCTATCGATCAGGTCAATAAACCCCTGCGCCTCGGGCCGGTTGAAGTGCGCCTGCATCGCCGCTTCCGACTGCCAGCGTGCGCTCACTGTCCAGCGTTGGCTGTCCTCGGGGCAGCGGTCGACCATATAGGCGTCGCAGCCCGGGGTCTGGCGCAGGGTGTCGACGATCTTCTGCAACTGCCGGCCGAGCTCTTCCGAACGGCCGGCGGCGGCGCGCACCTGAACGGTGTTGATCACTTCGATGGACATTGCTCACTCTCCTGAATCAGGCCGGACGAATCCTGCTCATTGAGGGATAACGCCCATGCAGAATAGGCCTGCACCCGTTGATCACCAATAACCAATCGGCGGTTAATCGCGCAGACCAATCATTCACGCCACTTGTTGCAGAATGTCGCGCAGGCGATCCAGAGCGGTGTCGATGTCGAGGGTTTCGATGGCGCCGAAGCCGAAATACAGGCCGCTCCTCACCGGCTGTTGATAATAGAAAATGTCGATGGGATATAACCCGACCTCGACCTTTCTCGCCAGCTCGATCACCAGCGCCAGGTCGACCGGCACCTTGCACAGCACTGCCATGTGGAACCCGGCACTGGGCGGTATCGCCTCCAGCCACGGCGACAGATCCGTGGCCATGCGCGCCAGAATCCGCTCGCGGCGCTGGGCGTAAATCGCGTGGCAGCGGCGGATGTGCTTGAGCAGACAACCTTCGGCAATGAACTTGGCCAGCGCCCATTGCGGCAAGGTCGAAGCGTGCTGGTCAGTGAGCTTTTTCGCGCGGATCACCGCTTCGAGGATCGCGGGCGGCAGAATTGCGTAACCCAGGCGCAGCTCCGGCAGCAGGGTTTTGGAGAAGGTCCCAACGTAGGCAACGATCCCGCGCTGGTCGAGGCTGAACAGTGAGTCCGTAGGCCGGCCTTCGTAGCGGAATTCGCTGTCATAGTCGTCCTCGATGATGATCGCGCCCAGTTCATACGCCCGGGCGAGCAACGCCTCGCGGCGCGCCTGGCTCATCGACATGCCCAGCGGAAACTGGTGCGACGGGGTGACGTAAATCAGCCGCGTACCCTCGGGAATCTGTTCGACCACAATGCCTTCGGCATCCACCGGAACTCCACTGACTGCGGCGCCGTGGCTACCGAACAGCAGTCGGGCCGGCGGATAACCCGGGTCTTCCATCGCCACTTGGCTGCCGGGGCTGATCAGCACGCGGGTGATCAGATCCAGCGCCTGCTGCGCGCCGTTACACACCACGATGTCCTCGTCCCGACCGTTGATCCCGCGCGAAAACGCGATGTGCCGGGCAATCGCATTGCGCAGTGCCGGCAAGCCTTCGGGAACGCTGTAGAAACCTTTGGAGCCGGCCATCTGGCGCATCGCATGCGAGACGCAACGGCGCCAGTCGTCATGCGGGAACTGGCCCTTGCTGGTGGCGCCGCCGATAAAATCGTAACGCAGCGAGCCTTCCAGCGTCGGGTGCTGCAGGAACATCGGCAGGTTGCGCCAGCGCTCGATCTGTTCGGCGCTGGCCAGTTCGGTGTGGCTTTGCTTGCGCTGAACCTGCGCCGGACGGGCGTTGACGTAGGTGCCTTTGCCGATGACGCCGGTAAGGAAGTTTTCGTAGGTCAGCTGCGCGTAGGTGTCGGAAATGGTCTTGCGCGAAATCCCCAGTTGCTCGGCCAGCAAGCGGCTGGGCGGCAACTGCGTGCCGGCGGCCAGACGCCCGGACTCGATGGCGCCGCGCAGCTGGTTGTACAGCTGGCCGGCCAGGTCCTTGCGGCCATTGATCACGACGTGAAGTTCCATACCGACGCGGCTCCGGGGGGCGATTGGGGTGTCGGCCAGATTACCGCTGTTGCGTGATGGGCAGTAGTTGCGCAGCACAAAAACCCGAAATTGGTCACCATCCCTGTAGGAGCTGCCGCAGGCTGCGATCTTTTGACTTTGATTTTTTATAAGCAAAAGCAAGATCAAAAGATCGCAGCCTACGGCAGCACCTACAGGGGAAATGTGTGGGGCCGGGATTTCAGTGGTGTGGCGGTTTTTCGTGGAATTGGGGCTGTAACGCTGGCGCATCAGCGCCTACCGTAAAACCACTATCCCGCATTCCGAGACCTGCCCATGTCCCCGCGTCTGGACTACTACAACGCATCGCCCAAGGCGATGAAAGCCATGCTCGCCATGGAAGCGCTGACCCGCGACCTGAGCATCGAGGCGCCACTGTTGCAACTGATCCGGATCCGCGCCTCGCAGCTCAACGGCTGCGCGTTTTGCACCGACATGCATTCAGTGGATGCGCGGCGCGCCGGGGAGAGTGAACGGCGTTTGTATGCGATTGCGGTGTGGCGCGACAGCGGCTTTTTCAATCCCCGCGAGCGCGCCGCGTTGGCCTGGGCCGAGGCAGTGACGTTGTTGGCTGAAAGTCATGTGCCGGATGATGTTTACCAGTTGGCCAAAGCGCAATTCAGTGAAGCCGAACTGGTGGATCTGACCATGGCAGTGACCACGATCAACAGCTGGAATCGCCTGGCGGTAAGCTTCCGCCAGACCCCAAGCGACTGACGTGCATACCCTGTAATTGGGGTATTTCTAGTGATTGAGGTATTCCTTGTGGTGAGGGGATTCATCCCCGATGGCCTGCGCAGCAGGCCCAACACTATCCGCCGCGGGTCCTTCAGATAAACCGAGTCAGCGGGATTGACGACTGCTGCGCAGCCGATCGGGGATAAATCCCCTCGCCACAGGTGTGTTTCCCCTTCCTCTAGGTGTGTGAGTTTCTTAGCCTCAGGTGTTTGACTCATTTATTGGTTAATGGGGAGGTTCCGTTATTGGCGGGTGGGCGCTGTGGTTTGACTGAGGTGCCGAAGGTGTTACCCATGCGTGTGCCAGTTGCGGCCGGGGTCGCCAGCCCAACCTGATTCGGCGGCCGCTTGTTCACCGGCACATTCAGCGCTTCCTGATTCTTCTGCGCGGCGGCTGCACCCTCGGGATTGTTGCCCATCTGCTGACTCAGACAGTCGTAATTCGGCGCCTTGTAGCCACCCACCGTTACCTCCACACAACCCAACGGCTGTTCGGCGTGGGCGCTGGCGAAGACGTTCAGCAGCAGCCCGCCGAGGGCGATTTTCCACAGTGATTTCATGCAAGCCTCCTGGCCGGCCCGAAGCGGCCGTTCTCTGATTGCAGTCTAGTGCAAGCCTCGCGCGAATCCCGTGATGGTTTTTTTGCACCGCCCGTCACACCAGATTCATAAACAGCCATCAGGATGACGGTTTTCAGGGGTACGTCAGCCGTGCAGCGAGGCAGTTCCAGGGACGGTCTTCAGCGTTCAGCGACTCTCGTGCGCCGGGTGAGTCTGGGGCTGCTGCTTGGCTGGTTCAGCGGTGCGGCGACCGCCGAACCGCTGCCGGCCGACTTGCGCATGACCCTGCACATCCCGGCGCAGGACTTGGCCCGGGCGCTGGATCAGTACAGCCATGCCACGGGCGTTGCAGTGCTGGTCGACAGCCAGTTGAGTCGTGGCCGGCGCTCGTTGGCGGTCGATGGCGAATACACCGCTGCCGACGCCTTGCGCCGTTTGCTCGGCGGCAGCGGCCTGATGGCGCGTTACACCCGCGCCGATGCGTTCACTTTGCAGGTGGCGCAGGTCGAGGACGTGCCGTCGGCGTTGGACAAAACCACCCCGGCCAGTGCCGCTGTCAGTCGCAGCTACGCCACGGCGGTGCAAGCGGCGATCGAGCGCAACCTGTGCCGTTCGCCGCTGACCCGTCCGGGCAGTTATCGCGCGGTGTTGCAGGTCTGGGTCGGGCGCGACGGTGTGGTGCAGCACAACCGGTTGGTCACCACCACCGGTGATGTACGGCGCGATACCGCGCTGGTGGAGAGCTTTCGCAATCTCAGGATCGACCGGCCGACGCCCAGCGCGTTGCGTCAGCCGGTCACGTTGCTGTTGTTACCGGAGTCGTCAGGGAAACGCATGGAATGCACCCAATGGGAAGGAGTTTCCGGGGGATGAAAGACACCGGACAAGGTTCGATGGTCCAGCTGTTCCTGACGTCCTACGAGGACTTTCGGGTGCGCTTGCGCAGGCGTCTCGGCTCGGAAGATCTGGCCAACGACGTGTTGCACGAAACCTACCTGCGGGTCGACCGCATGGAAACGCCGCCCAACCTGCTGCGGCCCAACGCTTACCTCTATCGCATGGCCCTGAACATCGCCGCCGACCGCCGTCAGGCCGACGCGCGCCTGCTCACCGGTGAGGAAGTCGAAGAGCTGCTGCAGATCGGCGACGAGGCGCTGGACCCGGCGCGGGTGGTGGGCGGGCAAAAGGAAATCCAGTCGCTGCTCAGCGCCCTCTACGAACTGCCAGCGCGGCGTCGCCGAATCTTCATCGCAGCGCGGCTGGAAGAGGCGCCGCACCTGGAAATCTCCCAGCGTTTTGGCATCTCCACGCGCATGGTCGAAAAGGAAATCAAAGCTGCATTGGGCTTCTGCGCCGCGAAACTGGAAAGAAAAGTGTTTCAGCGGTTCGGTCGCGGGGCCGGAAAACCGTCTTCTGAATAGTGCCCGATCATTTCGTTGAGAATCTGCGCGTTTGAACATCTTTCGACTGACATCTGCCAAGCCATCGGCGGCCGACAATCTGCACAGCGAAGCCCACGACTGGTTGGTCCTGCTGACCTCCGGCCGCGCCACCGTGGCCGACGCCCGCGCCTTGCGCCAGTGGTGCGCGCAGAGCGCCGAACATGCTCAGGCTTTCGAGCAGGCCAAGGTGTTGTGGCACAACCTGCAGCCTGCCGCTGAAAGGCTGCAGTCGCCTCGGCGCTTTGGCCGACGGGCGTTTCTCGGTGGCGCCATCGCGGCGTCGGCGGCGTTCCTGCTGGTGCGCGGGACGATTCCCGGTGGCTTTGAAGGGCTCGGCGCCGATTACATCACCGAAGTCGGCCAGCAGAAGCGTTTCGAACCGGCCGACGGCGTGCGCCTGGAACTCAACACCCAGACCCGCATTAACCAGCGCGCCGGCGATGACGATGTGCAGAGGTTCGAACTGGTCAGCGGCGAGGTTGAAGTGCAGACCGCGCGGTTGCCATTGGCGATGCAGGCTGGAGGAGGGTGGTTGCGCGCCAGTCAGGCGCGGTTCAATTTGCGCAATACGGATCAGCAAGTGTGCGTGACGTGCCTCGATGGTTCGGTGGACGTCAATGTCGATGGCCACAGCCTGCGCCTGCAGCCCGGTGAACAACTGACCTACGACTCGCAACGAGTGGGCGCAGTGCAAAGCGTCGACACCGCCGCAGTGATGAACTGGCGCCAACAAGTGCTGGTATTCAACGGCGCAACCCTCAGCCAGATGATCGACGAAATCAACCGCTACCGCCCCGGCATGTTGCTGCTGCTCAACCGCGACCTCGGCCAACGCCGCGTCCAGGCCCGCTTCAGCCTCGACCAACTCGCCGGCGTCGCCCTGCTGATCCGCGACGCCTACGGCGTCAAATGCACCGAACTGCCCGGCGGCGTCGTCGTCCTCAGCTAACCCAATTCAGCCAACCCCACTACCCCCTGTGGGAGCTGGCTTGCCAGTGATGACGCCCTAACAGCCAACCACCCCCCAACTGACTGCCCCCATTCCAATGTAGGAGCTGCCGAAGGCTGCGATCTTTTGATCTTCAAAATCAAAGTCAAAAGATCGCAGCCTCCGGCAGCTCCTACAGAAATCTCCGATGCGCAGTGATATCGACATAACCTGCATGCATCACTCAAACGGCCCCATCACCTGCCGATACCGCTCCACCCCCTGCGCCGTCTCCCGCGTCAACCGCACCTCCAACCCCAACGGGTTCTCCCGCCGATTGCCACTCAACTGCCGCCAACCCTTATCCACCTCCCAAACCCGCACCTGCACATCACTCACCCCCTGCAACACCGCCACCCCGCCAGTCGGCGCCGGCAACGGATACCGACTCCGCGCCTCAGCTACCGCCCGATACAACGTATCCCCCTTGACCCACCAACGCACCCGCTGCAAAGCCCCCGGCTGATCCGCCGCACGGCGAATAATGTCCAGCCGAAACCCTTTGCTGTCACTGCTGCGCACCGTCAGCGCAGGCGGCGCACTCGGCGGCTCATCATCCACGCCAACCTTCTTCGGCTCACTCAACTCCACACCCGCACGCATCTCCACATCACGCTGCAACTGATTCAACGCCCGCAACAAACCGTCACTCTGCTCACTGCTCGCCTGCAAATGACTGTCCGCCCGCGTCACACTGTCCAGCCCGCGCCAGGCAATCAAACTGACCACCGCCATCAGCAGAATCGCGACCATCACCTCAATCAGGGTAAAGCCCCGTTGAGCGTTCATTGCACACTGATCCTGCCACTGGCATCACGCAGCACACTCAGCCGATTGAGCCCATCAGACAGGGTCAATTGCAGCGGCGGATTGATCCACTCGGCGTTAAGCACCACCTTCTGCTTCGGCTCCACCCGCACCCCCAGCTTCGGACTCTGCCAGGTGCGTGGCCGCAACTGCGGATCATCCTTGAAATGCTCAAACCCCCGGCCACTCTCACTGCGCCGACTGAAGCGAAAGCCCTTGCCATCACTCACCCACACAATCGGCCGACCATCCGCACGGGCCTCGGCCTGCGCGACCTGCAGCAACTGCGCCACCCGCTCGGCGTCCTTGCGCAGCAACTGCAGCGGATCCGGCTTGATACTCAGACTGATCGCCGCACTGGCGATCCCGATGATCACCAGCACCACCATCAACTCGATCAGCGTAAAACCCTGTTGCTTGCCCACCTTCATCGGTTGCGCACTCCGTTGCGTCCTGCCCCGTCCCAAAAAAACATCCTGCACGGCCAACATGTAAGACGTGTGAAATAAAACCGTGAGAATTGCCGCGTAGCCTGTCAGCAGGGACAAAAAGGAGATTCAGCCCATGATGCTCACCGCACGCATTTCCCCCCCGCAAACCGTCCAGGCCCTCGCACTGCTCGCCGCATTGGTCGGCGTCGCGACCTGGTCGTCGCTGCTCCTGACCTCCGCCGAATCCCACACCCCACCCGCACCCCCGCAAATGCTCACGGCACGCAGTGATAGCCCGGCGTTGCAGTGGTTTTCCAACCAGACGGCGCCGATGGACATCAAGGTGAGCGGGGTGATGGCGGGGAGTCGCGGGGCGGTGGCGATTTTGAGTTTGAACGATGGGCCGCCGAGGAGTTTTTTGCAGGGGGAGAGGGTGGGGCCTGGGGTGAAGTTGGTGACGGTGGAGGGGGATGGGGTGGTGATTGAGCAGGGTGGCGAGAGGGTGAGGTTGGAGGTGGAAAGGTTGGCGGAGGGGCCGCCGTTGTCGCCACTCATCCGGCCTGAGTAGAGCCTGTTCTTCCGCTTCCAGGAAATGACCATTCGTCATAAAGCCCCACTCACCTGTCAGATGTGACAGGTGACAGCCGCTCTGCATCAAGCCTTCAATCATCCCGAGTCTGCATGGCTGAACAGAAGTCTTCGCCATGCATAACTAATGATTGCCTGACAGTGAACCGGGTTATTCCAGGGACTGTTCGAAGCTTGAGATCAAGGCGGAGCATCATGCAAATCGAATGGACGCGGGTCAGGGCGTGGCTGTTGGTATTGCTACTGTTCAATAGTCTGGGTGAAGCCGCAACCGGCCCGGAAATCGCACAATTGCTCAACAAGCGCTATCAAAACGTGCAAGCAGAGTGTGTGGGCGGCAACCCGGCGTATTTTTGCAGCGGCGTCATGTTGCATGGCAGCGCTCCGATGAGCGAATTCTGGAAACACGATGATGTAGCCACGCAATTGGGGGCGGAAAGTTTTGTCTATCTGCGCGCCGATTTGGGTACGCAGACATTGCCGTCAGCCAACGGGGTGGTGTTCAGTGATTCGTTCACGGCTATCGGCAAGGACCAGCCACTGGATGTCCTGTGCGCCTATCCTTTCGCGTTCATACCTGTTGGGAGCCATGCGGGTTTCGGTTGCGGCCTGTCAACCGCAAGTCGACAGGCCGACGACGCGAGCTCTTGCGCAAGCGAGGGCGTAAGTGATTCAGCGAGTTGGTTGGCGCACTTCGAGCAACAAGGCCGACAACCGACAAAGCAATGCTCGTTGAGCAGTCTCAATCCCACGTTATTCAAGGCCAGCCTGCTGGCGCATCAAGGCATCGACAGCGATTGGTCGGCCCGACCTACCCAGTTGCAGATACGAAACTGGGACGAAGCCGCACCGAAAAAAATTCCGATCCAGGCGCTTTTTTACGATACGAATAAATCAGGTTCGTTGTTCGGGGCACAGAGAGATCAGTATGACTACTTTGCAACTACCGGGGATTGGCTGCCAATTCTGCGAATGGATTTGGCTCAGGCAGACCGTGCGGTATTTGGATTCAATCAGCAGGATCAGTTGTACATCGGTTATCAAGTGGCCGATAAACTGAATGCACGGTATGCCGACACCACGCCAGCCTGTCGTGGCAACACGCCGGCCTACGAGTGCAATGGCGTGTTGATCAGAGTGACAAGTGCTTCACCGGACTACCATGCGTGGAACCCAAGCTCGGGATCAGTACAGCGAAACGGCGTGTCATTTTCCTATATTCGAGAAGATGTCGGCACCAAGGGCTTCTTGTATGCGAAAAGCCAAGGTTTGATTCTCAAGGAAATGGCGGCACCCACCGGTTTTCCCCTTACCGTGCGCTGCGCCTATCCGTTTGATGCGGCAACCGATCACCGGAGCGACAGTTGCAACGAGTACGAGGAGTTACCCATTAGCAAGCCGTGTGTGGAGCAAGGTGTTATCGATATTACGACGTGGCGCGTTTATTACGATGAGTTGAACGGGGCTTATGGGCGCCATTGTAGTTTCGGTGCAAATCAATCCGAATTTGCGATGAGTGTTGATGTTAGATCTCACCTCCCTGATCCGAATATGCGCAGGCTTCATAACGAGGTCATCATCGCCGCGTGGCCCCAGAACATTGCGACGCAGCTCCCCATTCAAGCCTTTTTCCATACAAGTGAAACGGCGTTAACGAGCGCGCGCTTTTTTCAGCGCGATTACTTTCAGGAGACGGGGCAGTTCTTGCCTATTGTCCGGGTGAACTTGAGTGGCTCTGATGGTCGCACCTTTGTTTATGAACCTCATGACCAAACCGCTCAAGTTCCCATACTGCAAGTGCCACACGCATCAGATGTCGAGGCCAGTGTGACCCTGGCCGCTCTCGACGCCAAATCAGGTGTACGGGTGAGCGTTGCCTACCCTGGTATGAATAAGGACCAAAGCATTCAGTTGATAATGTCCGGCACGCCGGGAGCCGGCTCCCCGACGATTCCACCCATGCCGGGTGCGGAGAGTGGGAGTGCGGAGCTTTGGATTGATTCTGAGGCCATTGCTGCCAACGTCGGCAACGCCACTAAAAGCTTCATGCTCAAGTACGAAGTCACGGAAGGCGACAGTAAAACCGCGTCGGGCACGCTGACTGTAAACGTCCTGCCGTTACCTGCCGCGGAACTGGATAAACTCAGCATCGTGCAGGCTGAGGGCGATCAGCTGGATCTGAGCAAAGTTACGGAGGGCGGTACTCTCCGGGCGGGAGTCTGGGCATTCATGCAGGCTGGTCAGCCTGTTTGGCTGGAATTGAAAGGCAGGACTGCCACGGGTGCAGAGCACAATCTTCAAGTGTGGAAGGTCCCTGGCGCGGCAGTGAATCAGAGTTGGATTAATACCGGCCAATATGTTCGGACCGTGCCATACAGCTATCTTGAAGGGCTTGGAAACGATAGCTTGCTGGAGCTGCATTACAAGTTGGCTTTGACTATGAGCCAAGTCAAAGCGGACGCTATTGACGGGCCAGTGAAACGGTACAGGATCAAAGCGATGGATCTTGCGAAACCTTCTGTTAACCGGTCGCGCGCTCCGTTGCGGCCAGCCCCTTCCCAAAAAAACATCCTGCACGGCCAACATGTAAAACGTGTGAAGTAAAACCGTGAGAATTGCCGCGTAGCCTGTCAGCAGGGACTGAAAGGAGATTCAGCCCATGATGCTCACCACCCGCATATCCCCCCGCGAACCGTCCAGGCCCTCGCACTGCTCGCCGCCCTGGTCGGCGTCGCGACCTGGTCGTCGCTGCTCCTGACCTCCGCCGAATCGCATACCCCTCCGGCGCCACCGCAAATGCTCGCGGCACGCAGTGATAGCCCGGCATTGCAATGGTTTTCCAACCAGACGGCGCGGGTGGACATCAAGGTGAGGGGTGATGGCGGGGAGTCGCGGGGCGGTGGCGATTTTTAGTTTGAACGATGGTCCGCCGAGGAGTTTTTTGCAGGGGGAGAAGGTGGGGCCTGGGGTGAAGTTGGTGGCGGTGGAGGGGGTGGTGATTGTGCAGGGGGGGAGAGGGTGCGGTTGGGGGTGGAGAGGTTGGGGGTGGAGAGGTTGGGGGAGGGGGTGGAGATGCCTAGGTTGATTAGGCCGTGAATGGTACAGATTGAAGGCGGTTATTTTGCTGTTTCAGGTTGGATAGTAGCTACTGAAGTAACAGTTCATACCTTTGGTGCAGAGGAACCGCACAAGCTAAAAGTTTTTTTGGTTGCTATCGGCCTGAAGCGCACAGGAGCTCAAGGGACTGTCAGACGCAGGGCTACAGATCACATCTGTTTGAAATGGACTTGGCTTCGCCTGTGCCGTGACAACGATCGCCAAAAAAACGGCTACATTTGTAATGGAATAATGTGCTTTCCACATTTTTGTTCATAGATGATGAGTTGAAGGAAGAAGGAATGTCCACGAAGACCGGTAAGGCAATAAGCGGAGTTTACAATGAGGCAAATAACTTCCTGATAATCGGTCTTACGGGGCGTACCGGTTCAGGTTGCTCTACGGCTGCCAGCAAGTTGGGCGGAGTAAGCTTCGAATTCCCTGCAGAAGGTTATGAAGGGCTTACAGAGAATGAGTTAAAAAAACATAAAATAATTCACAAATATCTAAAGGGTAATGAGTGGGCTCCCTTTTATAAGGTCGAGGTGCGATCGTTAATTACATACCATCTGTTACTTTTGGAAAGGGATTCATTTATATTACATTTGGCTGGGGTTTCTGGCGCCGGGATTTCGCAAGAAATCGCAGCAACGATTTATGACGAGTCAAATGGAGTTCGAGAAGAGATTCTTAGGCTTAACTCATTCAGTGGGAGAGTTGATCCTCACTAAGTTGAGTCGTGGATTGAGCTTTACTTTTCAACTTTGCCGCTTGCTACTGAGAGCTTAAGAGACAAATTGGGGGGCGCAATTTTCACCAAGCTCTACCAAGAGTCAGGAGACAATATCAGATCTTCAGGGGTTGCGGATATAAGTGAGTTTGATGCTGATAAGTTATTTAACTTCCCAAAGCACTTGAATTTTCTGATTAAGCTTGTTCGTAAATCCACGGCGGCAAAAGGAATACCATGTAGGATTGTTATAGATGCCATTAGAAATCCGTATGAGGCATTTTTTTTAAAAAGAAGGTACGCAAATTTCTACCTTATATCGGTAAATACATCAAACTCAAAAAGATTGAATAGCTTGCAAGAGTATAGAAAGCTATCAATAAAAGAAATATCAGATCTCGATAATAAGGAGTACCCTGGGAAGATTTCTGGGGCAAATAAGTTTGTCGCACAAAATATTCAGGCTTGCATTGAGATTGCCGATATTCATGTTCATAACTCAAAGGCTAGTGAGTTTAACCAAAATGATTTGGTGAGTCAGCTAGCGTGGTATCTGGCACTTATGATGCATCCTGGCTTAGTGATGCCAACATCAGTCGAAAACTGTATGCAAATAGCATATACAGTAAAGCAAAGTTCTGGATGTATATCGCGGCAGGTGGGGGCTGTAATAACGGATATAAGTTACAGTGTAAAAAGCGTTGGCTGGAATAGTACTCCACAGGGGCAGACTCCATGCTTGTTGAGGAGCGCTGAAGACTTGTTGAGTGGAGTTAATAGTTCTGATTATAGCGAGTATGAGAGGAATGATAATGTGTTTCGTAAGGCGCTGAGTGACAAGTATTTTGATTTGATAAAGGCTGGCGCCACTCAGAAACGAAATATCCCGTTTTGCTTCAAGACTATACAAAATGAAATTGAGGGTGAAAAGAACCAGGTTCATTCAAGGTCGCTGCATGCAGAAGAGAATGCTTTTTTGCAAATCGCAAAATACGGTGGGCAAGAACTTATAGGTGGCGTCTTGTTTACTACCGCAAGTCCATGCGAGCTTTGTGCAAAAAAAAGCTTATCAATTGGGTATTACAAAAATTATATACATTGACCCATATCCAGGTATTGCTACTGATCATATTCTTTCTATTGGTGCAAAAAAGCCAATGCTTGAATTGTTCAGAGGTGCAGTGGGTCGCGCTTTCTATCAGCTTTATCAGCCTTTGATGCCTTACAAAGATGAACTGGAATTGCTTTATGCTATTCCGTCTTACCATAATCCTGAAAGTCCATCGAAAAGCTTTCTTATTAAAGAAAACGAAAGCCTATTAGCTCAAATTGAGGGTCTGAGAGAAGAACTTCGTAAGTCAAAAGCTAATTAGAGTTTCGTGCTCTGTGTTCATTGGGCGAAGGGGCAAAAAAGGAAATAGATTAAGCGGAAAATGAATTCACATTTTTATTGTTTTAAAAAAGAAAATACTCATTAAGTAGAGATTGTCAATGCCGCTCGATAAATACGGCACTATCTATTTTTTGACCGGGGAAGGATGGGTTGAAAAACCAAATTTTAAAGGGAAAGAGGTGGAAGTCATTGAAGAGTGGTGCGTTTCGGTTTTTCAAGCTCCATCAGGTCAATCGATGTTGTATAGGCACAAATTGGCGAGACCAGTCCGAAACTGAAGGGGCTCGCGGATAAACTGCGAGCCAAGTTATCTCGCCCCGCGGATTCTACATTTTTATCGCTACTAGCCAGAATTTGCTTTGGCGAAATAAATTAAAAAAACGTCTGGTTTTTTCAAGAACATGGATTTGTGCCCTTTCCTATTGAAAGAAAGTGCCAAGAAAATGGAGACGCTCATGGGCAAGAAAGACTCATCGCGTGGTTTAGAACTCGCGAAAGTAATACGATCTGGCGCAATGGGAGACGCAGCAAAGGAATATGCCGAACTCGGAATAGATGCCTTACTCGCCTCAGAGGCTGCGAAATCAATCCCGGTCATTAGCACCATAGCCGGTATCTTCAGCGCGACATTATCTATCAGAGATCACATTTTTTGCGGCAAGCTTCTTCGTTTTCTCAGTCAGCTTTCCGAGATTTCAGAAGATAAGCGGAATGAAATGCTTCGTAAGCTTGGAGAAAACGAAAAGTTCGCGGGAAAAGTAGGTGAAACAATAATCGAAATTCTGGAAAGAATGGAGAGTTCGAAAAAGCCTGAACTGGCAGCAAAGTGTTTCGCGGCTTATGCCAGAGAAGGTATTTCGTTTGAAGAGCTTAGCCGAATCTTATTCGCTCTTGAGCGAGTCCCGTCCCTTGATATCGATAAAATTGGAAAATTTTCCAAGGCGAAAATTGAAGATGCAGTCAAAATGGATGAGTCTCTTCTGCTTGCATTTGTGAACGCCGGTCTGGGAATGAACAATGGCGGCCTTGATGGTGGTGTCGTTCGCCCGACTAAACTCTGTCAGCTTTTTCTGAAGGTGGGCCTGGTGGCATAGTCACGTAGTGGCGTTATCGCGCCCGCCCGGCAGCTTTTGACAAAAAAGATAGCCGTTCGACGAAGAAAAGGAGAGGGATATATTATTTAAAAAATAGATCCGTCTCCTTTTTCGCGATCGCAATAGGTGATTATTCTATTGTTGGTTTTGCTACTCAACTCTCCGCATTGCCTTCTTTTGTGGGATATTTTCTTTCATCCCAGAAAGATATGTTCTTGTTCTTTCGAAAATCAGACTCCATGCTAATAAACTTTTCACGAAGTCGAGCGATATCGTCGTCGCCACCCTTAAAATGATCAAGCATATCGAAAAGCTGATCGGTCATTTTCAGCATCATTTGACGCTTTCGAATTAGAGCGAAGAAGCACGAGTGTCCGATAGCGTAAGTCTCTGGGGTCGTATCAATACTTGCGAATCCGTTGATGTAAGTGTTCGTTACATCCTCCCACTCATTGCCATCTGCAATTTCGTCCAGGTGTGCTGGCGTTGTTTTACTCGGTTCTCTTTCTGGTATTAGTTCAATGTTTGCGAGAGAGTAAATTTTTGCGGTAAGCTCCGAGCAAAAGGATGAAGCGTCGTCACCAGTTAAGAAAAATTTATAGTTGTACGCTTGGCCAGCGTAAAACATTGTGGCTCTCTGAAGTTGCTCGAAATCTTCTTGAGTTAGCCCAGCTTTTCTAATAACCCGCCAACCGTCCTTAACCGACTTGTTTATAGACGGATATGCTGTGAAGTGTACTCCCCCATCAGGTGTTGCGTGAACAAATGCACCGTCTCCCATGGACACCATAACATGGCTAGACTTAGCTTTTTTGTATATAAATTTTTGAAGCGTCGCGAGCCACTCCGATCCCTCGCCGCACATCAAAAAAATATCTCCGGGCATCATGAGGGTTGTTTCATCGGTTTCGTTATGCATTGCAGCGTCCTTGGTGGTGATTCATTGGTTTTCTATCACTGATTATTATATTAGGTGTCCATCCACTAATTTTTTTTTCGAACGTTTCGAACAGATTTTTGCAAAGGCGCGTAAAAGGGACAGAGGAATCGGCCAATGAACTAGTCATCTAGATTCATCGGGAAAAAGGGGGCTGATTTAATTCAATCGCAGAGTATAAATTAGTTCCCTTTTCAGTACTTTTAAGTTAAGTGAGCTACTTGTGAGCGCGTTGCCACAGTTCGTGAGCGTCATCCATCAGGCCGACAGTAATTGACTCCTTGGTTTCGGGATCTCGTAGGAAAAAGAGACAGATCTATTTGAAAAAATAGATGCGTCCCCATTGTTCGAATATATGTGTTAAATTTAAGTCACTTGATGGGCCGACGAGCGGCCCTTTAGTTACTCGATCTCTTTAGGTGTGGATTCATGCCCTAATATAGGCGCTTCGCTACTAGATGGCAGGCCCTCCGAGTGAGCATGCGTTCTCCAGGAAATCCCCATAAGTTCTTTTGCAGCCTCAAACAGCGGCTTAGCATTCTCACCAATTTTTCCAGCTACGATGCTTGCTTCAATTGCTAGAGAGTATATGTGATCAAGGGACGATACTTTTTTGTGAAGCTCCTGCTGGACTTGTTCCAGTTTTTTGTGTAGGCGCCTTTTATGGTCGGCATCAAGGTCTTTGCAACTGGCTATAAAATCCCTTAGCTTGTTGATTAGAGATTGCAGCTCTTTAAAGTCACCATCAGTGAACTCATAGCCGAAACTATTTTTAATGCTTCGGGTAAATCTTGCATCTATGTCAGCCTCCAACTGGAGGGTCTTGTGATGTTTTAGAATGACGTTAACTTCGGCTAGAACTTTCCCTACGAAATCACGAGTGGCATCTTTGCTGACCAACCCACTGCTGATTTCTGGAATATCTGCCTCGAAGTCAAGAGCGCCACTTTTCTTCATGTAAAACAGAAACTTTACAATTTCCAAACTCTCACTCTCTAAACTAGAGAACATCTCTTTTTTTGAGGCGGCTATGTAAAGCGTGCACGCTTCTACCACTACGGCGAGTGGCTCCTCGCTGGCTCGTTCAAGAAGATTATCTGAAATCAACATAGGTGCCTCCTAGCGTATGAGATGCAGCGATGATGGCATACTGATGCTTGTTGTTGGAAGAGGTTACATATCGTCATTCAAATACCTAATACCTTGCACCAAGGCTTTTTTTGTCGATGACGCAGCGATAGAACATAGGTGGGCGAGGTAAGATGCGCCCCAACGACGACTGAGAGCACACGGGGCATCGTAATATTGGCACGAACGCGGATGTTAGTTGGCTCTGGAAAAAGGGGACTGATTTTTTACCAGAAAATACATCTGAGAATCATCTGGCCGACCTCCCAACCACATGGAGGTGCCGCAGTCAGGTCTCGATAAACACCAGCGTTTAAAAAGACATCTCCAGACACTCTCTCAGGCTACATATCCTTGCGCCTTTGCCTACAGCTACGCCAGAATCCGCCGGCTTGTGCGCTTTGTACCTGGTCTTTATCGTCTACGTGTCGCTGGCAACCCAGTGACTGGGTTTAGCGACCCGACCAGGTATAAGTGCAACGACGCTCCAGTTTGTCGCAGACGTTTGCGACGACGACATGGTGGCTGTGCGTGGGAGACCTTCGGGTCTGCCGGGTCTTATACCTCTCGGTTCGCTAACCCGCGTACAGCTGCCACCCTTACTTGTTTAGCGACGGGTTTTGGTGGTTCCACCAGGTATAAAAATGGAGCTTCACCATGATCAAACCAACACCTAATCCGCCCGAAACCCCCTCGGTTTCCCCCTACGAATCCATCGATTCCAAAAAACTCCACGAAGCCGCCGACCGCGCGCTCGATCATTACCTCTGTCCGCCCGGTTCCACGCCGCCACGTAAAACTCGTGGGATGTATGCCGTGACGGCGGATAACAAAACCGAAGAGCTGCTGGTGGATGCCAGTGAGACGCTTGCTTCGGCCAAAAACATCGCGCAGAACATTGCCAGCCTGGTGCCGGTGTCGCAGCGTCGGGCGCTGTTGGGGATTGCGCAGTTGATTATGCTCGGGGAGTTGGCGGTGAATCGGGCGTTGGATAATTTGCAGTTGCCGGGGTGATGGTTGTGCTGGGCGTGCCTGCTGATTGATTGGGTGTCGGTTCTGGCGCCTTCGCGAGCAGGCTCGCTCCCACAGGGTTTCAGGCTGATTGCGGATGTCGTGTGGGCATGCGTTGTTTTGTTGCCTGAGATGTTTGTGTAGGGGCTGCCGGAGGCTCGGGCCGCGTTCGGACGATCTTTTGATTTTGGTTTTAAAAGATCAAAGTCAAAAGATCGCAGCCTTCGGCAGCTCCTACAGGGGGCGATTTAATAGGGTTTCCAGGCGGGCTAGGGCCGGGGCGTCTTGGTTGCGGTTGAAGACTTGGATGGCGACTTTGAGTAAGCGGCCATTTTCAGCCGCTGCGATTACTTGCTCACACCGCAACGACAATCGTCCCAGATCACAATCAACGGCTTTCACACCGGTCGGCAATCGACCTTCCAGTTGCAGCTCCGCCATGCGTGTTTGCGCCGCGATCATTGCAATTGAGCGATCCCGCAGAACTCCGCTGCTTTGGGTCATCAGCCCGGCCACGCGCACGGCCGCCGACATCGCCACGGCAATGATCGCCAGCGCCACCAGCACTTCAATCAGGGTGAAACCCGCTTCTCGGGAACACGCGCGCATATAAGGCCCAAAACCAAAACACAGCCCTCGACGCTAACCCCCGTCCTTGACGGCTTGACGACGAAAACTCCCGAGGATTTTCAACATCCCTGACATATCTTCTTGCAACACTGCGCGTCGAATCGAATCAAGCCAAGGGAATGTCGAGATGGATATCGCGCAGTTCAAACAGCCCGGACGACCGAGCCGGATGCCGCGTGGGCAGCAGGGTTTTACCCTGATCGAGATCATGGTGGTGGTGGTGATTCTCGGGATTCTGGCGGCGATGGTGGTGCCCAAGGTGCTCGACCGGCCGGATCAGGCGCGGGCCACGGCGGCGAAGCAGGACATTGGCGGTTTGATGCAGGCGCTGAAGTTGTATCGCCTCGATCACGGCACTTACCCGAGCATGACGCAGGGTCTGAAAGTGCTGGTGGAGCGGCCGGCGGATGCGAAGAACAGCAACTGGCGTTCGTACCTGGAGCGTTTGCCGAATGACCCGTGGGGTCGTCCTTATCAGTACCTCAACCCCGGCGCGAATGGCGAGGTCGATATCTTTTCCCTCGGTGCCGACGGTCAGCCTGACGGCGACGGCGTGAATGCCGATATCGGTTCCTGGCAGCTGTAAGGCCGGTGATGAACAGCCAATCGAATCAGCAGGGGATGGCGATCATCAGTGCGCTGTTGATCGCGGCGGTGGTCGCGGTGATTGCGGCGGGAATGTTGACCCGGCAGAGCGTTTCGACCCGCGCGCTGGAGGCGGATCAGCAGCGGGTGCAGGGGCGCTGGGTGTTGCACGGCGGTCTGGAGATCAGCCGGCAGTTGCTTTGGGATGCGCGGCAGCGTGATCCGCTGACCCGGCTCGATCAGCCGTGGGCGCAGCGTTTGAACGCGCAGGGTTTCGAGGGGCGGCTGGAGGATGAGCAGGGCAAGTTCAACCTGCGCAATCTGGTGGCCAACGAGCGTGTCGATGAGGCGCAGGTGCAGGCGTTTCAGCGGCTGTGCGCGTTGATCGGCATCAGCGCCGGGTTGAGTCAGCGCATCAGTCAGCGGGTGATCGGCTCTTATCCGTATCTGTTGAATCCGCAGATTGCCGAAAACACCACGAGCAAAAACGCCTTTGACAGTGGCCGCGCCACGTCGCCGAATGCGTCGCGCAAGCCACAGCATCCGAAGTTGCCGATGCTGCGCAGTGTCGATGATCTGCGCAGCGTCGAGGGTGTGAATGAGGCGGTCATCGACAAACTGGCGCCGTATCTCACGGTAATTCCGGCGACTACTTGGCTCAATGGCAATACCGCCACCGCGCCGGTGCTGGCCGCGTATGTGCCGGGGTTGTCGCTGGAGCGCGCGCAGGCGCTGATCAATGAGCGTGACGCCGGGCGCTGGTTCATCAACCGGGGCGATTTCGTCAACCGCTTGCGCATGCCGAACCTGGAGCTGACCAGCGTCAAGGTCGGCATCACCAGTGACTGGTTTCGTCTGCGCGGCGAGGCGCGGCGGGATCAGCGCCGAGTCAGTCTCGATGCGTTGCTGCACCGCAGCGAGGATCGTCTGCCGCAGGTGATCTGGTCGCGGGTGGGGGCATGAGCCAGTTGCGTGTGAGTTTGCCGCCACTGGCGCAGTTAAGTCTCGACAGTGAGATGGACTGCGCGTGGCTGGACCGTCAGGGGCAGGTCATTCGTGAACAGCGCCAGACCTTTAGCCAACTGGGGCAGTCACCCAAGCAGCCACCGCTCAGCGCTTATCTGCACCCGGCGGACAGCCTGTTGGCGAGCATCGACCTGCCACCGCTACCGGCGAACAAGACCGCAGCGGCGGTGCAATGCGCGGCGCAGGCCTTGATGCTCGGCGATAGCAACGACATGCACATCGCTCACAGTTCGCGGGATGAAGCGGGGCAGGTGCAGATCGCCTGGGCGCCGCGTCAACGCTTGCAGCATCTCGGGCAATTGCTCAAGCAGGCCGGTCTGAATCTGCGCGGTCTGTACCCGGCGGCGTACCGCTTGCCGGTGCTGCCGGGCACGGTGGCCTGTCGGCAGGACGGCCATTTGTTGCTGCGCGAAAGCGTGCAGGTGGCGCGGGTGCAGCCGCTGTTCGACGACGAGATTGGCGATTGGCTGCTGACCTGCGGTACGCCGCTGCACTGGATCGGTTCGACGCCACCGCCGGATGCGCAATTGCCGATGGCCGAGGCGCAACGCTGGACCGGGCCGTTGCCCGGTTGGGGCCTGCACGGCGCGGTGCAACAGCAGCGCAGCGAGCATCGCGGTTGGGGCCGGGCGCTGGGGCTTTGCGCCTTGGCGGTGGCGGTGTGGGTCATCGGCTTGAACCTGTATGCCGCCCGCGAAGCCAGTCAGGGCCAGCAGCTCAAGGCGCAGATGGCGCAACGGGTGAAGCAGGCCTTTCCCGAGTTGCCGGTGATCCTCAATCCGCTGCAGCAGGCGCGTCAGCAATTGGCGGCGCGGCAGAAGGGCGCGGCGGAGGACCCGGCGCAGCCGTTCAATCGGCTGGTGTTGCAGGCCGGCAGTGGCATGCCGTTCATGGCCGGCACGGTCGAGCGCCTGACGTTTGTCGATGGCACCTTGCAGTTGAGTCTACTGGCCGACGCCCGACGCAGCGCCAATGACAAGGACAAGGATTGGCAAGCCGCATTGGCTCAGGTCGGGATCAGTGCGACGGCTGACGATGAAGGCTGGCTGCTGCGCCCAAGCGACGAAGTCACCAACCCCGACGACAGCGCTGACGACAGCGGAGCAGAAGATGAATAAGGCATCGCTCGCGGCCTACCGCGCCCGTTGGCAGCGTTTCAGCGCGCAGCTTCAGGCGCGTTGGCAAGCGCTGGCCCTGCGCGAAAAACGCATGGTCGGCGGCATGGCGGTGGTGCTGCTGTCGCTGTTGGTGTGGGTCGCATTGATTCAGCCGCCGCTGAAAAAAATCACTTACTGGCAAAGCGAAACGCCGAAGTTGCGTGCGCAGGCCGAAGCCCTTGAAGTGCTGCTGCGCGAGGTCAGCGTGCGCCCCGAAGGGCAAAGCTTGGCGCAGTCTCTTGAGCAAACGCTGCAGGCCAGCGGCCTGGCCGGGCACTATCAATTGCAGGCCGGGGAGACTGGCGCGTGGCAGTTGACGTTCGACGCGGCGCCAGCCGATGCGCTGCTCGACTGGCTGCTGAGCACTCCGGCACAACTTTCTCTGCAAGTGGTCGAGGCCCGTCTGCAACGCGCCGACAACGCTTCGACCGAAGTCACTGCCGGCACATTGTCAGGCACCGTTCGCATGGATCAGGCGCTGGGCGCTAAGGAAGCTTCATGAAGGGGTCAGGATCCAAACCGGCACGTCTGGCGTTGCCGATGCTGCTGATGGCGTTGAGCGCGTGCAGCAACACCACCACGCCGCCGAATCAGCCGCCGTTGCTGGTGGACAGCGAACTTGGCCGCCCATTGGCCAACACCCAACGCAGCGGTGATGCGCTGCTCGATCGGCAACGCGCCCAGGCTCAAACCGCGCCGCAACCCCGGCAACTGCACAACATCACCGAACGCGCACGCAGTGGCGGCGCCCCACGCGGCAGCACACTGCCGAGCAATCCGCTGGGCGATCAGCCGGTGACGCTGAATTTTGTCGATGCCGATATTCAGGCTGTGGTGCGCGCGTTGTCGCGTTCCACCGGCCAGCAGTTTCTGGTCGACCCTCGGGTCAAGGGCAGCCTGACGCTGGTCTCGGAAGGTCAGGTGCCGGCACGCCAGGCTTATGACATGTTGCTGGCGGCGTTGCGCATGCAGGGTTTCAGTGTGGTCGATGTCGGCGGCGTCGCCCAGGTGGTGCCGGAAGCCGATGCGAAACTGCTCGGCGGACCGATCTACAGCCCGGACAAACCCGCCGGCAACGGCATGCTCACCCGCACCTTTCGCCTGCAATACGAAAACGCGGTGAACCTGATTCCGGTGTTGCGCCCGATCGTGTCGCCGAACAACCCGATCAATGCTTACCCCGGCAATAACACCATCGTGGTTACCGATTACGCCGAGAACCTGACCCGCGTCGCCCAATTGATCCAGACCATCGACACCCCGAGCGCGATCGACACTGACGTGGTGCAGATCCAGAACGGCATCGCCGCCGACATCGCGCCGATGGTCGCCGATCTGCTCGACGCGCCGGGCAACGATCCGACGCAGAAAATCGCGGTGATCGGCGACCCGCGCTCCAACACCATCATCATCCGCGCCGGCAGCCCCGAGCGCACGGAGCTTGCGCGCAACCTGATCTACAAACTCGATAACGCACAGAGCAATCCGAGCAATCTGCATGTGGTGTATCTGCGTAACGCGCAAGCGGCGAAACTGGCGCAGGCCCTGCGCGGTTTGCTGACTGGCGAAAGCGACAGCGGCACCAGCGACAGTGCGCGCTCGGTGCTCAGTGCCATGGGCAGCAACGGCAACAACAATGGCGGTTCGAGCGCGCAGAGCGGCACGCAAACCAGTGGCAATACTTCGACCACTTCCAGCACGGGTAGCACTGGTGGCAGTTACGCCCAGGGCAGCAGTTCGACCGGCAGCGGCGGCAGTCAGGCCAGCGAACAGAACGTTGCGTTCAGCGCGGGCGGGGTGACGATTCAGGCTGACGCCACCACCAATACCTTGCTGATTTCCGCGCCGGAGCCGTTGTATCGCAACCTGCGCGAGGTCATCGATTTGCTCGACCAGCGCCGCGCGCAAGTGGTGATCGAGAGCCTGATCGTCGAAGTCGGCGAAGACGATGCCAGTGAATTTGGCGTGCAATGGCAGACCGGCAATCTCGGCGGCAACGGCGTGATCGGCGGGGCGAACCTTGGCGGTTCGGGGATCAATCTCAACGGCAAGACCAGCCTAGATGTGCTGCCGCAAGGCTTGAACCTCGGTTATGTCAACGGCACCGTCGACATCCCCGGCATCGGCAAGATCCTCGACCTGAAAGTGCTGGCTCGGGCGTTGAAGAGCAAGGGCGGCACCAACGTGCTGTCGACGCCGAACCTGCTGACCCTGGATAACGAGGCGGCGAGCATTTTTGTCGGCCAGACCATTCCGTTTGTCAGCGGCAGTTACGTCACTGGCGGCGGGGGCACCAGCAATAATCCGTTCCAGACCGTGACCCGTGAAGAGGTGGGCTTGAAGCTGAATGTGCGGCCGCAAATTTCCGAGGGCGGCACGGTCAAGCTCGATATCTATCAGGAAGTCAGCAGCATCGACGAACGTGCTTCGGTCAGCGCGCGAGCGGCGGGGATCGTCACCAACAAGCGCGCGATCGACACCAGCATCCTGCTCGACGACGGTCAGATCATGGTCCTCGGCGGCTTGCTGCAGGACGGCTACAGCCAGAGCAACGAAGCGGTGCCTTGGCTGGGGACGTTGCCGGGAATCGGTGCGCTGTTTCGCAACGAGCGCCGGGCGATCAGCAAGACCAACCTGATGGTGTTCCTGCGCCCATACATCATCCGCGACAGCGAAGCGGGGCGCAGCATTACCCTCAACCGCTACGACTTCATGCGTCGCGCCCAGGGCGGCCTGCAACCGGAGCGCAGCTGGGCGATGCCGGACATGCAGGCGCCGCAGTTGCCGACGGCGGCGCAAGGGGTGCCGAGTCCGGTTCCGGCTTCGGGACCTCGCGCGACGATCAAAGCTGTGCCGATTGAAGGGAGTACACGCTTTTGAATCCGACCCTCAATCTGAGAAGTAAACCTGTGGTGAGGGGATTTATCCCCGATGGGCAGCGAAGCGGCCCCAAAACCTATGCACGCGGTCAGCCAGATGTATTCGGATGTCAGG
>NZ_JBQEPG010000050.1:0-20173 GCF_052045635.1 Pseudomonas sp. 22189
GCAGCCTTCGGCAGCTCCTGCATAAGGCACAAGCCGTGCGGCATGAGGCATAAGCAAAAAGGCCGGCTGAACTCGACGAGTCCAGCCGGCCTTTTGGTTTGCTGCAGATTAAGCTTGCTGAGCCAGCTTCTTCTGCTTCGCCCGGCGCGACATCATGTTCAGCACTTCAATCGCTGCCGAGAAGGCCATGGCCGCGTACACATAACCTTTCGGTACATGGGCACCGAAGCCTTCGGCGATCAGCGTCATGCCGATCATGATCAGGAAGCCCAGGGCCAGCATCACCACTGTCGGGTTGTCGTTGATGAACTTGGCCAACGGCTCAGCTGCGAACAGCATCACCATCACCGACACCACCACCGCGATCACCATGATCGGCAAGTGTTCAGTCATGCCCACCGCAGTAATGATGCTGTCGATGGAGAACACCATGTCCAGCATCAGGATCTGACCGATTGCGGCAGCGAAGCCCAGGGTCACGGTCGAAGTCGCCGTTTTCGGGTCTTCCGGGGCCGGGTCCATGCTGTGATGGATCTCGGTCGTGGCTTTCCACACCAGGAACAGACCACCGGCAATCAGGATCATGTCTTTCCAGGAGAACGCCTGGCCCATGATTTCGATTACAGGTTCGGTCAACTGCACGATGAAAGCGATGGTGCTCAACAGGGCCAGACGCAGGATCAGCGCCATGCCGATACCGATGCGGCGCGCCTTCTGCCGATGCTGCACAGGCAACTTGTTGGTCAGGATCGAAATAAAGATCAGGTTATCGATGCCGAGCACGATTTCCATCACCACCAGTGTGGCCAAAGCAACCCAGGCGGCGGGGCTGGCGGCGAGTTCTAACAGATATTCCATGGGTCAGTCCTGACTCTTGTATGACGATTTAGATGGTCTTGGAGGAAGATTCGGATTTTTCCGCATCTTTTTCCGGCGCTTCTTTTTTCTCGATCAAGCCGCCGGTGGCGTCGCTGAGCGCTTGTTCAGCAGCTTTGTGCGTATCGTCGATCGCCTGTTTGGCGCTTTCGGCAGCCTTGCCCATCAACTGCTGGGCACTTTTCTCGGCCTGATCGCAACCGGCCATGAGCAGTAAAGACGTAAACATCAATGCAGGGATTGTGTATTTCATGAGACTTCCTTCGAATGAACAGACAGGGTCACAGACCACCCGTCGATGGCTGGGCATTCTAGGGAGACAAACACTTCAGGAAAATTCGTATTTTTAGCGGCTATACTTCGGCTTTAACGAACTATGACCATCAGTGTAGAAGCTGCCGAAGGCTGCGATCTTTTGATTTTTTAAAGCAAGATCAAAAGATCGCAGCCTGCGGCAGCTCCTACAGGGGGGGGGAACCTTAGAGTGCTCAATTACCGACAACTGCATTACTTCTGGGTGGTCGCCAAGACCGGCAGCATCGTGCGTGCCTGCGAGCAACTCAACCTCACACCGCAAACCATCAGCGGGCAGATTTCGCTGCTCGAACAAACCTACGGCATCGAACTGTTTCAGCGGGTCGGCCGCCAGCTGGAACTGACCGAGGCCGGACGCCAGGCCCTGCCCTACGCCGAGCAGATGTTCCAGTTGGGCGGCGAACTGGAGTTGATGCTGCGTGCCCAGCCCAACGAACAGCAGATCCTGTTTCGCGTCGGCGTGGCCGACGTGGTGCCCAAGTCCATCGTCTATCGGCTGATCGCGCCGACCATGGAGTTGCACGAACCGCTGCGCATCACCTGCCGCGAAGACAAACTCGAACGCCTGTTGGCGGACCTGGCCATCCAGCGTCTGGACCTGGTGATTTCCGACAGCCCGATGCCGTCGCACCTCGACATCAAGGGCTACAGCCAGAAACTCGGCGAATGCGGGATCAGTTTTTTCGCCACCGCGCAATTGGCGGCGCAATACGGGCAAGACTTTCCGCGCAGCCTCAACGGCGCACCGCTGCTGATTCCCGGCGCGGAAACCGTGGTGCGCAGCCGTCTGCAGCGCTGGTTTGCCGAGCAGCAGATCCAGCCGCGAATCGTCGGGGAGTTCGATGACAGCGCCCTGATGCAGGCCTTCGGCCAATCGGGCAGCGGGATTTTCATCGGCCCAAGCGTGATTGCCGATGAAGTCAAACGCCAGTACGGCGTCGAGGTGATTGGCCAGACCGACGCGGTGACCGAGTCGTTCTATGCCATTTCCGTGGAACGCAAGGTCAAGCACCCCGGCATCGTGGCGATTACCGAAGGTGCCCGACGCGAGCTGTTTACCGCGCTATGACGCCTGGGCGCACGCTTCGCGCGGCTTGAGCGTCATCAAGACCATGGCGAGGAATACCGACAACAGAATGAACCCGGCAGCGGCAAATCCCAGAAAGCCAAGGCCGGCACTGTCGATCACTCGACCGCCGATCATCGCTCCGAGGCCGATCCCGAGGTTGGCCCCGGCGATATTCAGCGAGGCGGCAAAGGCTGGCGCTTCCGGTGCGGCCTTCATCAGGCGTACATGGCTGACCAGAAACAGCGCCGCCTGGGTGATACCCCAGATGCCCATGGCCACCGCCAGGCCCAGCGTCGAGTGGATATTCGGCACCAGCGAGACCATGCCGGCAATCATGAACGCGCAGAACAGCACGGACGCACCCAACGGATGACGATCCACTGCACGCCCGCCCAGCGAGTTGCCGATCAGCCCGACCGCACCGAAGCCCATCAGGCACCAGCCAACCACGGTGCCGTTAAAACCCGCCAGACGCTCGAGTATGTCGGCCAGATAGGTGTAGGCGGTGAACATGCCGCTGAATACCAGGATCGACAACAGCACATGGCCGAGCATCAGCGGGCTGCGCAGGATCTTGAACTGCGAGCTGAAGCTGACCTGGTGCTGATGCAGACTGGTTTTCGGCAGGTAAACAAACAGCAGCAAGGCCTTGGCAAAAGCGATCACCGCCAGAATCGCGAATGCACTGCGCCAGCCGAACGCATCGGAAATCAACGTGCCCACCGGGATGCCGAATACCGTGGCGCAGACGATGCCGAAGCCGATCTTGGCAATCGCACGGCCGGCGTAATCCGGGCCGACGATGTCCACCGCTGTCTCGCTGGCCAAGGCCCAGAACACCGGCAGGCCGAGGGCCGGGATCAAGCGCGCAATGGCCATGACCCAGATGTTCGGCGCCAGCGCGGCAACGGTGTTGGCCAGGCCGAACATGATCAGGATGGTGATGAACAACTTGCGCCGCTCGAAGCGGGCGAAATAGGCGGTCAAAAACGGGCCGAACATCGCCACCGTGAAAGCGAACAGAGTCACCAGCAGACCCGCCTGCGGAATGGTTACCGCCAGATCTCGGGCAATGGCCGGCAACAGGCCGACGATGACGAATTCCGTGGTCAGCACCGTGAATCCGGCAGCGGACAACAGAAGAATGGGCAACAGCATGAGCAACTCCAGCAAAACGACGACACCAGCGAAGGCCGGAAGGCCCGCTGGCAACGATTAAAATGAGGATGGCGAATCTTAACAGAGTGTTTCAGCAGTGACTTGCATAAACCTGCCGACTTGCCGATCAATCCGGTGGCAGATCGTCACAGGCCTGAAGGATAACGCCTACGCTGTGATAAAGTCCGCGCCCTGAAAAACGTACACCCTGTTCAGCGCCCCGTTTAACAGCGTTGATCGCGCCTCAGCCCTTTCGGTTCGTGCCGGTGACCTGCCCCCTTGATGTACCACCGGTTTCACGCAACCTTGCACCCTATAAAAAATCAGAGATGCCGTTATGACCGCTTCATCCCCTTCTCTAATGCAACGCCTGAAAAACCTCAGTCTGGTCACGCAGATCCTGATCGGCCTGATCGCCGGTATCGCTCTGGCGTTGTTCGCCCCGGAAGCGGCAAAAGGCTCGGCGTTCATCGGCAAAGTGTTCGTCTCGGCACTGAAAGCCGTGGCGCCGATTCTGGTGTTCGTGCTGGTGATGGCGTCGATCGCCAACCACAAGCACGGTCAGGAAACCCACATCAGACCCATCCTGTTCCTGTATCTGCTCGGCACTTTCGCCGCAGCCGTGGTCGCGGTGGTGGCCAGCATGGCGTTTCCCTCGCATCTGGTGCTGTCCACCGACAATGTGTCAGTCACCGCGCCGGGCGGCATTGCCGAAGTGCTGCAAAGCCTGCTGTTGAGCGTGGTCGACAACCCGGTCAGCGCGCTGATGAATGCCAACTTCATCGGCATTCTGGCCTGGGCGATCGGCATGGGCGTCGCGATTCGCCATGCCAGCGACACCACACGCGAGGTGCTGGGCGACCTGTCCAACGGCGTGACCGTGATCGTGCGCGTAGTGATTCGTTTCGCCCCACTGGGCATTTTCGGTCTGGTGGCGTCTACCCTCGCCACCTCGGGCTTCGGCGCGTTGATCGGTTATGCGCACCTGCTGGCCGTGCTGCTGGGCTGCATGCTGTTTGTCGCGCTGGTGATGAACCCGCTGATTGTGTTCTGGAAGCTGCGCCGCAACCCGTACCCGCTGACCCTCAAGTGCCTGCGCGAAAGCGGCATCACCGCCTTCTTCACCCGCAGTTCGGCAGCGAACATTCCGGTCAACCTGGAACTGAGCAAGCGCCTGGGCCTGCATGAAGACACTTACTCGGTATCGATCCCGCTGGGTGCGACCATCAACATGGCTGGCGCAGCGATCACCATCACCGTGCTGACCCTGGCTGCCGTGCACACGCTGGGGATTGCCGTGGACATTCCGACCGCGATCCTGCTCAGCGTCGTCGCGGCGATCTGTGCCTGTGGCGCCTCGGGCGTGGCCGGTGGCTCGCTGCTGCTGATTCCGCTGGCGTGCAGCCTGTTCGGCATTCCCAGCGAGATTGCCATGCAGGTGGTGGCGGTGGGTTTCATCATTGGTGTGCTGCAGGACTCGGCGGAGACTGCGCTGAATTCGTCCACTGATGTGCTGTTTACTGCCGCGGCTTGCTTGGGTGAAGAGGCGAAAGTTCAGCGTTCAGTCTGAAGATCAAAAGATCGCAGCCTGCGGCAGCTCCTACATTAGGAATGCGTTTCCCTGCAGGAGCTGCCGCAGGCTGCGATCTTTTGCTTTATCCAATAAAGAGCCCGCCAAGGTGTGAACCTTGGCGGGCTTTTTTGTTGCGGGGTGTTTTAGTACGCGCCCATGTAATCGCGTTTACCCACTTCAACACCGTTGTGGCGCAACAGCGCATAGGCAGTGGTGACGTGGAAGAAGAACTGCGGCAGACCGTAGCTCAGCAGGTAAGCCTGACCGCTGAAGCGCTTCTCTTTCGGCGTGCCCGGACGGGTCACGATCTCGATGCCTTCCTTGCCGTTGATCTGCTCCGGCTTGATCTCGCCGATGTAGGCCAGCACCTTGGCGATCAGCGCCTGCAGTTCGGGGAACGTGGTTTCAGTGTCGTCATACTTCGGGATTTCGACTTCGGCCAGACGCGAGGAAACGCCCTTGGCGAAGTCGACGGCGATCTGCACCTGACGCACCAGCGGGAACATGTCCGGGTACAGGCGCGCTTGCAGGAAGGCGTTCGGGTCGATGTTTTTCTCGGTGGCGTGGGCTTCAGCCTTTTTCAGGACATCGCTCAGGGCGTTGAGCATTTGTTGAAAAACCGGGACGGATGCGGCGTAAAGGGAAATGGTCATGGCAGTCTCGTGTGGTGGCTGGGTGGAACGTGGAGGCGATTATAGCCATGCTTGATGACCACACGGCTTGCCTTTTGTTAGCCAAGGATTAGGCTAGGCGCCTTCGACTGCTGAGGGAACGCGCGATGACCACCGAACTTGCAACCACCACCAACGAACCACGGCTCAACGCCACGGAAATCCGCATTCTGGGTTCGTTGATCGAAAAACAGGCCACCAGCCCGGAAACCTATCCGTTGACCCTCAATGCATTGGTGCTGGCCTGTAATCAGAAGACCAGCCGCGAGCCGGTGATGAACCTGACTCAGGGCCAGGTCGGCCAAAGTCTGCGGGCGCTGGAAAGCCACGGTTACACCAAACTGGTCATGGGCAGTCGCGCTGATCGCTGGGAGCATAAACTCGACAAGGCGCTGGAGCTGGTGCCGGCCCAGGTGATTCTCACCGGTTTGATGTTCTTGCGTGGCCCGCAGACAGTGAATGAGTTGCTGACCCGCAGCGGCCGCATGCACGATTTCGAAGATGCCGAGCAGGTGGTGCATCAGCTGGAGCGTCTGATCGCCCGTGGGCTGGCGGTGTTGATCCCGCGTCAGGCCGGGCAACGCGAAGACCGCTACACCCATGCGCTGGGCGATCCGGCGGACATCGAGGCGATCCTGGCGGCGCGGCAGAATCCTGGGGAGCGCGCGACCAGCGGCGTTTCGGTCGAGCGCATCGAAGAGCTGGAAGCACGGATTGCCGCACTGGAAGAGCGCCTGGCGCGCCTCGAATAACCCCGAAATCCTACTGTGGGAACGAGCTTGCTTGCGAATGCGGTGTGTCATTTAGCAATGATGTGAATGACACATTGCATTCGCGAGCAAGCTCGCTCCCACAGGGGCTGCACCAAGACGAAGGTCTCTATTTACTCACCATCCCAGTAATCCACCCCATCCGCCTGCCGCGCCACGGCAACAAAACCTGATGCATTGCCCTCAGCATCAACCTTGAAGTTGTCCATCACTGCGTATTTGTTGGAATCCGGGTATTCGCAGATATCCGGTTGCTGCTGGGTGCTGACCGCCAGGTAACGCAGTTCCGCTTCGCTGGTATTGATGATTTGATGCGCCGTCTCCGGGCCGCCCGGCGGGCAGGCGATCACGTCGCCCGCGCGAATCGGAAAGCGTTCGGCCCCCAAGCGCACTTCACCCTCCCCGGCCACCACATAGAACATCTCTTCATTGACCCGGTGGCTGTGAAACGGACTGCCGCGCATGCCTGGCGGTAATGCGTACAGGCGATAACCGAGTTTTTGCGCGCCGAGTTGCTGGCCTACCCGCGCCATGCGCTGCAGATAACGCCCGGCGGTTTCGCCTTCCGGGGCCAGGGCTTCGGGCAAGGGTTCGAGTTCGACCTGATGCAGGTTGAGAATGGGTGGGTGCATGGCGGGCCTCGGTCACGGTTTTTGTGGGTGGCAAGTCTGGGCTGGCTGGGGAGGCAGTATAGGCATGGATGTCTGACTTGAGACCGTGGTGCATCCTTCGCGAGCAGGCTCGCTCCCACAGAGGATCTACAGCGAACACACAATCTGTGCATGACAAAAATTCAACTGTGGGAGCGAGCCTGCTCGCGAAGAGGCCCGCCCAGCCAGCACAACTCATCAGCTCCGGGCAAACGCCACCGCCGCCGCAAACTGCTCTTCAGTCGGCCGCACGCCCGTGTACAGCACAAACTGCTCCAGCGCCTGGATCGCAATCACCTCCAGCCCGGTAATCACTTTCTTGCCCTCGGCCCGGCCGCGCACGATCAGCGGTGTTTCCGACGGAATCGCCACGACATCGAACACAATCCCGGCTGCCTGGATCACTTCAGGCTCAAACGCCAGTTGCCCCGCCTCCGGCCCGCCGTCCATGCCCACCGGTGTGACGTTGATCAGCATCTGCGGCCGCTCTTCGCCCAGCTCCGCCTGCCAGCGATAGCCAAGCGAGTCCGCCAGTGCCTGGCCGGCGCGCTCGTTACGCGCCACGATCAGTCCATTCTTGTAGCCACCATCACGCAGGGCGCTGGCCACGGCTTTGGCCATGCCGCCGCTGCCACGCAGGGCGAACGTCGAATCTTTCGGCACTGCGTGGGTTTCCAGCAATTGCGCGATGGCGATGTAATCAGTGTTATAGGCCTTGAGGTGACCGTGGGTGTTGACGATGGTGTTGATCGACTGGATCGCCGCCGCCGACGCATCCAGCTCATCGACCAGTGCGATGCACGCTTCCTTGAACGGCATCGACACGCCACAACCACGAATCCCCAGCGCACGAATGCCGCCGACAGCCCCCGGCAAATCCTGACTGCTGAACGCCTTGTAATAGAAGTTCAGGCCCAACTGCTCGTACAAATGGTTATGAAACCGCAGACCGAAATTCCCCGGGCGCCCCGACAGGGACATGCACAGCTGGGTGTCTTTGTTGGGATTCATCTGCATGAAACTTCTCCTTCAAACGGACTTTCGGATGGACGGAGTTAGCCATTCCATCGGGTTCTGAACGATCATAAGCGCCTGTCTGCAACGGACCGCGTGCCCCTTTGACCCACCGGTAAAGAAGCCGGTACAGACCTTACACAAAATTTACCCAGCGGCTGTGCTGATTTTCAGAATTTCGCTGTCATAGAAGTATCCCCGCGACAACTTTGGGCCTGGTGCAGGCCCGGACGCCGGGTCGAAGAACCGAGGAATTATCATGATTCGTAAACTCCCCATCGTGGCCTTGTTGATTGGTGCATTCGCGATCACAGGTCAGGCAGAAGCCCACGGCGGTGGCTGGCAGGGTCCGGCCGTGTTTGGTGCGATCGTCGGCTCGGCCATCATCGGCTCGGCACTGATCAACCAGGACCGGCCGGTCTACGTGCAACAGCCTGTTTACGCTCAACCGGCACCGGTTTATGTGCAACAACCGCCGCCACCGGTCTATTACCAGCCGGCCCCGGTTTACGTGCAACAACCGGTCTACGTGCCTGGCCCGGTCTACTACGGCCCACCACGCGGCTATTACGGCCGGCCACACGGCTACTACGGTGGCCCACGCTGGTAATCGCCAACAAACAGCCCTGCTTTATAGCGGGGCTTTTTTATGACCGTCGGTCGGGCAACGTCTGAAAAAATCTTGCCAAGGTCGCTGTGAGGATAGTTCCAGCGGCTAAAGTCGGCATGATGGACTTGACCGCTGGGGGCAAAACACAGAACGGTCATCGATTTGTCATGACGGAACCGCAATCTGAATCCGTCCGTAAACAACAGGTTGATAACAACAAGGACGACCCATGCCTACTCAAAATCCGCACCGCATCGTCGGCCTGTGCACTTCAAGCAAGGTGTACAGTGCGCTGACCGAACTCAAACACCTGGAAGGCCACCGCTGCGCCAAGTTCCTTTCGCTGCTGGCGGAGAACCTGGTGCACAAGGGCCTGCTCAACGAGCGCGAAGTGGTGCACATGCTCGACCAGGTTGTCGACTGACCCCGTCCTCACTGTTATCAATGACCACTATCGAAAGCGTTGATTGTCCCTGAGCACAGCGAATCCCTAAGGTAGCTCCACAGATTGATGGAGGTACTGGTCATGGCTCAGGTTCAAATCATGTCGGTCATCGGCAGCGCTGTTCCCGCATCGCTCAGAGCGTCGGGATTGCTCGCCTGCTGGTATCTGGTGCGCGACGGTGAGCCCATCAGCGGCCCGCTGACTTCGCTCCCGGCAGCGCAGGCACTGTCGCAGAAAATCGTCAGCGCGCCGTTCCACGCTTAAGGCAACTGGACTTTCGGTTTGGTCTCGATAAACAGCGCCCAGCTCGACATGAAGAGCGCCGCGATCAGCGGCCCGATCACGAAACCGTTGAGGCCGAACACTGCGAGGCCGCCGAGGGTCGAGATCAGGATCATGTAGTCGGGCATGCGCGTGTCTTTGCCGACCAGAATCGGGCGCAGCACGTTGTCCACCAGACCGATCACAAATACCCCGAACAGCCCCAATACCACGCCCTGCCAGATCATCCCGCTGAGCAGGAAGTACACCGCCACTGGTGCCCAGACGATTCCCGCGCCCACCGCCGGCAACAGCGACAGAAAGCCCATCAGCACCGCCCAGAGCAACGCGCTGGGGATGTCGAGAAACCAGAAAATCGCCCCGCCCAATGCGCCCTGAGTGACCGCCACCACCAGGTTGCCCTTCACCGTCGCACGTACCACACGGTTGAACTTCAACTGCAAACGGCGTTTGTGGGTCTCTTCCAGCGGCACTGCGGTGCGTACCTTGCGTACCAGTTCGGCGCCATCGCGAAGAAAGAAAAACAGCAGGTACAGCATGATGCCGAAGCTGACCACAAACTCGAATGTGCCCTGGCCGAAACTGAAGGCCTGACTGGCCAGCACCTGACTGCCCTGCATCGACGCCTTGACGATTTTCTCGCGCAGACCGTTGAGTTCGCCCATGCCGAAGCGATCGAGCAAATGCTGAAAGTAAGGGGGCAAGCTGTGTTTGAACTGTGCCAGGTAGGCACCGATGTCCAGTTGACCGCTTTCGATGTTGTTGTACACCGTCGCGCCTTCCTGAACCAACAGGATGCTGAGAATGATCACCGGAAGAATCGCGATCACCAGACAAATGCCCAGCGTGCAAAGCGCTGTCAGGTTGCGCTGCCAGCCGAATTTGAGCTGTAACTTGCGCTGCATCGGCGCAAACAGAATGCCGAGAATCACCGCCCAGAACACCGCACCGTAGAACGGCAGCAGAATCCAGATGAAGGCGACCGTCACCAACAGCAACAGCACGGTGAGGGATTTGAATTGCAGCGTTTTTTCGTTCATGTCCGATCCATGTCAGTCAGGCGTCACGCACGCCTCGAACCTTAGTCCACCGGGGCGCGCACGAGTGCCATCTTTGTTCATGGAGCATAGATCGCCTGGTAGAAGCAGCTCGCTGCACCTGATGCAGCGGGACCCTGTCATGGTGCCGGCGCGGCACAGATCAGTAGCACCCGCGCAAAGATAGATCCAGATCAATAAACCGCACTTGCCGCTGCACTACCCTGCCGCGCTTTTGCGACCGATGCCGCCATGATCCCTGAACTCCCCCTCGCCGCCCCGGAGCTGCTGGCCCCCGCCGGCACCCTGAAGAACATGCGTTATGCCTTCGCCTACGGCGCCGATGCGGTCTACGCCGGCCAGCCGCGCTACAGTCTGCGGGTGCGTAACAACGAGTTCGACCACGCCAACCTCGCCCTCGGTATTCGCGAAGCGCAGGCCCAGGGCAAGCGCTTCTACGTGGTGGTCAATATCGCCCCGCACAATGCCAAGCTGAAGACCTTCCTCAAGGACCTGGCGCCGGTGATCGAGATGGCGCCGGATGCCCTGATCATGTCCGACCCGGGCCTGATCATGCTGGTGCGCCGGCATTTTCCGCAGATGCCGATCCACCTTTCGGTGCAGGCCAACACGGTGAACTGGGCGAGCGTCGAGTTCTGGCAGCAACGAGGTCTGAGCCGGATCATCCTGTCGCGGGAATTGTCGCTGGAGGAAATCGCTGAAATCCGCGAACAGGTGCCGGGCATGGAACTGGAAGTGTTCGTCCACGGCGCCCTGTGCATGGCTTACTCCGGGCGCTGCCTGTTGTCGGGCTACATGAACAAGCGCGACGCCAACCAAGGCACCTGCACCAACGCCTGCCGCTGGAAATATTCTGCGCAGGAAGCCACGGAAAACCATCTCGGCGAGATCGTGCAGACCTTCCAGCCCGAGCCGACCCTGGGCATTGGCGCGCCGACCGATCAGGTGTTCCTGCTGCAGGAAGCCAATCGTCCCGACGAGTTGATGCCGGCGTTTGAAGACGAGCACGGCACCTACATCATGAACGCCAAGGATCTGCGCGCGGTGCAGCACGTCGAACGCTTGACGCGCATGGGCGTGCATTCGCTGAAGATCGAGGGTCGCACCAAGTCGCATTTCTATTGCGCACGCACCACCCAGGTTTATCGCCGGGCAATCGACGATGCCGTAGCCGGGCGCGAGTTTGATCGCAGCCTGATGACCGACCTCGAATCACTGGCCCAGCGCGGCTACACCGAAGGTTTCCTGCGCCGGCATGTGCATGACGAATACCAGAATTATCAGAACGGCAGCTCGGTGTCGGAACGTCAGCAATTCGTCGGCGAACTCACCGGTGAGCGCCGTGACCGGTTGGCCGAGGTCAAGGTGAAAAACCGGTTTGCACTGGGCGACCACCTGGAACTGATGACGCCCAAGGGCAATTTCCACTTTGATCTGCACCAGTTGCAGAGTGCCAAGGGTGAGGCGATCGAGGTGGCGCCTGGGGATGGGCACACGGTGTACCTGCCGATTCCGGATGCGGTGGATTTGCGCTTTGGGTTGCTGATGCGTGATGTAGCTGCCAATCCGGATTGAGGACACGGAACACCTTGTAGGTGTCACTGATCTTCAGCGACATCGCGGCCGCCATCGCTGGCAAGCCAGCTCCCACAGGGGTTGTGTTGAACACAAAATCCCATGCCACCAACAACTACTACGGGAGCGGGCTTGCCCGCGAAGAGGCCGGCATGAACAAAACACCTCGCCACTGACCGACCAAAAAAAACCCGGCTCCAGAGCCGGGTTTTTCACTACCGGCGATCATCAGACAACGGCGTCGGCTCATCCGCCGGCGGCACATCATCGTCCGCCGCCGGGTCCTTCCAGTCTTCCGGCCGATCGGCATCACTCAACGGATCGCGCCCGGGACTCATGCCCGGTGGCGCATCATGATCGGCCAGTGTCGGCTCATCCGTGCCGGGCACCGGACGGGTCGGATCGGTCGGCAGCACACCACCTTGAAACAGCAAATCATTAGCCATGACACACCTCACCAAGGAGGTCCGGAAAACCCGGGCCATACCGCTTGGAAGCAGGCCTGCGCAGGCCGTGCCATCGAGCAGACCAACGGCAATCAGCCCTGCGCACTGAAACGGTCGCGGCTGTTGGTCAGGTGCAGCCACATCGCCGCGCGCGCTGCGTCCGGGTCCTGGCGCTTGATCGCATTCAGGATCGCTTCGTGCTCCAGATGCGCCAACTGCCCCAGCTTGCTCAGATCCGCCGCCCCACGCTCGGCCGCGTTGAGCCGCTGACGCGGAATCATCGCGCTGCCCAGATGCTGCATGATTTCGCTGAAGCAGACGTTGCCGGTAGCTTCGGCGATCAGCAGATGAAAACGGCGATCCGCCTCGACGCAACTGTCGTTGCTGTCCAGCAGACGCTGATAGTCATCCAGCGCCTGGCGCATGTGCAGCAATTGCTGTTCGCTGCGCCGTTGCGCGGCCAATGCGGCGGCCTGAGTTTCCAGGCCCATGCGCAACTCAAGAATGCTGCGCACGCCGAGCGCGGTGTCGACATTCAGGCGCAAGCCCTGCTCGGCAGCGCGTTCGATGACGAAAGTGCCGATGCCGTGCCGCGTCTCCACCAGCCCTGACGCCTGCAACTTGGAAATCGCCTCGCGCACCACCGTGCGACTGACGCCATGCTCCTGAACGATAGCGTTCTCCGACGGCAGCTTGTCGCCGGGCGACATCTGGCCGAGCAGGATGCTCTGGGTGAGTTTCTCCACCAGATCATGGGCGAGGTTGTGCGCACGTTTGGGCGCGGGAGCGTCAAGGTCTACTTGCATGATCAATTCCGGTCATCGGGGCTTGCGGATCGTAGCACTGCGCGGTGGCTGACGAGATTGATTTTAGTCCTGGAACAGACACCAACTTGTATGACAACACTCAAGAAAACAGGAAATATGTGATTCCCGACAGACACAGGAACAAAGGCGGATAGCAGTTTCCTTAACACTGACGACCAACCATTCCTCCATAAAACCCCAACAAACATGGACAATTTGACAAAAAAGCAATAAAAAACCTGCCCGCCAGAAAAAATTAATCGCCACACCCCACTTGTAGGACAAAAAATCTCAGTTGTATGATGTCTAGCAACAACGCAGCACCCAGCCCTACCCCGCATAAAAATAATCAGTGGGAGAAAACCAAGTGAAAACCTCCGTCTCCGGGATCAACGAGGGCGTCGATTCGACACTCGCGTCCGCCATCTCGAAAGTGAAACGCCACGTCCTGCCGCTCTTCGTGATCATGTTCATCGTCAATTACATTGACCGGGTGAACATCGGTTTCGTCCGCACTCACATGGAACATGACCTGGGCATCGGGGCGGCCGCCTACGGCTTCGGCGCCGGTCTGTTCTTCATCGGGTACGCGCTATTCGAAGTGCCCTCCAACATGCTCCTGCAAAAAGTCGGCGCGCGTATCTGGCTGACCCGCATCATGCTCACCTGGGGCCTGGTCGCCGCCGGCATGGCATTCATCCAGAACGAAACGCACTTTTACATCCTGCGTTTTCTGCTTGGCGTGGCCGAGGCCGGATTCTTTCCCGGGGTGATCTACTACTTCACTCGCTGGCTACCCGGCGCCGAACGCGGCAAGGCCATCGCGATTTTCCTCAGTGGTTCGGCGGTGGCCTCGTTGATCTCCGGCCCATTGTCCGGCCTGCTGTTGCAGATCAACGGCCTGGGCATGCACGGCTGGCAATGGATGTATTTCATCGAGGGGATGTTCTCGGTCGGGCTGTGCGTGTTCGTCTGGTTCTGGCTCGACGCGAAACCCCACGACGCGAAATGGCTGACCCGCGCCGAACAGGACGCACTGGTCAACGCCATCGATGATGAACAGAAGGCCCGCGAAGCCGCGACGCCGATCCGCCCATCGATGGGCAAACTGCTCAAGGACCGGCAAATCATCCTGTTCTGCCTGATCTACTTTTTCATTCAGCTGACCATCTACGCCGCGACGTTCTGGCTGCCGAGCATCATCAAGAAAATGGGTGAGATGAGTGACTTCCAGGTCGGGCTGTTCAACTCGATCCCGTGGTTGCTGTCGATCGTCGGCATGTACGCCTTCGCCGCTTTCTCGGCCAAATGGAAGCACCAGCAGGCCTGGGTCGCCACCGCGTTGTTGATCGCCGCGGCGGGGATGTTCATGTCCACCACCGGCGGGCCGATTTTTGCCTTTGTCGCGATCTGTTTTGCCGCGCTCGGCTTCAAGTCCGCCTCGTCGTTGTTCTGGCCGATTCCGCAGGCGTATCTGGATGCGCGAATCGCCGCAGCGGTGATTGCGCTGATCAACTCGGTGGGCAACCTCGGCGGCTTCGTCGCGCCGACCACCTTCGGCCTGCTGGAACAACACACCGGCTCGATTCAGGGCGGCCTCTACGGTCTGGCCGCGACCTCGATCATCGCCGCGATCATCGTCTTCGCGGCCCGCACCACACCAAAACCTGCTGCTGACCTTGCCGTGGCCGAAGCCGCGCCGAAGCACGCCTGAATTCTGTCTGATTAGGATCAAAACCATGACTGCACACGACACCGCCAGAGCGCCGATCATCACCGACATGCAGGTGATTCCAGTGGCCGGCCACGACGGCATGCTGCTCAACCTGAGCGGCGCCCACGGGCCGTTTTTCACCCGCAATATCGTCATTCTCAAGGACAACGCCGGGCACACCGGCGTCGGTGAAGTCCCCGGTGGCGAGCGCATCCGCCAGACGCTGGAGGACGCTCGCAGCCTGGTACTCGGCAACCCGATCGGCAACTATCAGAAGATCCTCAATCAGGTGCGCCAGACCTTCGCCGAGCGTGACGCCGGCGGCCGTGGCCTGCAGACGTTCGACCTGCGCATCACCATTCACGCAGTGACCGGACTCGAGGCCGCCCTGCTCGACTTGCTCGGCCAACACCTCGACGTGCCGGTCGCGGCGCTGCTCGGCGAAGGCCAGCAGCGCGATCAAGTGAAGATGCTCGGTTATCTGTTTTACGTCGGTGACCAGCGCGAAACCAGCCTCGCCTACCGCAGCGAACCAGACGCCGATAACGACTGGTTCCGCGTCCGCCACGAGAAGGCCATGAGCGCCGAAGCGGTGGTGCGTCTGGCCGAAGCGGCCCAGGCAAAATACGGTTTCCAGGATTTCAAACTCAAGGGCGGCGTGCTCAGCGGTGATGCGGAAATCGAAGCCGTGACGGCACTGGCCGAACGTTTTCCCGAGGCGCGTATCACGCTTGATCCGAACGGTGCCTGGTCACTGAAGGAAGCGATCCGCCTGTGCCGCGATCAGCATCATGTGCTGGCTTATGCCGAAGACCCTTGCGGTGCGGAAAACGGTTACTCGGGGCGTGAAGTCATGGCCGAATTTCGCCGCGCCACCGGGCTGAAGACGGCGACCAATATGATCGCCACCGACTGGCGTGAAATGGGCCACGCCATTCAGCTGCAGTCGGTGGACATCCCGCTGGCCGACCCGCACTTCTGGACCATGCAAGGCTCGGTACGTGTCGCGCAGCTGTGCCATGAGTGGGGCCTGACCTGGGGCTCGCACTCCAACAACCACTTCGATATCTCTTTGGCGATGTTCACCCATGTCGCGGCCGCGGCACCGGGCGACATCACCGCCATCGACACGCACTGGATCTGGCAGGACGGCCAGCGCCTGACCCAGGCACCGCTGCAAATTGTCGACGGTTGCGTGCAAGTACCGCAGAAACCGGGGCTGGGCGTGGAGCTGGACATGGACCAAGTGGCCAAGGCTCATGAGCTGTATAAAGGCATGGGCCTCGGTGCGCGGGATGACAGCGTGGCGATGCAGTTTTTGATTCCGGGGTGGACGTTCGATAACAAGCGGCCGTGTCTGGTGCGCTGAACGCTGATCTGCAGTCCACTGCCGTCCCTGTGGGAGCGAGCCTGCTCGCGAATGCGGTAAAACAGCCNTTTTTGTCGTCTGACACACCGCTTTCGCGAGCAGGCTCGCTCCCACAGGGGGATTTGTTTCAAGCCGAGAGGTGTACCAGCCACTGCTTGAAAGCCGTCATCGCCACCGTCTCCGGCCGTGACTGCAGGCGCGTCAGCCAATAACTGCCGGTGGTGATTTCAATCGCAAACGGCTGACGAATCACATCCGCCGCCAATTGCCGGGCGAACATCAGCGGCGGTGCCAGCGCTACGCCGCTGCCCTGCAGCGCGGCCTCCATCATCGCCAGCGACGAGTCGAACACGATGCTCTGCGGCGGCGCGGCGTGGGTCGCCAGACCGGCGGCTTGAAACCACTGCGGCCATTCATCGGTGCGATACGAGCGCAGCAAACGCTGCTGCAACAGGTCACCCGGGGATTGCAACTGCCGGGCAATTTCCGGCACGCACAACACCGACAGTGGCGCATCGAGCAAGCGCGTGGCCTCGATGCCATGCCACGCCCCGGCACCGAAACGAATCGCGTAATCCAGTCCTTCGGCGGCGACATCGACCCGGTTGTTGTGAGTCGACAGCCGCAAATCTATGAGCGGATGTTTCGCCTGGAAGTCTGCCAGCCGTGGCAGCAGCCAACCGACCGCAAAGGTTCCGACGGCTCCCACGGTCAGCATTTCCCGATACTGACCGCCGGCCAGCCGCTCAAGCAACTGCGCGATGTGATCGAACGAAGTGGTCAGAACGGGCAACAGAGTCTCCCCTTCACTGGTCAGCATCAGCCCACGGGGCAGGCGTTTGAACAGGGTGACGTTGAGTTGCGCCTCAAGGCTTTTGACCTGATGGCTCACCGCCGCCTGAGTCACGCATAACTCCACGGCGGCGCGGGTGAAGCTCAAATGACGCGCTGAAGCTTCAAAAGCGCGCAGTGCATTGAGCGGCAGTTGAGGTCGAATCATGCCCATTCCCAAATTTTTCTAATGGCTAATGCGAGATTTCATCGTTTGTCGATCATCGCCGGACTGCCTAAATTGACGGCGCTGATCAGTCGCCCAACAAGAAGATCGCCCGCAGTGTAGCGGGATATCACCCTCAACACTCATGGAGAGTGGGTCACACATGTCCTTCATCAACCCGAGAAAAGTCAATATCTGCAGCGCATTTGGCGTGATTTTCGCTGCTACCACGTGCATGGCCGCCACACCCAGCGACGAGCAATTGCAAGCCCTGGTTAATAAAGCCGTCGCCCCGGTGATGCAGCAACAACAGGTTCCGGGCCTGGCCGTGGCTGTCACCGTCCACGGCCAGCCGCATTACTTTAATTACGGCGTCGCCGCCAAGGACACCGGACAGAAAGTCAGCGAAAACACCCTGTTCGAAATCGGCTCGGTGAGCAAAACCTTCGCCGCGACCCTGGCGGGCTATGCGCAGGCGACGGGCAAACTGGAACTGTCGACCAAGGCCAGCCAGATCTGGCCAGAGCTCAAGGGCAGCGCCTTCGATGGCATCAGCGTGCTGCAACTGGGCACCTACAGCGCTGGTGGCCTGCCGCTGCAATTCCCTGACCAGTGGGATTCGGCGGAGAAGATGCTCGGCTATTACCAACAGTGGAAACCGAGCTTCCCGGCCGGTAGCCAGCGTCTTTACTCCAACCCGAGCCTGGGCCTGTTCGGCTATCTGGCCGCCAAGACTCTTGGCCAGCCCTATGATCAGGCGATGAGTGAAACCTTGCTGCCGAAACTGGGCCTGCAACACACCTACCTGCAAGTGCCGAAAGCGCAAATGAGCCTGTATGCACAGGGCTACGACAAGAACAACCAACCGGTGCGCGTCACCCCGGGCGCGATGGATGCGCAAGCCTATGGCGTGAAAACCAGCGCCGCCGACATGCTGCGTTACGTTCAGGCCAACCTGAAACCGGCAAGCCTCGATACTCCACTGCAACAAGCCATCGCCAACACCCACACCGGTTACTACAGCGTCGGTGACATGACTCAGGGCCTGGGTTGGGAGATGTACCGTTACCCGATCAGCCTCGACCGCTTGCTGGCCGGTAACAGTACGGAAATGGCCATGCAGCCGCATAAGGTGAAGTGGCTCAACCCGCCGCAACCGCAGGCGGATAATGTGCTGCTGAACAAAACCGGGTCTACGGGTGGCTTTGGCAGTTACGTGGCGTTTGTGCCGTCGAAGGATGTCGGCGTGGTGATTCTGGCGAACAAAAACTTTCCGATTCCGGAGCGGGTGAAGATTGCTCACACGATCCTCAGCGCTTTGGCCGACTGAAAATCAAATGATCGCCGCCTGCGGCAGCTCCTGCACCGGCCCCATGTAGGAGCTGCCGCAGGCTGCGATCTTTTTGGCGGACAATAAAAATGGGCGACCTGTAGAGGTCGCCCATTTTTTGATTCAGGCCATGCCATCAATCATCCGGCATTTCCGGTGGTTTGCTCGGTTTCGCCGGTTTGCTCGCCTTGGCACCCTTCTCGCCTTTCTTGGCTGCCGGCTCGGCTGTGGTGGCCTTGGTTTCAGCGACCGTTGGTGCGCTGATTTCCTTTTCGCTGGCCGGCAGTGCATCGACGGTATCGAAGATTTTCTTCAGGTCCACCGATTTCGCTTCATCGCCCGAGGCCGAGAGTTTGGTCTCGCCATCCTTGCCCAGCAGGAACACTTTCGGGTACGCCCCGGCGCCGAGCTTCAACGAACGCAACAGGGCCATGGTGTCCTGCTGCCCAAGGTCCTTGCCATCAAGCTGACCGGCCATATTGAGGATGGTGTAGACCTTGATGTTGCGGTCAGTCACACCTTTCTTGTTCGCCGGATCTTCCAGCGACTTTTTCAACCCCACCCACACGGGGTCGACGGTGCTTTGGGCGATCACGATCAACGGTCGGGCCCGTCCCATATCCCCGGCTATGGGCGAATCGTTGTCAGCGGCGAACAAGGGACCGGCAATCGCCAGCAAGAGTGTCAGGGTCAGTGACCTGATGAGCATGCGCATCTCCTTTTGATATCCACGCTCTAATGATTGCGCATCGCGGCGATTGTTCCGGACCTGTGCCCGGCAAATATGTTTCGCCTTGTCAGAAGCTTAGGTCAGCCGCGTCATTGCGCAACCGCATCGGCGTAATCGTGACGCGCATTTGATTACGTTTTGTGAGCGCATTAGGCTGGCTGTTCCGCCCATGAAAAGGAGTTCAGCCCATGCACATCGACTACCTGTGTGATCACCCGCATTTGATTGAGGAACTGGCCGAACTCAATTTCAAGGAATGGGGCGAATTCCGCGACGGCGATACCCTTGAGGCTCGTACCGAACGGATGCGCGCCGCCTGCGGCAAGGGTGCGGTTCCCAGCGTGGTGGTGGCCATTGAAGACGGCCGATTGCTCGGTGGCGCGCTGTTGATCGACAGCGACATGAAGATCCGCCCGCAACTGACGCCGTGGCTGGCGGGGGTTTATGTGAAGGCTGAAGATCGCGGACGCGGAATTGCTTCGCAACTGGTCAAACGTATTGTTGAAGAAGCCAGAGCGTTGGGCGTACAGACGTTGTATCTGTACACCGATGCGGCGCAAACACTGTATGCGGGGTTGGGTTGGGAGGTGGTCGAGGATCTGGTCTACGAGGATTTGCCGGTGACCGTCATGAAATTCAACATCCTTCATACCCCAGTGTAGGAGCTGCCGCAGGCTGCGATCTTTTGATCTTGATTGTAAAAACGAAGATCAAA
>NZ_JBQEPG010000051.1:0-16934 GCF_052045635.1 Pseudomonas sp. 22189
AATGCATATCAAATGTGGGAGCGAGCCTGCTCGCGAAGACGGCATCAATGACGCCGCCGCACTAAAAGTTTAATTCCAGGGCTTGGGCTCACCAAACAGCTGCCCCTGCACCCCATACAAACCCATCTCGCGAATCACCGACAATTCCCCTTCGGTCTCGACGCGCTCGGCAATCAGCGGCAGATCAATGCTGTGCGCCGCCCGCTGGATGGCTTCGATGAACAGACGCTTGTCACTTTCCTGATCGATCGCACGAATATAGCTGCCATCGATCTTCAGATACGCCAGCCCCAGCCTCGCCAGGTTGCCGATCATGCTGAAGCGTCCACCAAAGCGCTGCAGGCTCAAGGAGAAACCGAGCTCACGCAAACGCCGGGTCAACTGCTCCAGCACCGCCTGCTCCGGCAGTTGCTCCTCACCGATCTCCAGCGTCAGACGCTCGCCGAGGTCGGAGTGCGCGCGCAGAATCTCGAACACTTTGTTCAATGCCTGTGGATCGGCCAGGGTTGCCGAGGACAGGTTCAGCGCCAGCGAATCCTCGTGCCCTTTCATCTGCTCCAGAACGCGTTCGAGCATCAAGCGGTCAAGTCGTGCGGTCCAGCCGAAACGCTCGAGCCACGGCAGGAAACGTCCGGCGGGAATGGTCTGGCCCTGCTCATCCAGCAAGCGCGAGAGCACTTTGTAATGCAGCACCAGTTGCGTGTCCTGCGCAGCCACCACCGGTTGGAAATACAACTCGAAGCGCTGCTGATTCAGCGCCTGATCAAGCAATCGATGCCAGGCGTGGTGATCGTCGCCAACCTCGGCCACCAGGCTCTGATCGATGCACGCCCAGTTCTGCTCGCCCTGCCCTTCGGCCTGCGCCAGCGCCTGATCACCCAGGGTCAGCACTGCTTGCGGTGAATCGCCGTGGGCAAACGGGGCGAGGCCGATGGAGGCCACGGCCGGCACATCAGTGGCGCCGGTGGCGTGCAGGCTGCTCAGCGCACTGTCGAGGTTTTGCGCCAGTTGCAGCGCCTCTTCACGCACCAGCCCCGGCGCCAGCACGGCGAATTCACCGCCGCGAATCCGGGTGATGAGGTTCTGGGTTTCCGGGTATTTGGCGCATTCGCGGGACAACTGCTCGCCGACGGCTTTCAACAATTCATCCGTGCGCTGACCGCCCAGGCGCTGGTTGAGCCCGGCCAGATCCTTGACCCGCAACAGCAGCAGGTAACCGGAACTGGCCTGCTCCGGGTTGCTCACGCGGTTGTGCAGTTGCATCTCGAAATAGCGCCGGTTGGCCAGCCCCGTGAGGGTGTCCTGATAAGACTCGGCGCGCAGTTTTTCGCTGCGCTCGGCCTGTTCCTGGAACAACGCCTTGAGCTTCTCGACCATCTGGTTCATCGCCTGCACCACGCGCCGCAGTTCCGGGGTGCGCGGTAGCTCCGGCAGGCTGAGGAACTCGCGACGGGCGATGGCGTGGGACTGTTTGACCATGTAATCCAGCGGGCGCAATTGCCGGCGCAGCAGCAACGCACCGAGCACCGCACTGACCGCGCCGCACAGCAACAGCCAGCCGAGGCTGCCCAACGCGCTCTGCCACAGCTTGGCCACGGCAAACATCGGGTGGCTGACCACCTCGACCCGCGCGGCCTGCTCCCAGCCACGGCTGACCAAGGCATCGCCACCGGCCGGTTCCAGGCCGATCAGTTTGACGAACCAGTCAGGCACATTGCTCACCGCCGGAATCCCGCTGCGCTCGACGATGGTCTGGTCGGTCTTGAGGTCGACCACACGGATGCTCGCGTAATAGCCGCTGTCGAAAATCGAGCTGACCAGCAGCTCGACCATCGCCGGATCGTCGATATTCGGCGTCAGCGACAACGCCAGCGCCGTGGCGGCATCCTGGGCATGGGAGCGCAGCTGGTTGACGTACTGGGTGCGCGAGCTCTCCAGACTGACCATGAAGCTGCCGGTGAAGGCGACCACCAGGAACAGACAGATAGCGATCAACAGCTGTTTGAACAAAGACATCTGAGCGCGTGCTCCTAGTTAGTCGTTTCGACCGGAAAACCTTCGGCCTGCATTTTCTTCAGCACATCCTGCCAGCGCGACAGGCGTTTGGTGTCACCGACCTTTTTGTTGCCCTTGGCTCCCGGCAGGTACAGACCTTCAGCATTGAAAGAGTAGACCGGCAGCAAATCGGTTCGCTGGGACGCAGGCTGAATAGGATCGATCAGGCTGTCGAGCACCAGCGGCATGGCATCGGGGGTGGCGTAGTAAGTCAGTACCATGTGCGCGCGATTCTGGCGCAGTGCCTTGACGTAGGTGATGCGCAGCTTGTCACTGGAAACCCCGAGATGGCGCAGGCTGAAATACTTGGCGATCGCGTAGTCTTCGCAATCACCGGCGCCTTTCCACAGCGCTTCGATCGGTGTCTCCCAATAATCGACCTGGCCCCACAGATCGATGTCCTCTACATAGCGCACCTGTTTGTTGAAAAACAGGTTCACGACTTTCAGCTTTTCCATCTCGCTGACTTGTTTCTGCGTGGCCAGCAGGTTCTGCCAGGCATCGATCCGCTGCTGCCCGGCGCCCAGCGGCCCGTACAGCGCCGTGGCTTTGCGGCTGATCGCGGAAAAATCCCAATCGGCATGCAGACCGCCCAGCATGACGCCGGCCAGCAGCAGTGCGCAGCCTAGCCAGCGCAAAGTCCGAGGGATCGCGAAACGTACCGCCACAGCTGGTTTCCAAGGGGGCAGGAAGGAAAGCGTTTGATGGTGAAGCTTAGCCCGGCAAAAAACAATCGCACCATGAGATCATCGCCAGCGCGCTAAACTTTACTCAGGACAGCAATCCTTTACGTGGTTTGACAACCTGTAGAGCAATCACTAGTGTCTTTGGATCCAAATTACGTCTTCATTCAGGGTGAGTAGTTGTGACACAGAAGCCCAAACCGCTGCACAGCATCAAAGTCGATGGGCCGATTCCTGCACATCTTGCCCGTTCGATCATCGAGGAGACGTTGCGCTCGGCGATCCTTGACGGTCGTTTACCGTGCGGCACTGCCCTGCGTCAGCAGGATCTGGCTGACCTGTTCGGGGTCAGCCGCATGCCGGTGCGCGAGGCTCTGCGTCAGCTGGAGGCTCAGGAGCTGCTGAGCGTCACGACCCACAAAGGCGCCGTGGTTGCCCCGCTGATTCAGGGCGACGCTACCGAAACCTACGAGTTGCGAATCCTGCTCGAATCCGAAGCCATGCGCCAGTCGGTTCCGCTGCTGACCAGCACCGATCACGCGCTTGCCGCCAGTTTTATCGAAGCACTTGAGACCCAGCACGACTACAGCGAAATCGGTCGGCTCAATCGCCTGTTCCACATGGCGTTGTACAGCAAGGCGCCGAATCAGCGGTTGCTGCGACTGGTCGAAGGCGGCCTGAATGAAGAAGAGCGCTTTCTGCGTTTCAACCTTGAAGCCATGGGCCTGGGCAAACTGTCCCAGGAAGATCACCGCGCGATGCTCCAGGCCGTAATCGAACGCGATGTCGAACTGTCGGTGAAGCTGCTCACACAACACCTCAACCGTGGCGTCGAGGTGATCACCCGTTACCTCGCCAGCCCTGCCGGACAACACCGCAAGGCCGTTCGCTGATCCCCTCCACGCCGGTTTCAGGCCCTTGCAGCTGACCGGCGAATAACCCGCTTACAAATCCTCTCTACGGTCTGCCGCAAACCCGGTGGCGGATTCGCCTGTTCGCTCTAACCTCCCAGCGCCCCCATAAGTCCGGTATTGCAGCTCGCCGCGGACGAATCGGTCATAGCCGTCCCGCCAATTTACCCGCACTCTTGAACAGCCAACCCATGAAGAACGGGGACGCACCGCACCGCCGGCGCAGTCCTCGCACCAGGAACCTACGGAAGGAGCCTTGCCACGGGATAAAAGGAAGTTACGGCGCCGTTCCCGGCCAACTTTCACCCCTATACATAACTTCAACCCTTGTATCGAAAAGTTGCTCTGAGTGAGGCATTCACTCTTGTCTTCAATTTTGGCCACTGTTCGCCGAAAGGAGCAACTACGCCCAAGTAAAACCTAATTAATAAGTTTTACCGGATCGTCTCATACTTAAAAAACAGCAAACTTAAAATAATTAAAAATAAACTTGTTAAGTTATTTGATGATGTATTAGCTTTTCCTCGCCGAGCAGGTTAAACCCCGCAAACACGGCACGGCTCCGCACTCAGCTGACAGCCTTGGCAAATAGTCGCCCAGGCATAGCCCAGAGCCTCCCATGCACTTCGCACACTTTCATTTATCTGAATGAGGCCAGCGCTCGCCACTATAAAAGTTCAAGAAACAGCCAGTCCGCGTTGACGCACCGAACGAGCAACTTTCTCTATTCCAATAACACCGAGGTTAGCCATGATGCCAACTAAAGAACAACTCGCCCTGATAAAAGCTCAATTGAGCGTTCATCCGATCTTTACTGAAATCGATTCGTTATCGGTACTGCGCCGGTTCATGGAATCCCACGTCTTCGCCGTCTGGGATTTCATGTCGCTGACCAAGCGTCTCCAACAAGAACTGACCTGCACCCGTCTGCCCTGGCTGCCGCCGCGTGATCCGCATGCTGCGCGGCTGATCAACGAGATCGTGCTCGGCGAAGAGTCCGACGACCGTCCCGCTCACGGCCATTACAGTCATTTCGAGCTGTATCTGGACGCCATGCGCGAAGTCGGTGCGAGCACCACGGCAGTCGAACGCTTTGTCGCGTTGCAACAGGAAGGCGTGAGTTACGACGTCGCCCTGCAAAGCGTGGAAGTGGATCCGGCAGCAGCAAAATTTGTTCGCGAGACGCTAAACACCGCGCTGCATGCGCCAGGCCACAGCGTCGCTGCCGCGTTCCTGCATGGTCGCGAGAGCGTCATCCCGACCATGTTCCAGCGCATCCTCGATGACTGGGGGATCGGTATCGAACAGGCGCCGACCTTTCGCTATTACCTGGAGCGCCACATCGAGGTCGATTCCGAAGATCACGGTCCGGCGGCGGAGCAACTGCTTGAGCGTCTGGTCGATGGCGATCCGCAACGCGAAGCCGAGGTCTACGCCAGCGCCATCGCGGCAGTGGAAAGCCGCATCGCCTTGTGGGACGGCCTGCGTCTGAGCATGCGCGAACCGTTGGCGGAGGTGGCCCAATGAACGCCGCCGATTACCAATCCTTCGCCGACGCCTGGGAAAGCCGCGCCACCATCCGCACCCGGCCACGGCGCGTACTGGAAGACGATGAGCGCCTGATCTATCCGTTGAGCCGCCAGCCCTTGGTACTCAGCGAAACCTTCCTGCGCGAGTGCCCGCAACAACGGGATTTTGCCCTGGTGCAGACGCTGTACAAGTTCATCAACGACGTGGTGATTTTCGAGACCGAGATCGTCGACAAGACCGCGCGCAGTATCGCCAAGAATCGCTTTGCCGTGGCCTTCCCGTTCGCCTGTCGCTACGACGCCATGACCGTGGTGGTGGACGAGGATTACCACGCGCTGGTGGCGATGGACTTCATGCAGCAGACCGTGGCGATGACCGGCATCGAGCCGATCGAACTGCCCACTGAAATCGAACTGAGCCGGGCAATTCCTGCCGCCGTGGCACTGGCGCCCGAGCACCTGCGCAGCGCAGTGGAACTGATCTGCGTGGCCATCGCCGAAAACACCGTAACCGGCGATGTCGCAGCGTTTGCCCGGGACGATACGGTCAAGCCGTCGATCAAAGGCCTGATGGCCGATCACTTGCTCGATGAGGGCCGGCACTCCAGTTTCTGGGCGCGCATGGTGCGCATCTATTGGCACACCACCAGTGACGCAGACCGGGAAACCATCGCGCAGATCCTGCCGGTGTTCATCGGCCATTACCTGACCAACGACATTCAGAAGTCCTTCGATCTGCGCCTGATCGACGCCTTGCCGGTCAGCGATGCCGTGCGCCGTTCCCTCAGTGACGAGATGACCGGGCTGGCCTTCCCGATCAATCGCCACCATCCGCTGGTGGGCAACATCGTGCGTTTTTTCCACAGCAGCTCGCTGCTCGACACGCCCTGCGTGCAGCACGCCCTGCGCGACTATCTGGTTTGATGAGGAGGCTGACATGAGACGTCTCGACATTTTGCTGATTGGCGCCAGCCAGGCCATGACCGACCTGGCGCAGGAACTCGAACAACACGGTCACACCTTGCTGCGCAGCGGCGCGGCGCAATCGCCGGTGGATCTGATCATCGACGATGGCTTCATCGGCGCCGGCGATTTCTGCGCCATCCCGCACTTGCATCTGCGCCTGGGTATCGCTGCGCAAAGCCTTGGCGGTTTACCAACGCTCGACCTGCTGTGCTTCCTTGGTTCGTCTCTGATCTGCCGAGTGCCGATTGGCGATGAGCCGTCCGGCAACGGTCAGGCTCTGCGCCAGCGGGTGCTGACGCAGGTGGTCGACGAAGTTGCGCTGCTGGTCAGCCGTTTCTCCCGCGATGCCGAGTATTTCCAGCAGGTGATGCCCGCCACGGCAGCGGATTTCGAACAGGTGGAAGACCTGCGGTTTCTCGACAGCCTGGCCTACGTCCATCGCCTTAACGACACGGCCAACCCGATGCTGCTCAAGCAGGCGCAGATCCCGTTGATCGAACGCCTGCAACGCAGCCTGATCGAACACGCCGAGCGACCGGCGCTGCACCTGGCCGAGCAGTCGCTCAGCTATCGCCAGTTACACGCCCACAGCTGTGCGATCCAGCAACGCCTGCTGCCATTGCTCGAGCAACATCCGCAGCCGTGGATCGTAGGTATCTGTCAGCCGAAAAGCCCGGCGCTGTTTGCCTCGATTCTGGCGGTGCTCGGCAGTGGCGCGGTGTACCTGCCGCTGGAGCCGAGCCATCCGTTGCAGCGCCAGCAATACATCCTGCAGAACGCCGGCGCGGTTTTGTTGCTGCACGACGGCGAGCACCCGCTGAGTGAGTCAATGCCCGGTCTGGATGTCAGCTGTATCGACAGCGCGGATGCGGATCCCAGCCAACCGTTGATGCGTCAGCGGCCGACGCTTGAAGCGCCGTGCATGGCGCTCTATACCTCGGGCACCACCGGGCATCCGAAGGGCGTGCTGCTGAGCCAGGCGAACCTCGCGCACTTCACCGCGTGGTACGCCGATTACGTGCAGTTGCGCGCTGAAAGTCGGGTCTTGCAGTTCTCTTCGCTGAGCTTCGATTCTTCGCTGATCGATATCTTCCCGAGCCTGCTGCAAGGCGCCGAACTGGTGGTGCCGGATGACACCCAGCGCCGCGATCCGCTGCAACTGGTGGCGCTGATCCGCCGCCGGCAACTGACCCACGCGTTTCTGCCGCCGGCGCTGCTGAGCATCCTGCCGCTGGAGCAACTGCAAGGCGTCGAGGTCATGACCGGCGGCGACGTCTGCGAGCCCTTCGTCATCGAGCAACTGACCCGTCAGGGCAAGTTGCATAACCTCTACGGCCCCACCGAAGCCACGGTGCTGATCACCGCCCGGCAACTGCAACCGGGTGACAGCAACCGCACCCTCGGCGCGCCGATCGCCAACAGTCAGGTGCTGATTCTCGATGACGACTTGCAACCGGTGCCGGAGAACACCGTCGGCGAATTGTTCATCGTCGGCCCCGGCGTTTGCCTCGGTTATCTGAACAACCCGCAGCAGACCGCCGAGCGCTACCTGACCCTGCAACTGCCGCACGGCCAAACGTTGCGCGCGTACCGCAGCGGCGACATGGCCAAATGGGGCGAGCACGGTATCGAGCTGTGCGGACGGCGCGACAATCAGGTGAAGATCCGTGGTTTCCGGGTCGAGCCGGAAGAGATCGAACGCTGCCTGCGCGAGAGCCAGTTGTACCGTCAGGTGGCGGTGGTGATCGACAGTCAGCGGCGGATTCTGGCGTTCCTTGCGCAGCCGCAGTCGGACGCTGCACGCGATCTATTGAAGGCGCATGCCCAGCAGTTTTTGCCGGACTACATGCAACCGGTGGCGTGGACTGAACTGCCGCACATGCCATTCGCCAGCAACGGCAAGGTCGACCGCAAGGCGTTGCTGGAACTGCCGGTGAGCGTGCAGGACAGCGGCCCGAAATGCCTGCCGGCAAATGCCGACGAAGCGCTGCTGCTGGAGATCTGGGCGGAACTGCTGGAGCTGCCCACCAGCGATATTTCCACCGACGAAAGTTTCTTCAACCTCGGTGGGCATTCGATCCTGCTGTCGCGCATGTTGCTGCGTTTGCGTGAGGAATTCGGGCGCAGCATCTCGATCAACCGCTTCATCGAATTGCCGACCATCATCAAGCTCGCAACGCTGGTGCGCGGGACCGATGACAGCGCGGTGCTCAGCGCCCAGGCCATGGCCGACGCCGAACGCCCGCTGAACATCGAGCCGTTGCCGATCAGTCGCCTGGGCGATGTGCACAAGGTGATCGTCACCGGCGCCAACAGCTTTGTCGGCGTACACATTGTCGAAGCGCTGCTCGGCTGGGGCGCCAGCGAGGTGGCGTGTCTGGTGCGTGACGGTGGCGGACAAACGGCGGCGCAGCGCTTTGCCCAGGCGTTGCGCGAGAACCGTCTGGAGCATCTGGACCTGAGCCGGGTGCGGATCTACTCGGCAGACATCACCCGTCCGCAACTGGGCTTGGCCGACGCCGATTATCAGCGCCTGGATCGCGAGTTCGGCGCACTGGTGCACAACGCCGCCAACGTCAACCATGTGCTCGATTACGAGTCGCTGGCCGCGGATAACGTCGAGCCGATTTTCGAGCTGCTGCGCCTGTGTGAAGGGCGCAGCAAAAAGGTCTTCAACTTTGTCTCGACGCTGTCCGCTTCCAGCACCGTCGATGACGAAGGCCGCGTGCTCGAATTGCCCGCCGCACCGACCCCGCCGATCTACATCCGCAATGGCTACAACCTGTCGAAGTGGGTCGGCGAGCGCATCCTTGAACGGGCGCGCGAGCGTGGGGTGTGGGTCAACCTGTATCGCCCCGGCAACATCAGTTTCAACAGCCTGAGCGGCGTCTGCCAACCGCACAAGAACCGTTTGATGCTGATGCTCAAGGGCTCGATCCAACTCGGTCAGGTGCCGGCCTTCGCACTGAATTTCGACCTGATGCCGGTGGACTTTCTCGCCCGTTTCATCGCCTTCCACGCCAGCCGTTATTCGACCGAGCGAGCGGTGTTCAACCTGCACAACCCCGAGCCACTGAGTTGGGATGCCTACGTCGCTTCGTTCCGCGAAACCGGCAGCGAATTTTCGCTGGTCAGTGTCGCCGACTGGCAACAGCAACTGGGCCGGGTCGACGCCGACAACGCGCTGTTCGGCGTGCTCGGTTTCTACCTCAACGGCTTCGAGGAAGACATCGGCGACATCTCCCTGATCGGCCACGCCAACGCCCACGCCGGGGTGCAACAAATGGGCGCGCAGTACCCGGAAAAATCCCCGGCGCTGCTGCGTCGCGGCTGCGATTACCTGAAACAGATCAACTTCATCTAGTTCATCAAAAAGGAGCAACACCATGAGCAATCTGCAACCCGACACCTTGATCAAAAACCCGCACGGCTGCCACGTTGTTTCGTCGGTGGAAGTGCCGGCGGACGCGGCGCAAGTTTGGGCGGTGGTCGGCAATTTCGCCGGTTTCGACCGGTTTATTCCGGCGTTGTCGCACATCGAAATGACCGGTGAAGGCGTGTCCTCGCTGCGCAAGAAGTTCTTCAAGGACGGCAACGTGGTGGTCGAGCAACTCAACTCCCGCGATGAGCAGGCGCGCGCCATGACCTGGACCACGATCTACAACACGCTGGGTGTGGCCAATCTGTGGGCGGCGATGAACGTGGAATCTTTGGGGGTGGGCAAGTCGCGGGCGACCTGGACGATTATTGCCGAGCCGGCCAGCGGTGGTGCCGAGGCGCTGCCGGGGTTCAAGGATTTCGTGCAGGGGTTTGCCGATGATGCGATGGGGAATGTGCTGAAGCTGTTTGTCTAAGGCTTTGGCTTTGCGGTGATTGTCAGACCGCTTTCGCGAGCAGGCTCGCTCCCACATTTTGATCGCATTCCTTCTGTAGGAACGCGGTCAATTTGTGGGAGCGAGCCTGCTCGCGAAGAACGATAACGCGGTCTCGAATCTGACAATCAGATCTTGAAGCTGTCGACCAACTGCTTCAACCGATTCGCCTGCTGCGACAACGCATCACAATCCTTCAACGTTTCATTGAGGTTGGCGACGCTCTGCTGGTTCAGCAGGTTGATCTGATTGACGTCGACGTTGAGGGTTTCCACCACCGCCGTCTGCTCTTCCGTCGCGGCAGCCACCGACTGGTTCATGCCGTCGATTTCGCCGATGCGCTGGGTCACGCTGACCAGGCGCAGGCCCGCCTGATTGGCCACTTCCACGCTCTCTTCGCTGGACGCCTGACTGGCGTTCATGGTGGTCACCGCTTCACGGGAACCGACCTGCAACGAAGTGATCATCTTGTGGATCTCTTCCGCCGATTCCTGGGTGCGATGCGCGAGGTTACGCACTTCGTCCGCCACCACCGCAAAACCACGTCCGGCTTCACCGGCACGGGCCGCTTCGATGGCCGCGTTGAGCGCCAGCAGGTTGGTCTGCTGCGAGATGCCTTTGATCACATCGAGGATGTGGCCAATGTTGTCGGTGCTGGCATTGAGGGTTTCGATCTGGGTGCACGACAGGCTGATCTTCTGCGACAGCTCGGTCATCGCCTGAATCGTCTGTTCGACCACCTGACGACCGTCATCGGCCTGCTCGCTCGCGCCGCTGGCGTGTTGCGAAGCGTCGGCGGCGTTGCGGGCGATTTCCTGAGTCGCGGCGCCCAACTGGTTGATCGCGGCGGCCACGCTGTTGGTGCGGGCGCTTTGTTCGTCGGAACCGATGATCGAAGCGTTGGACGAGGCCATCACCCGTTGCGACAGGTCGTGTACATGACGGGTGGCCGACGACACTTCGGAGATCGACGCATGAATGCGCTCGACGAACTGGTTGAACGAACTGCCCAGTTCAGCGAACTCATCCTTGCCTTGCACGACCAGACGACGAGTCAGGTCGCCTTCGCCCTGGGCGATGTCCTGCATCGCACGACCCATGGTGGTCAGCGGACGCATCAGAACGTTGATCAGCAGGCTCAGCAGCAGCGCAATCGCAGCGACCGCGACGAACATCGCGATCAACGCCGAAGTGCGGAACTGGCTGAGCGCGGCATAGGCCTTGTCACGATCGATCGACAGGCCGATGTACCAGTCGGCATTCGGCAAGCCGCTGACCGGGGTGAACGACAGGATGCGCTCCTGGCCGTTGAGTACCACGTTCTGGTTGCCCTTCTCGATGCGCACGCCGGCGTTCGGGTAGATGTCCTTGAGGTTCTTCATCACCTGGTCTTTGTCCGGGCTGACGATTACCTGACCGTCACCGCTGACCAGGAATGCGTGACCGAGGCCACCGAAGTCCACCGAATTGATGATCTTCACCAGGGTTTCCAGGCTCAGGTCACCGCCGACCACACCCAGCAATTCGCCATTGTTTTTTACCGGCATGGCGATGGTCACCACCAGACCACCGACCGCCGCCATGTACGGCGGCGTCAGCATGGTTTTGTCGGCAGCGACGGCTTGCTTGTACCAAGGGCGCTGACGCGGGTCGTAGCCGTCCGGCATCTTCGCGTCAGGGCGCTGGGTGAACACACCGTTGGCTTGACCGACGTAGGTGAACTGGAAGTTCGAGGTGAAGGCCGGTTGATCGACCAGCCCCGGGAAGTCGGCGTTCTTGCCCTGATGGGCAACGTTTTGCGCGAGGTTTTCCAGCACCAGAATTCGCCCGCTCATCCAGTTCTGCACGCTGCTGGCGGTCAGATCGCCGGCCTGCTGCACGGACGACTGGAGGTTCTGGCGAATGGTGTTGCGCTGCAGGTAGTCGTTGTAGAGGGTGAACAAAGCGAAAGCCAGGACCACGACGCCCGAGGCGGCCAACAGGATTTTATGGCTGAACTTGAGATTCATTTCATGGGACTTCTTATGCAAAAGTGGGGATGCGTTCCGGGATGCAACATTCCATGTACAGCGCAGGCGGCGTTCTGACGGCCGCTCTACTTTGGTGCACGCATGTCTCACCAGTCTGTCGGCACGCTTCGGAGAAAACTTAGCGCTTTGCAGGAAATGCACGGCATTTCTGCCAGATTCCCGCCGAACGGCGTGCCAGAGCGTTCGTCTGTCATTTTTTGATGACTGTTTTGCAGCGCCGGTTGCAAATTCTGTAGCCCTTGATGACAATGCGACTAATTATCATTTGTGACGTTCGGGCTGTTGCGTTCATGTCCTCACCTGAGTTTGCAGTGCAGGCGCTTTACAGGAGTCATCACGGCTGGCTCAACGCCTGGCTGCGAGCGCGACTGGGCAATGCCGCGGATGCGGCGGATCTGGCCCAGGACACCTTCGTCCGTCTGCTGCAGCGCAGCGAACGCCTGGAACTGAAAGCACCTCGCGCATTTTTAAGCACCATCGCCCGTGGCCTGGTGATCGACCTCTGGCGTCGTGAAGAAATCGAACGCGCCTATCTCGAAACCATCGCCCACTTGCCCGAAGCCGAAGCCCCAAGCGCCGAAACCCGCGCGCTGGTAATCGAGTTGCTCGAGAGCATCGCGCGCATGCTTGAAGGCCTGCGACCGAAAGTGCGTCAGGCGTTTCTGCTGGCGCAGTGCGAAGGTTTGACCCACAAGCAGATTGCCGCGCAGATGGGTTTGTCACTGCGCTCAGTCGAACGTTACGTCGCCGCTGCGCTGTATCACTGTTACGTGTTGCGGTATGCAAGTTGATGCCTGTGGATAACAACTCAGTCGGGCGTCGCGCCGAGCCGCCGCAACAGGTGGTCAAGCAAGCCATTTACTGGTTCCTGCGGCTGCGCAACAACCATGGCAATGCGCGTCTGAGTCATCAGTGCGACGCGTGGCGCGCCGAACATCATGAACATGAACTGGCCTGGCAGCGCGTGCAGTCGCTGCAGGCTGAACTGAGCCATAACCTGCGCGCCGTGCCCGGTGCCCAAGTGGCGTTCCATACGCTGGAAAACAGTGCGCAAGGGCTCGGACGGCGACAAGCCTTGAAGCTGCTGTCTGGCGCGGTGCTGATGGGCTCCGCGGCATGGCTGGCCAAGGACACCTCCGTGTGGCAGCAGTGGCGCGCTGATTACGCTACGGCGACCGGCGAGCGTCGCGGGTTCCAGTTGCCCGACGGCACGCGGATCGAGCTGAACACTGCCAGCGCAGTGGATCTGGATTACACCGCGCAGCAGCGGCTGATCAAACTCACTCGCGGCGAAATCATCGTCACATGCGGCGGTAACGATGAAGGCGCGGCGTTCAATCGGGCGCTTCGCGTAAAAAGTCGTCACGGCGTTTATGAGCCGACCCACGCCCGCTTCATCCTGCGTCAGGACAGTGATTGCACGCGTCTGAGCGTCACCCACGGCCGTGTGACCATTCATAGCGCTGGCACCTCGGTCGAGGCACTCGCCGGGCAGACCTACCTGATCGATCACCACCAGGTACGCCCGGCGCCGCCACCAAATATGGACGCGGGCGCGTGGGTCGACGGTCTGATCGTCACTCGCAATATGCGCCTGGGCGACTTTCTCAACGAGGTCGGACGTTATCGTCCAGGTTTCGTGACGTGCGCGCCGGCGGTGGCAGATTTGCGCCTGTCCGGCGTATTCCGCCTGGAGGACACCGACAAGCTGTTGACCATTTTGCCGCAGACGTTGCCGGTGCAATTGCGCTACCGCACCCGGTGGTGGGTAATGATTGAGGCAGTGGCCTGAAATTATTTTGGCGGTTTTTTGCGGCAAATCCGGCTTGGTCAGTAAGCACTTCCATTCCGCTTTAGCGACTTGCCACGGAAACCGACAATGACTGTCCGCATCACCTCTCTGCATTTCACTGCCGAATCAGGCCTGTTACGCCACGCCGTTCGCGCCGCCCTGCTCTCCACTGTTCTAGGCACCGGAGTGTTGCCTGCCCTGAGCCTCGCCGCCAATGCCAGTGAAGCGAGCAGCCATCGCTACAACATTGGCGCCGGCCCGTTGGACGACGCGCTGAACCGGTTTGCGCGCGAGGCGGGTATCACTTTGTCGATGACACCCCAGCAAACGCAGGGGCGGCAGTCGCCGGGCGTGCAGGGCGAATATTCAACCGATCAGGCGTTGAGCCATTTGCTGAGTGGCTCGGGGCTGGAAGCGGTCAGCCAGGATGGCAGCAGCTATATTCTGCACTCGGTCAGCGACAGCGATGCACTGGCGCTGCCGGCCACTGATATCAAAGGCTTCGCTCTCGGTAACGCGCTAGGCAGCATGGAGGGCTACAACGCCACCCACAGCCAGATCGCCACCAAGACCAGTACCGCGCTGCTGGAAACTTCGCAAAGCGTATCGGTGGTGACTCGCGAGCAAATGGACGACCAAGGCTCGCAGACCGTCTCCCAGACGATGCGTTATACCCCCGGCGTGCTGACCAACCCTTACGGCGCGACGCATCGCTACGATTACGTGGCGATGCGCGGTTTCAACGACGGTTCGGTGGACAACATCTATCTCGACGGCCTCAAGTCGATGGGTGACAGCGGCACCTACAGCACCATGCAGGTCGATCCGTATTTCCTTGAACGCGTGGATATTCTCAAAGGCCCATCGTCCGTGTTGTACGGTCGCAGTTCGCCCGGTGGACTGGTGGCGCTGACCAGCAAAAAACCGTTGTACGAGGCCTATCATCAGGTTCAGGCCACGGTCGGTACCCAAGGTCAGCGCGGGGTCGGGTTTGACTTCAGCGGCCCAGTCGATGACGACAAGCGCATTGCCTATCGTCTGACCGGTTTGACGGATCAATCCGACACGCAATTCGACCACAACAAGGAAAAACGCTTCGCTCTCGCCCCGACCCTGAGCATCGATTTCACTGAAGACACTTCGCTGACGCTGCAGGCGTATCTGCAGCACGATCCGGATGGCGGCTACCACGGTGGCGTTCCGGCGGATGGCACGATTCATCAGCGCAACGGCAACCGCATCTCGCCGCACTTCTTCGAGGGCGAGCCGGGAGTTGATGGGTATTCGCGGGATCAGCAGTCTTTTGGCTATCAGTTCGAACATCGCTTCAACGATGTCTTCACGGCGCGGCAGAATTTCCGTTACCTCGACTCCAAAGTGAACATGGATCAGGTCTACGCCTATGGCTGGACGACGCCAACCAGCAACGAACTGAACCGCTATTACACCGGCGGCGATGAGCGTCTGCATGCGTTCATCGTCGACAACATGCTGCAGGCCGAATTCTTCACCGGTGCCACCAAGCACACCGTGTTGATGGGCGCAGATTATCAACGGCGCAAAACCGTGGTCGACTGGACCAGCGGCGGCCTGGCGCCGATCAATGCCTTCGATCCGGTCTACGGCAATTCGGCGATCGACATGTACGGCGAGACCAGTTATCTGCGCCGCCTGGAACAAACCGGCGTATACCTGCAAGACCTGATCGAGATAGACCAGTGGCGCTTCTCACTCGGACTGCGTCAGGACTGGGTCGAGACTTCCGATGAGAACCGTATCGCCGAAGCGGGACGGCCAGTGGGCACCGAAATCAACGACCGCCGCACCAAACTGACCGGCCGCGCTGGCGCCTTGTATCTGTTCGAAAACGGCTTGGCGCCGTACATCAGCTATTCCGAGTCGTTTAACCCGAACTCATATGCCGACAGCGCCGGCAATCCGCTGCCGCCAACCGACGGAACGCAATGGGAAGTCGGCCTGAAGTACCAGCCGCCGGGCACCGACAATCTGTTCACCGCCTCGCTGTTCCATATCGATCAGGAGAACCTGGCGACCAAGCTGCCCCAGGAAAATTTCTACCGTGCTGTCGGCGCCGTGCGTTCGCAAGGTCTGGAACTGGAAGCGCACATGCAGGTGACCGACAACCTGAAAGTGCTCGGTAGCTATACCTTCACCGATATCGAGTATTCGAAGTCGATGGTCAGTACCCTGAGCACGCCGACCGACGTGATCGAAAACAAAGGCAACTCGCCGACTCAGGCTCCGCGGCACATGGCATCGTTGTGGGCCGACTACAAGTTTGATAGCGCGGCACTGGATGGCCTGCGTTTGGGCGGTGGTGTGCGTTATGTCGGTTACAGCTGGGCGGATGCGGAAAATACACTGAAGGTACCGTCTTACACGTTGTTCGACGCATCGATCGGTTATGACCTGGGCAAGGTCGGCTTGAAGGGCGTCGACGTTCGATTGAATGCTAACAACCTGACCAACGAGTCTTACGTGGCCTCCTGCGCCAGTCTGAGCTTCTGCTACATGGGCGAAGAGCGCAACATCGCGGCCACAGTCAGCTACCAGTTCTGAACCTTAGCCTTGTGCATAAAAAAGCCAGCCCCTGATCATTCAGGGGCTGGCTTTTTCGATTTTAAGGGCGCCGTTCAAACGGCCTCAGCTGAGGCGGTGCGATTACTCCATGACAAACCGTTCCGGAAGGTTGCGTGGAAGATCAATACAGCTCGCAAAGCGGCATGAATTTTGAATTCCCTGAAACGACAAAACCCCTGTCTGCGTTAGCAGACAGGGGTTTTGGAATTTAATCTTGACGATGACCTACTCTCACATGGGGAAACCCCACACTACCATCGGCGATGCATCGTTTCACTTCTGAGTTCGGGATGGGATCAGGTGGTTCCAACGCTCTATGGTCGTCAAGAAATTCTGTATCTGGCCCGTCAACACGGTAACGTGCCAGCAAAATCGGTGACTTCTACTAAAACAAAACCCCAACTGCTTTCGCAATTGGGGTTTCGGAATTTAATCTTGACGATGACCTACTCTCACATGGGGAAACCCCACACTACCATCGGCGATGCATCGTTT
>NZ_JBQEPG010000051.1:16984-20036 GCF_052045635.1 Pseudomonas sp. 22189
GCGCGAACTTTCGGTTCATTGCGTCTTCACACACCGCAATCTGGTCTCTTTCGAGCATTCAGATTGCTTGGGTGTTATATGGTCAAGCCTCACGGGCAATTAGTATTGGTTAGCTCAACGCCTCACAGCGCTTACACACCCAACCTATCAACGTCGTAGTCTTCGACGGCCCTTCAGGGAACTCAAGGTTCCAGTGAGATCTCATCTTGAGGCAAGTTTCCCGCTTAGATGCTTTCAGCGGTTATCTTTCCCGAACATAGCTACCCGGCAATGCCACTGGCGTGACAACCGGAACACCAGAGGTTCGTCCACTCCGGTCCTCTCGTACTAGGAGCAGCCCCTCTCAAATCTCAAACGTCCACGGCAGATAGGGACCGAACTGTCTCACGACGTTCTAAACCCAGCTCGCGTACCACTTTAAATGGCGAACAGCCATACCCTTGGGACCGGCTTCAGCCCCAGGATGTGATGAGCCGACATCGAGGTGCCAAACACCGCCGTCGATATGAACTCTTGGGCGGTATCAGCCTGTTATCCCCGGAGTACCTTTTATCCGTTGAGCGATGGCCCTTCCATACAGAACCACCGGATCACTAAGACCTACTTTCGTACCTGCTCGACGTGTCTGTCTCGCAGTCAAGCGCGCTTTTGCCTTTATACTCTACGACCGATTTCCGACCGGTCTGAGCGCACCTTCGTACTCCTCCGTTACTCTTTAGGAGGAGACCGCCCCAGTCAAACTACCCACCATACACTGTCCTCGATCCGGATAACGGACCTGAGTTAGAACCTCAAAGTTGCCAGGGTGGTATTTCAAGGATGGCTCCACGCGAACTGGCGTCCACGCTTCAAAGCCTCCCACCTATCCTACACAAGCAAATTCAAAGTCCAGTGCAAAGCTATAGTAAAGGTTCACGGGGTCTTTCCGTCTAGCCGCGGATACACTGCATCTTCACAGCGATTTCAATTTCACTGAGTCTCGGGTGGAGACAGCGCCGCCATCGTTACGCCATTCGTGCAGGTCGGAACTTACCCGACAAGGAATTTCGCTACCTTAGGACCGTTATAGTTACGGCCGCCGTTTACCGGGGCTTCGATCAAGAGCTTCGCGTTAGCTAACCCCATCAATTAACCTTCCGGCACCGGGCAGGCGTCACACCCTATACGTCCACTTTCGTGTTTGCAGAGTGCTGTGTTTTTAATAAACAGTCGCAGCGGCCTGGTATCTTCGACCGGCATGAGCTTACGGAGCAAGTCCTTCACCCTCACCGGCGCACCTTCTCCCGAAGTTACGGTGCCATTTTGCCTAGTTCCTTCACCCGAGTTCTCTCAAGCGCCTTGGTATTCTCTACCCAACCACCTGTGTCGGTTTGGGGTACGGTTCCTGGTTATCTGAAGCTTAGAAGCTTTTCTTGGAAGCATGGCATCAACCACTTCGTCACCTGAAAGGTAACTCGTCATCAGCTCTCGGCCTTAAGATCCCGGATTTACCTAAGATCTCAGCCTACCACCTTAAACTTGGACAACCAACGCCAAGCTGGCCTAGCCTTCTCCGTCCCTCCATCGCAATAACCAGAAGTACAGGAATATTAACCTGTTTTCCATCGACTACGCTTTTCAGCCTCGCCTTAGGGACCGACTAACCCTGCGTCGATTAACGTTGCGCAGGAAACCTTGGTCTTTCGGCGTGGGTGTTTTTCACACCCATTGTCGTTACTCATGTCAGCATTCGCACTTCTGATACCTCCAGCAAGCTTCTCAACTCACCTTCACAGGCTTACAGAACGCTCCTCTACCGCATCACTTGCGTGATACCCGTAGCTTCGGTGTATGGTTTGAGCCCCGTTACATCTTCCGCGCAGGCCGACTCGACTAGTGAGCTATTACGCTTTCTTTAAAGGGTGGCTGCTTCTAAGCCAACCTCCTAGCTGTCTAAGCCTTCCCACATCGTTTCCCACTTAACCATAACTTTGGGACCTTAGCTGACGGTCTGGGTTGTTTCCCTTTTCACGACGGACGTTAGCACCCGCCGTGTGTCTCCCATGCTCGGCACTTGTAGGTATTCGGAGTTTGCATCGGTTTGGTAAGTCGGGATGACCCCCTAGCCGAAACAGTGCTCTACCCCCTACAGTGATACATGAGGCGCTACCTAAATAGCTTTCGAGGAGAACCAGCTATCTCCGAGCTTGATTAGCCTTTCACTCCGATCCACAGGTCATCCGCTAACTTTTCAACGGTAGTCGGTTCGGTCCTCCAGTCAGTGTTACCTAACCTTCAACCTGCCCATGGATAGATCGCCCGGTTTCGGGTCTATTCCCAGCGACTAGACGCCCTATTAAGACTCGCTTTCGCTACGCCTCCCCTATTCGGTTAAGCTCGCCACTGAAAATAAGTCGCTGACCCATTATACAAAAGGTACGCAGTCACAGAACAAAGTCTGCTCCCACTGCTTGTACGCATACGGTTTCAGGATCTATTTCACTCCCCTCTCCGGGGTTCTTTTCGCCTTTCCCTCACGGTACTAGTTCACTATCGGTCAGTCAGTAGTATTTAGCCTTGGAGGATGGTCCCCCCATATTCAGACAAAGTTTCTCGTGCTCCGTCCTACTCGATTTCATGACTAAGAGACTTTCGCGTACAGGGCTATCACCCACTATGGCCGCACTTTCCAGAGCGTTCCGCTAATCTCAAAGCCACTTAAGGGCTAGTCCCCGTTCGCTCGCCACTACTAAGGGAATCTCGGTTGATTTCTTTTCCTCAGGGTACTTAGATGTTTCAGTTCCCCTGGTTCGCCTCTTGCACCTATGTATTCAGTACAAGATAACCATCTTATGATGGCTGGGTTCCCCCATTCAGACATCTCCGGATCAAAGTCTGTTTGCCGACTCCCCGAAGCTTTTCGCAGGCTACCACGTCTTTCATCGCCTCTGACTGCCAAGGCATCCACCGTATGCGCTTCTTCACTTGACCATATAACCCCAAGCAATCTGGTTATACTGTGAAGACGACATTCGCCGAAAATTCGCAAAACTCTTAAGAGTCACTCACAAAT
>NZ_JBQEPG010000052.1:0-17605 GCF_052045635.1 Pseudomonas sp. 22189
GCTACGACGCCAGCGCCGACGGTACGACCGCCTTCACGGATAGCGAAACGCAGACCGTCTTCCATCGCGATGGTTTTGATCAGGGTAACAGTCATCTGAATGTTGTCACCTGGCATTACCATTTCAACGCCTTCTGGCAGCTCGCAGTTACCAGTCACGTCAGTAGTACGGAAGTAGAACTGTGGACGGTAGCCTTTGAAGAACGGAGTGTGACGACCGCCTTCTTCCTTGCTCAGAACGTAAACTTCTGCAGTGAACTTGGTGTGCGGCTTAACCGAACCTGGCTTGACCAGAACCTGACCACGCTCAACGTCGTCACGCTTGGTACCACGCAGCAGAACGCCGCAGTTCTCACCAGCACGACCTTCGTCGAGCAGCTTGCGGAACATCTCAACACCGGTGCAGGTGGTGGTGGTGGTGTCACGCAGACCAACGATTTCCAGTGCATCTTGAACGCGAACGATACCGCGCTCGATACGACCAGTCACAACAGTACCGCGACCCGAGATCGAGAACACGTCTTCGATTGGCATCAGGAATGGCTTGTCGATCATACGAACTGGTTCTGGGATGTAGCTGTCCAGAGTTTCAACCAGCTTCTTGACGGCAGTGGTGCCCATCTCGTTGTCGTCTTTGCCTTCCAGCGCCATACGAGCCGAACCGATGATGATTGGAGTGTCATCGCCCGGGAAGTCGTAGGTGGACAGCAGGTCGCGAACTTCCATCTCAACCAGTTCCAGCAGCTCAGCGTCGTCTACCAGGTCAGCCTTGTTCAGGAAAACCACGATGTACGGAACGCCTACCTGACGGGACAGCAGGATGTGCTCACGGGTTTGTGGCATCGGACCATCAGCGGCCGAGCAAACCAGGATAGCGCCGTCCATTTGAGCAGCACCGGTGATCATGTTCTTCACATAGTCAGCGTGACCTGGGCAGTCAACGTGAGCGTAGTGACGAATGTTCGAGTTGTACTCAACGTGCGCGGTGTTGATGGTGATACCGCGAGCTTTTTCTTCTGGAGCGCTGTCGATCTTGTCGAATTCAACTACGGCCGAACCGAAAACTTCGGAGCAGACGCGAGTCAGAGCAGCGGTCAGAGTGGTTTTACCGTGGTCAACGTGACCAATGGTGCCAACGTTGACGTGCGGTAGGGAACGATCAAATTTTTCTTTAGCCACGACAATTAACTCCTAGCCTAAAGGGGCTGAATCAGCCTTGTTTTTTGGTTACGGATTCGACGATGTGCGACGGAGCCGTATCGTATTTTTTGAATTCCATAGAGTAGCTTGCGCGACCCTGGGACATGGAACGAACGTCGGTCGCATAACCGAACATCTCACCCAGTGGAACCTCGGCACGGATAACCTTGCCGGACACTGTGTCTTCCATACCCTGGATCATGCCGCGACGACGGTTAAGGTCGCCCATCACATCACCCATATAGTCTTCAGGCGTAACAACCTCTACCGCCATGATCGGCTCGAGCAACTCACCACCACCCTTCTGGGCCAGTTGCTTGGTCGCCATGGAAGCAGCCACTTTAAACGCCATCTCGTTGGAGTCGACGTCGTGGTAAGAACCATCGAACACGGTAGCCTTCAGGCCGATAAGCGGATAGCCGGCAACAACGCCGTTCTTCATCTGCTCTTCGATACCCTTCTGGATAGCCGGGATGTATTCCTTAGGAACCACACCACCTACTACTTCGTTCAGGAATTGCAGACCTTCCTGACCTTCGTCAGCAGGAGCAAAACGGATCCAGCAGTGACCGAACTGGCCGCGACCGCCGGACTGGCGAACGAACTTGCCTTCGATTTCGCAGTTCTTCGTGATGCGCTCACGGTACGAAACTTGAGGCTTGCCGATGTTGGCTTCGACGTTGAACTCACGGCGCATCCGGTCAACCAAGATGTCCAGGTGCAACTCGCCCATGCCGGAGATGATCGTCTGACCAGTCTCTTCATCAGTCTTAACGCGGAAAGACGGGTCTTCCTGAGCCAGTTTGCCCAGTGCGATACCCATTTTTTCCTGGTCATCCTTGGTCTTAGGCTCTACGGCAACCGAAATAACCGGCTCCGGGAAGTCCATACGAACCAGGATGATTGGCTTGTCAGCGTTGCAGAGGGTTTCACCAGTGGTGACGTCCTTCATGCCGATCAGGGCCGCGATGTCGCCAGCGCGCACCTCCTTGATCTCTTCACGGGCGTTTGCGTGCATTTGCACCATACGACCCACGCGCTCTTTCTTGCCTTTAACCGAGTTGATCACGCCGTCGCCGGAGTTCAACACGCCCGAGTAAACACGGACGAAGGTCAAGGTACCCACGAATGGGTCAGTAGCGATTTTGAACGCCAGTGCCGCGAACGGCTCGTCGTCACTTGCGTGACGCTCCATTTCCTCTTCCTCGTTATCAGGGTTGGAACCCTTGATCGCAGGAATGTCGGTTGGAGCAGGCAGGAAGTCGATAACGGCGTCGAGAACCAGGGGAACGCCCTTGTTCTTGAACGAAGAACCGCACACAGCCAGAACGATTTCGCCAGCGATAGTGCGCTGACGCAGAGCAGCCTTGATCTCTTCGATCGACAGCTCTTCGCCTTCCAGGTACTTGTTCATCAGCTCTTCACTGGCTTCGGCCGCAGCCTCAACCATGTTGCTGCGCCACTCAGTAGCCAGCTCGAGCATGTCCGCAGGGATTTCCTTGCGAACAGGAACCATACCCTTGTCAGAGTCGTTCCAGTAAACAGCCTGCATGTTGATCAGGTCGATCTGGCCCTGGAAGTTGTCTTCCGAACCGATAGCCAGCTGAATCGGCACTGGAGTGTGACCCAGACGCTGTTTGATCTGACCGATCACGCGCAGGAAGTTGGCACCAGCACGGTCCATCTTGTTTACGTAAACAAGACGTGGAACACCGTATTTGTTGGCTTGACGCCATACGGTTTCCGACTGAGGCTCAACACCCGAAGTACCGCAGAATACAACGACAGCGCCGTCGAGTACGCGCAGGGAACGTTCAACTTCAATGGTGAAGTCTACGTGGCCCGGGGTATCGATGACGTTGAAGCGGTGTTCGTGAGGATACTGCTTCTCGGAACCTTTCCAGAAGGCGGTGATGGCAGCAGAAGTAATGGTAATACCACGCTCCTGCTCCTGCACCATCCAGTCTGTGGTCGCGGCGCCGTCATGCACCTCGCCCATTTTGTGACTTTTGCCAGTGTAAAAAAGGACGCGCTCGGTGGTGGTGGTTTTACCAGCATCCACGTGAGCGACGATACCGATGTTACGGTAGCGACTAATCGGAGTAGTACGAGCCATAAAGCCCTCGCAAAATTAGTGAAGCTAAAATTAGAAGCGGTAGTGCGAGAAAGCTTTGTTGGCTTCGGCCATACGGTGCACGTCTTCACGCTTCTTAACAGCAGCACCTTTACCTTCAGCAGCATCCAGCAGTTCGCCAGCCAAGCGCAGAGCCATAGACTTCTCGCCACGCTTACGGGCGAAGTCTACCAACCAGCGCATTGCCAGAGCGTTACGGCGGGAAGGACGAACCTCGACCGGAACCTGGTAAGTAGCACCACCAACGCGGCGCGACTTCACTTCGACCAGCGGAGCGATGGCGTCGAGTGCTTTTTCGAAGAGTTCCAGGGGATCGGTGCCGGCCTTACGAGCCTTCACGGTTTCCAGGGCACCATAAACGATACGCTCGGCAACGGCTTTCTTGCCGCTTTCCATAACGTGGTTCATGAATTTAGCGAGGATCTGGCTTCCGTATTTCGGATCGTCCAGAATCTCACGCTTTGCTGCTACGCGACGTCTTGGCATGATAAGCCCTCAAGCGGTCTTCAGGTTAGTTCGGGACAGATCCAGTGGATGCAAGCCCGACCTTACTCTTATCGACTCAATAAAATGAAAATCTGCAAAACGGCCGATTACTTCGGACGCTTGGTACCGTACTTCGAACGACCCTGGTTACGGCCTTTAACGCCGGAAGTATCCAAGGAGCCGCGAACGGTGTGGTAACGAACACCTGGCAAGTCTTTTACACGACCGCCGCGGATCAGTACCACGCTGTGCTCTTGCAGGTTGTGGCCTTCACCACCGATGTACGAGGAAACCTCGAAACCGTTGGTCAGACGCACACGGCATACTTTACGCAGTGCCGAGTTAGGTTTTTTCGGCGTAGTGGTGTACACACGGGTGCACACGCCACGACGTTGCGGGCAGTTCTGCAGCGCAGGTACGTCGGATTTCTCGACGATACGCTTACGCGGCTGACGTACCAGCTGGTTGATAGTTGCCATCTACTAGCTCCACTGTTGTCTTGCGACGCTATTGTCTTGCAAGAAAAGCAAAATGACAGGAACGGATTCCCGCCAAATTTAGGGGATCAAGAGTCTAAAGAGGATCTTGCCCCCAGTCAAGGCAAGGCCCCGACCTCCCCGCCCGTCGAACCTTGACAATTTGTCTCGATTCGACGAACGGAGCGATCAGGGCCTCAGCTCATTTACCGCAGAACTCAGTTACCGCTCGAGTTCAGCGCTTCGGTCAGTGCAGCTTCCACTTCACTGGCGCTTACGCGCAACGGTTTGTCCGCATCACGGCGACGCTTGCGCTCGCTGTGATATGCCAGACCGGTACCGGCCGGGATCAGACGACCCACGACCACGTTTTCTTTCAGGCCGCGCAGGTAGTCGCGCTTGCCGGTGACTGCCGCTTCGGTCAGTACGCGGGTGGTTTCCTGGAAGGAAGCCGCCGAGATGAACGATTCGGTGGACAACGACGCCTTGGTGATACCCAGCAGAACGCGAGTGAACTTGGAGACAAATTTGTCTTCCGCGTTCAGACGCTCGTTCTCTACCAGCACGTGAGTCAGTTCCATCTGGTCGCCCTTGATGAAGCTGGAATCGCCGGACTCGGAGATCTCAACTTTACGCAGCATCTGACGCAGGATGGTCTCGATGTGCTTATCGTTGATCTTCACGCCTTGCAGACGGTAAACGTCCTGGATCTCGTTCACGATGTACTTGGCCAGCGCGCTCACACCCAGCAGACGCAGGATGTCGTGCGGATCGCTTGGACCATCGGAGATAACTTCGCCGCGGTTAACCTGTTCGCCTTCGAACACGTTCAGGTGACGCCACTTCGGAATCAGCTCTTCGTACGGATCGCTACCGTCGTTCGGGGTAATAACCAGACGGCGCTTGCCTTTGGTCTCTTTACCGAACGCGATGGTGCCGCTGACTTCAGCCAGAATCGACGCTTCTTTCGGACGACGAGCTTCGAACAGGTCGGCAACACGAGGCAGACCACCGGTGATGTCGCGGGTTTTCGAAGTTTCTTGCGGGATACGAGCGATAACATCACCGATCGCGATCTTCGCACCGTCCGCAACACCGACCAGGGCGTTGGCTGGCAGGAAGTACTGAGCGATAACGTCAGTGCCTGGCAGCAACAGATCCTTGCCGTTGTCGTCGACCATCTTCACTGCTGGACGAATTTCCTTGCCCGCAGCTGGACGATCTTTCGCGTCGAGTACTTCAATGTTGGTCATACCGGTCAATTCGTCAGTCTGACGCTTGATCGTGATGCCTTCCTCCATGCCCACGTAGGTCACGGTACCTTTCATTTCGGTAACGATTGGGTGAGTGTGCGGATCCCACTTGGCCACGATTGCGCCAGCGTCGACCTTGTCACCTTCTTTAACCGAAATCACAGCACCGTACGGCAGCTTGTAACGCTCACGCTCACGACCGAAGTCATCAGCGATTGCCAGCTCACCGGAACGGGACACAGCAACCAGGTGGCCATCCACTCGCTCAACGTGTTTCAGGTTGTGCAGACGGACGGTACCGCCATTCTTCACCTGAACGCTGTCGGCTGCGGAAGTACGGCTTGCCGCACCACCAATGTGGAACGTACGCATCGTCAGCTGGGTACCCGGCTCACCGATGGACTGGGCAGCAATAACGCCGACCGCTTCGCCGATGTTCACCTGGTGACCACGAGCCAGATCACGGCCGTAGCACTTGGCGCAAATGCCATAGCGGGTTTCGCAGCTGATCGGCGAACGCACGATCACTTCGTCGATGCTGTTCAGCTCGATGAACTCGACCCACTTCTCGTCCACCAGAGTACCGGCAGGAACGATAACGTCCTCGGTGCCTGGCTTGAATACGTCACGGGCAATAACACGACCCAATACGCGCTCGCCCAACGGCTCTACAACGTCACCGCCTTCAATATGCGGAGTCATCAGCAGACCGTGTTCGGTGCCGCAATCGATCTCGGTTACAACCAGATCCTGCGCCACGTCTACCAGACGACGAGTCAGGTAACCGGAGTTCGCAGTTTTCAACGCGGTATCCGCCAGACCTTTACGAGCACCGTGAGTCGAGATGAAGTACTGGAGTACGCTCAGACCTTCACGGAAGTTCGCAGTAATCGGCGTTTCAATGATGGAACCGTCCGGCTTGGCCATCAGACCACGCATACCGGCCAGCTGACGAATCTGCGCAGCAGAACCCCGCGCACCCGAGTCGGCCATCATGTACATCGAGTTGAAGGACTCTTGGTCGACTTCGTCGCCGTGACGGTCGATGACTTTCTCTTTCGAGAGGTTGGCCATCATCGCCTTGGAAACTTCGTCGTTCGCCTTCGACCAAAGGTCGATCACTTTGTTGTACTTCTCGCCCTGGGTTACCAGGCCGGAGGCGTACTGGCTCTCGATCTCTTTCACTTCGTCGGTGGCTGCACCGATGATGCGGGCTTTTTCGTCCGGGATAACGAAGTCGTTAACACCGATGGAAACGCCGGAGATGGTCGAGTAAGCGAAACCGGTGTACATCAACTGGTCAGCGAAGATCACGGTCTCTTTCAGACCAACCACGCGGTAGCACTGGTTGATCAGCTTGGAGATCGCCTTTTTCTTCATCGGCAGGTTGACGACATCGTACGACAGACCTTTTGGCACAACCTGGAACAGCAGCGCACGGCCGACAGTGGTGTCGACGATACGAGTGTTGCTCACGCTGTTGCCGTCACGGTCGTTGACGGTTTCGTTGATACGAACCTTGACCTTGGCGTGCAGTGCGGCTTCGCCGGCACGGAACACACGGTCAACTTCCTGCAGATCCGCGAACACACGACCTTCGCCCTTGGCGTTGATCGCTTCACGAGTCATGTAGTACAGACCCAATACAACGTCCTGCGACGGAACGATGATTGGCTCACCGTTGGCTGGCGACAGAATGTTGTTGGTCGACATCATCAACGCACGCGCTTCGAGCTGGGCTTCCAGCGTCAGCGGTACGTGCACGGCCATTTGGTCGCCGTCGAAGTCGGCGTTGTACGCGGCGCAGACCAGAGGGTGCAGCTGGATAGCCTTACCTTCGATCAGTACCGGTTCAAACGCCTGGATACCCAGACGGTGAAGGGTCGGTGCACGGTTGAGAAGAACCGGGTGTTCGCGAATCACTTCAGCGAGAACGTCCCAAACCTCTGGCAGCTCGCGCTCGACCATCTTCTTGGCCGCTTTGATGGTGGTCGCGAGACCACGCATTTCCAGCTTGCCGAAAATGAACGGTTTGAACAGCTCGAGAGCCATCTTCTTCGGCAGACCGCACTGGTGCAGACGCAGGGTCGGGCCTACGGTAATTACCGAACGACCGGAGTAGTCAACACGCTTACCGAGCAAGTTCTGACGGAAACGACCTTGCTTACCCTTGATCATGTCAGCCAGGGATTTCAGAGGACGCTTGTTCGAACCGGTGATAGCGCGGCCACGACGACCGTTGTCGAGCAGTGCATCGACAGCTTCCTGCAACATACGCTTTTCGTTGCGCACGATGATGTCCGGAGCGGACAGATCCAGCAGGCGCTTCAAACGGTTGTTACGGTTGATCACTCGACGATACAGATCGTTGAGGTCGGAAGTCGCGAAACGACCGCCATCCAGCGGGACCAATGGACGCAGATCTGGCGGCAGAACCGGCAGAACGGTCAGCACCATCCACTCTGGCAGGTTGCCGGAGCCCTGGAAGGCCTCCATCAACTTCAGACGCTTGGACAGCTTCTTGATCTTGGTTTCCGAGTTGGTTTGCGGAATCTCTTCGCGCAGACGGCCAATCTCGTGCTCCAGGTCGATAGCGTGCAGCAGTTCACGGACAGCTTCAGCACCCATGCGGGCGTCGAAGTCATCACCGAACTCTTCCAGCGCTTCGAAGTACTGCTCGTCGTTCAGCAGCTGACCTTTTTCAAGGGTGGTCATGCCCGGATCGATAACGACGTAGCTCTCGAAGTAGAGAACGCGTTCGATATCACGCAGGGTCATGTCCATCAGCAGGCCGATACGGGACGGCAGCGATTTCAGGAACCAGATGTGGGCAACCGGCGAAGCCAGTTCGATGTGCGCCATGCGCTCACGACGAACCTTGGCCAGTGCGACTTCAACGCCGCACTTCTCGCAAATCACACCACGGTGCTTCAAGCGCTTGTACTTACCGCACAGGCACTCGTAATCCTTTACCGGGCCAAAGATCTTGGCGCAGAACAGACCGTCACGCTCAGGTTTGAACGTACGGTAGTTGATGGTTTCCGGCTTTTTAACTTCACCGAACGACCACGAGCGGATCATCTCAGGCGAGGCCAATCCGATACGGATGGCGTCGAACTCTTCGACTTGACCCTGGTTTTTCAGCAAATTCAGTAGGTCTTTCAAGGCCTTTCCTCCTGGCGGAGCAGAGAGCGGGCAGTCCTGCCCCGCTCTCGATCGCGTCACGTGTTATTCGGTTTCCAGATCGATATCGATGCCGAGGGAACGAATTTCCTTGATCAACACGTTGAAGGACTCGGGCATGCCCGGCTCCATACGGTGATCGCCATCCACGATGTTTTTGTACATCTTGGTACGGCCGTTCACATCGTCCGACTTCACTGTGAGCATTTCTTGCAGAGTGTAAGCAGCACCGTATGCTTCCAGTGCCCAGACCTCCATCTCCCCGAAACGCTGACCACCGAACTGCGCCTTACCACCCAGCGGCTGCTGGGTAACCAGGCTGTACGAACCGGTAGAACGCGCGTGCATCTTGTCGTCTACCAAGTGGTTCAGCTTCAGCATGTACATGTAGCCAACGGTAACTGGACGCTCGAACTTGTTGCCGGTACGGCCGTCAGTCAGCTGCATCTGGCCGCTTTCCGGCAGGTCTGCCAGTTTCAGCATGGCCTTGATTTCGCTTTCCTTGGCGCCGTCGAACACTGGAGTGGCCATTGGAACGCCGCCTCGCAGGTTCTTCGCCAGATCCAGGATTTCCTGATCGGAGAAGCTGTCCAGATCTTCGTTACGACCGCCAATCTGGTTGTAGATCTCGTCCAGGAAGGTGCGCAGCTCAGCGACTTTACGCTGCTCTTCGACCATCCGGTTGATCTTCTCGCCCAGACCTTTGGCCGCGAGACCCAGGTGGGTTTCAAGAATCTGACCAACGTTCATACGCGAAGGTACGCCCAACGGGTTGAGGACCACGTCGACCGGAGTGCCATTGGCATCGTGCGGCATGTCTTCAACCGGCATGATCACGGAGACCACACCTTTGTTACCGTGACGACCGGCCATCTTGTCGCCCGGCTGGATGCGACGACGGATTGCCAGGTAAACCTTGACGATTTTCAGCACGCCTGGAGCCAGGTCATCGCCCTGCTGCAGTTTGCGCTTCTTGTCTTCGAACTTGTCGTCCAGCAGACGGCGACGATCAACGATGTAGGCCTGAGCCTTCTCGAGCTGCTCGTTCAGAGCATCTTCAGCCATGCGCAGTTTGAACCACTGACCATGCTCAAGACCGTCGAGAACTTCGTCGGTGATGTCCTGACCTTTCTTCAGACCGGCGCCGCCTTCAGCCTTGTGGCCTACCAGAGCGGAGCGCAGACGTTCGAAGGTCGCGCCTTCTACGATACGGAACTCTTCGTTCAAATCCTTGCGGATCTCGTCCAGCTGGGACTTCTCGATCGACAGAGCACGAGCATCACGCTCAACGCCGTCGCGGGTGAAGACCTGTACGTCGATGACAGTACCTTTGGTACCGGTAGGTACACGCAGGGAGGTGTCTTTAACGTCGCTGGCTTTTTCACCGAAGATCGCACGCAGCAGTTTTTCTTCCGGAGTCAGTTGAGTCTCGCCTTTCGGAGTGACTTTACCGACCAGGATGTCGCCTGCGCCTACTTCAGCACCTACGTAAACGATACCGGCTTCGTCCAGCTTGTTCAGTGCAGCCTCACCCACGTTCGGGATGTCCGCAGTGATTTCCTCTGGGCCAAGCTTGGTGTCACGCGCCACACAGGTCAGTTCCTGAATGTGGATCGTGGTGAAACGGTCTTCCTGAACCACACGCTCGGACAGGCAGATGGAGTCTTCGAAGTTGAAGCCGTTCCATGCCATAAACGCGATGCGCATGTTCTGACCCAGCGCCAGTTCACCCATGTCGGTGGACGGGCCGTCGGCCATGATGTCGCTACGCTGAACGCGATCACCCTTGCTCACCAGCGGACGCTGGTTGATGCAGGTGTTCTGGTTCGAGCGGGTGTATTTGGTCAGGTTGTAGATGTCGACACCGGCCTCACCGGTTTCAACTTCGTCATCGGCAACACGAACCACGATACGGCTGGCATCAACGGAATCGATCACGCCGCCACGACGAGCCACGACGCAAACGCCGGAGTCGCGAGCCACGTTACGCTCCATGCCGGTACCGACCAGCGGCTTGTCAGCGCGCAGGGTTGGTACAGCTTGACGCTGCATGTTCGAACCCATCAACGCACGGTTGGCGTCGTCGTGCTCGAGGAACGGAATCAGCGACGCTGCAACCGAAACTACCTGCTTCGGCGAAACGTCCATCAAGGTGACGTCTTCCGGCGCCTTGACGGTGAATTCGTTCAGGTGACGTACGGCTACCAGTTCGTCGATCAGGACTTTCTGCTCGTTCATGGTCGCCGAAGCCTGCGCGATCACGTGATCGGCTTCTTCAATAGCGGACAGGAACACGATCTCGTCGGTGACCACACCCTCTTTCACCACACGGTACGGGCTTTCCAGGAAGCCGTACTGGTTGGTGCGAGCGTACGCAGCCAAGGAGTTGATCAGACCGATGTTCGGACCTTCCGGCGTTTCAATCGGGCAGACACGACCGTAGTGAGTCGGGTGTACGTCACGGACTTCGAAGCCCGCGCGCTCACGAGTCAGACCGCCAGGGCCGAGTGCAGAGACACGACGCTTGTGGGTAATCTCGGACAACGGGTTGTTCTGGTCCATGAACTGCGACAGCTGGCTGGAACCGAAGAACTCTTTCACCGCCGCAGCCACTGGCTTGGCGTTGATCAGGTCTTGCGGCATCAGGCCTTCGCTTTCGGCCATCGACAGACGCTCTTTGACCGCACGCTCAACACGTACCAGGCCAACGCGGAACTGGTTCTCGGCCATTTCGCCTACGCAGCGAACACGACGGTTACCCAGGTGGTCGATGTCATCGACGATGCCTTTACCGTTACGGATGTCGACCAGAGTCTTCAGGACCGCGACGATGTCTTCCTTGCACAGCACGCCCGAACCTTCGATTTCGGTACGACCGATACGACGGTTGAACTTCATCCGGCCGACCGCAGACAGGTCATAGCGCTCAGGGCTGAAGAACAGGTTGTTGAACAGGGTTTCGGCAGCGTCTTTGGTTGGCGGCTCGCCTGGACGCATCATGCGATAGATCTCGACCAGCGCTTCCAATTGGTTGCTGGTGGAGTCGATCTTCAGCGTGTCGGAGATGAACGGACCGCAGTCGATGTCGTTGGTGTACAGAGTTTCAATGCGAACAACGCCCGCCTTGGCGATTTTCGCCAGGACTTCGGTCGACAGCTCGGTGTTGCACTCTGCCAGGATTTCGCCGGTAGCCGGATGCACGATGACCTTGGCGGTAGTGCGACCCAGAACGTAGTCCAGAGGCACGTCCAGCTCTTTGATCCCGGCTTTTTCCAGCTGGTTGATGTGGCGGGCAGTAATACGACGGCCCTGCTCGACAATCACCTTGCCTTTATCGTCCTGGATATCAAGGACAGCCACTTCACCGCGCAGGCGCTGAGGCACCAGTTCCAGGCTCAGGCCTTCGCCTTTAACGTGGAATACGTTGGTGGTGTAGAAAGCGTCCAGCACTTCTTCGGTGGTGTAGCCGAGCGCGCGCAGCAGTACCGAGGCCGGCAGCTTGCGACGACGGTCGATACGCACGAATACGCAGTCTTTCGGGTCGAACTCGAAATCCAGCCACGAACCGCGGTAAGGAATGATGCGCGCGGAGTACAGCAGTTTACCGGAGCTGTGCGTCTTGCCGCGGTCGTGGTCGAAGAACACGCCCGGGGAACGGTGCAGCTGGGAAACGATAACACGCTCGGTACCGTTGATTACGAAGGTACCGTTCTCAGTCATCAATGGGATTTCGCCCATGTAGACTTCTTGCTCTTTGATGTCCTTGATCGCTTTGTTCGACGATTCTTTGTCGAAAATGATCAGGCGCACTTTTACCCGCAAAGGTACGGCGAAAGTTACACCGCGCAATACGCATTCTTTGACATCAAATGCCGGTTCGCCCAAGCGATAACCGACGTACTCCAGCGCAGCATTGCCGGAGTAGCTGATGATCGGGAAAACGGATTTGAAGGCCGCATGCAGGCCCACGTCGCGGAACTGATCTTTAGTCGCTCCCGCTTGCAAGAATTCACGATACGAATCCAGCTGGATGGCCAGGAGGTACGGCACATCCATGACGTCCGGCAACTTGCTAAAGTCCTTGCGGATACGTTTTTTCTCAGTATATGAGTAAGCCATCAGCGTTCCCCAGCTTGGTCACCTGCTTGTTTGGCCCCTCCCGACGGGAGCAGCCAGAAAATCGTGCAAACCCCATGGTTTGCGCCACCGCATCGGGTGGTTACAGCGCCTTTATCAGCACCGACCCAGTCGGCTGCCAATAACGGAAAAAGGCCGGTGGCAAGAGCCACCAGCCATCAGCCTGTCGCTTGACGCTCGGGCTGGAGGAGCAAAGTCGATACTTATTTCAGCTCGACTTTAGCGCCTGCTTCTTCCAGCTTCTTCTTAGCGTCTTCAGCAGCTTCTTTCGAAACGCCTTCAGCTACAACCTGAGGAGCGCCATCTACTTTCTCTTTGGCTTCTTTCAGGCCCAGACCGGTCAGTTCACGAACTGCCTTGATCACGTTTACTTTCTTCTCGCCGGCTTCAACCAGGACAACGTTGAACTCGGTTTGCTCTTCAACAGCAGCAGCAGCTACAGCTGGGCCAGCCGAAGCGGCAGCAGCGGTAACGCCGAAGGTTTCTTCCATCGCTTTGATCAGCTCAACGATTTCCACTACGGATTTCTGGCCGATTGCTTCGATGATTTGTTCGTTAGTCAGAGACATGACTCAATTCCTGAATTGGGGGACGGCCTACGCGACCATCGAAATAAACAAAAAACGCGAGAAGTTGACGAGCCTTAGGCTGCGGCAGCTTCTTTCTGGTCGCGAATTGCCGCCAGAGTACGAGCCAATTTGCTGGTAGCGCCTTGAATCACGCTCATCAGCTGAGAAATTGCTTCGTCACGGGTCGGCAGAGTTGCCAGTACGTCGATCTGATTAGCTGCGAGGAACTTGCCCTCGAACGCAGCTGCCTTGATCTCGAACTTGTCCTGACCCTTGGCAAACTCTTTGAAGATACGGGCAGCAGCGCCCGGATGTTCGTTCGAGAATGCAATCAGGGTCGGGCCGGTGAACACGTCGTTGAGGACACTGTATTCAGTGTCAGCAACAGCGCGCTTGAGCAGGGTGTTACGTACAACACGTACGTAAACGCCAGCTTCACGAGCCTCTTTACGGAGTCCGGTCATTGCGCCTACTGTTACGCCACGGGCATCAACCACGACAGCGGACAGAGCGACTTTGGCAGCCTCGTTGACTTCAGCGACGATGGCCTTCTTGTCTTCGAGATTAATTGCCACGGGTTTAACTCCTGCTTGTTACCGTTTCACTCGGTCGAAACCGAATGTCGTTTTGGTGTCTGATTCGGTAAGGAACCGGGAGCACCATCTGCGTAGGCTTATGGTTTAAGACTTGCGTCGCCTACGGTCTTGGATAGCCCCCGCCAGGCAGGGACCCCAATCTTTCAATTGGCGCAATCAAATGCGCCAACCTTTGTCTTACGCGTCCAGCGAGCTCTGGTCGATAACCAGACCTGGGCCCATAGTGGTGCTCAGGGTAACGCGCTTGACGTAGATACCTTTCGAAGAAGCTGGCTTGATACGCTTCAGATCAGCGATCAGGGCTTCAACGTTTTCCTTCAGCTTGACGGCATCGAAGCCGATCTTGCCAACGGAAGTGTGGATGATGCCGTTTTTGTCGGTGCGATAACGAACCTGACCAGCCTTGGCGTTTTTAACTGCGGTAGCTACGTCTGGAGTTACGGTGCCGACTTTCGGGTTAGGCATCAGGCCACGTGGACCGAGGATCTGACCCAGTTGACCTACAACGCGCATGGCATCCGGGGATGCAATCACTACGTCATAGTTCAGGTCGCCGCCTTTCATTTCGGCAGCCAGGTCGTCCATACCTACACGGTCAGCGCCGGCAGCCAGAGCGGCCTCAGCAGCTGGACCCTGGGTGAACACAGCAACGCGAACGGTCTTGCCAGTGCCGTGTGGCAGCACAGTAGCGCTACGAACAACCTGGTCGGATTTACGCGGGTCTACACCCAGGTTTACAGCAACGTCGAACGACTCGCTGAACTTGACAGTCGACAGCTCAGCCAGCAGAGCAGCAGCGTCTACAATGTTGTAGGCCTTGCCTGCTTCGATTTTGCCGGCGATAGCCTTTTGACGCTTGGTCAGCTTAGCCATTACACACCCTCCACGTTAAGGCCCATGCTACGAGCAGAACCGGCGATAGTACGCACGGCTGCATCCATATCAGCTGCAGTCAGATCCGCGTTTTTGGTTTTCGCGATTTCTTCCAGCTGAGCACGGGTAACAGTGCCAACCTTAACAGTGTTCGGACGAGCGGAACCGCTAGTCAGACCGGCCGCCTTCTTCAGCAGAACCGAAGCAGGGGTGGATTTGGTTTCGAAAGTGAAGCTACGGTCGCTGTAGACAGTGATGATCACTGGAGTCGGCAGACCTGCTTCCAGACCCTGAGTACGGGCGTTGAAAGCCTTGCAGAATTCCATGATGTTCACGCCGTGCTGACCCAGAGCAGGACCAACAGGTGGGCTTGGGTTAGCCTGAGCGGCCTTCACTTGCAGCTTGATGTAAGCGGTAATCTTCTTGGCCATGAGGCACTCCAATTACGGGTTCGAACGCCTCGAAAGGCTCCCCGGTTACTTGCGCGTTTATCCCAGTGACGACAAAACCCCACAGCCTAGGGCTGCGGGGTTGGGATGCTTGTTCAATTAGACCTTTTCGACCTGACTGAACTCTAACTCTACCGGGGTAGAGCGACCGAAAATAAGCACTGCCACCTGGACACGGCTCTTTTCGTAGTTAACTTCTTCGACGGTGCCGTTAAAGTCAGCGAACGGACCATCGGTAACACGAACCACCTCACCCGGCTCAAACAGAGTCTTCGGCTTCGGCTTATCACTACCATCGGCCACGCGACGTAGAATGGCTTCCGCCTCTTTGTCGGTGATTGGAGCAGGCTTGTCGGCGGTACCGCCAATGAAGCCCATCACCCGAGGAGTATCCTTGACCAAGTGCCAAGTACCCTCGTTCATATCCATCTGTACCAGCACATAACCTGGGAAGAACTTACGTTCGCTTTTGCGCTTCTGGCCATTACGCATTTCAACCACTTCTTCAGTGGGAACCAGAATTTCGCCGAAGCCATCTTCCATGCCAGCCAGCTTAACGCGCTCAATCAGCGAGCGCATGACATGCTTCTCGTAACCCGAGTAAGCATGCACAACGTACCAACGCTTAGCCACGGGACACCCTTAGCCGACAATCAAGGAAACAAGCCAGCCGAGCAGGGAATCAACACCCCACAACAGCAACGCCATAACGATAACCACAGCAACAACAATCAACGTTGTCTGCGTAGTTTCCTGGCGAGTTGGCCATACGACTTTACGAATCTCGGTGCGCGCTTCCTTAACCAGTACGAAGAACGACTTGCCCTTTGCAGTCTGCAGGCCTACAAAGGCAGCAACAGCAGCAATCACGAGCAGTGCGAGTACACGGTACAGGATCGGCGAAGCAGCGTAATACTGATTGCCAACTACACCCACAACCACCAAAGCAGCTACCACAAGCCACTTTAGCAGATCGAAGCGAGAGCCTTGAGCTTCAGCCTTAGGAGTCATCTGTGAAGATCCTGTGAAAAGAAAGCCAGACACACCGAGTGAATCTGGCAGGTCAGGAGGGAATCGAACCCCCAACCTACGGTTTTGGAGACCGTCGCTCTGCCAATTGAGCTACTGACCTAAAACAAAATCAGGCCGACCATTATGCCGGCCCGAAAAATACATTACAACCGTTTATTCGATGATTTTGGCTACGACGCCAGCGCCGACGGTACGACCGCCTTCACGGATAGCGAAACGCAGACCGTCTTCCATCGCGATGGTTTTGATCAGGGTAACAGTCATCTGAATGTTGTCACCTGGCATTACCATTTCAACGCCTTCTGGCAGCTCGCAGTTACCAGTCACGTCAGTAGTACGGAAGTAGAACTGTGGACGGTAGCCTTTGAAGAACGGAGTGTGACGACCGCCTTCTTCCTTGCTCAGAACGTAAACTTCTGCAGTGAACTTGGTGTGCGGCTTAACCGAACCTGGCTTGACCAGAACCTGACCACGCTCAACGTCGTCACGCTTGGTACCACGCAGCAGAACGCCGCAGTTCTCACCAGCACGACCTTCGTCGAGCAGCTTGCGGAACATCTCAACACCGGTGCAGGTGGTGGTGGTGGTGTCACGCAGACCAACGATTTCCAGTGCATCTTGAACGCGAACGATACCGCGCTCGATACGACCAGTCACAACAGTACCGCGACCCGAGATCGAGAACACGTCTTCGATTGGCATCAGGAATGGCTTGTCGATCATACGAACTGGTTCTGGGATGTAGCTGTCCAGAGTTTCAACCAGCTTCTTGACGGCAGTGGTGCCCATCTCGTTGTCGTCTTTGCCTTCCAGCGCCATACGAGCCGAACCGATGATGATTGGAGTGTCATCGCCCGGGAAGTCGTAGGTGGACAGCAGGTCGCGAACTTCCATCTCAACCAGTTCCAGCAGCTCAGCGTCGTCTACCAGGTCAGCCTTGTTCAGGAAAACCACGATGTACGGAACGCCTACCTGACGGGACAGCAGGATGTGCTCACGGGTTTGTGGCATCGGACCATCAGCGGCCGAGCAAACCAGGATAGCGCCGTCCATTTGAGCAGCACCGGTGATCATGTTCTTCACATAGTCAGCGTGACCTGGGCAGTCAACGTGAGCGTAGTGACGAATGTTCGAGTTGTACTCAACGTGCGCGGTGTTGATGGTGATACCGCGAGCTTTTTCTTCTGGAGCGCTGTCGATCTTGTCGAATTCAACTAC
>NZ_JBQEPG010000053.1:0-14304 GCF_052045635.1 Pseudomonas sp. 22189
GGCACCGTGACCACCACCGCGCCGAACGATGCGTTGAACGGCCAGGCGCCGCTGACCAACTCGATCACTGGCGTGAGCGGTGGCAACTACGAAAACCTCGTGGCCGACAAGACGCCGGTCAGCACCACCGTGACCGACACCGTCGACACCACCAACCTGACGTTGAGCGCCACTGGCTCCGTCGCTGAAGGCGGTTCGATTGTCTACACCGCGACCCTGACCAACCCGGCCGGCACCCCGGTGACCGTGACCCTGAGCAATGGCTCCGTCATCACCATCGAAGCCGGTAAAACCACCGGTACCGTGACCGTTCCAGCGCCTGCCGATGACGTTTACAAAGATGCCGGCAAGGTTGAAGTCAGTATTACCGGAACCAGCGGTGGCAATTTCGAGAACCTTGTTCCGAGCACCGTTCCAGCTGTCACCGAAGTCACTGACACCATCGATACTTCGACCGTCAAACTGACCGCTGATACTTCGGTCGCTGAAGGCGGCACTGTCACTTACACCGCTACGGTTGGTGCGCCGGTGACTGGCTCGCCGGTTGTCGTGACTCTGGCCAACGGCCAGACCATCACCATCGAAGTGGGCAAGACCACTGGCACCGTGACCACCACCGCGCCGAACGATGCGTTGAATGGTCATGAGCCACTGAGCAACGCGATCACTGACGTGAGCGGTGGCAACTACGAAAATCTCGTGGCCGACAAAACCCCGGTCAGCACCACCGTCACCGACACCGTCGACACCACCAACCTGTCGCTGACTGCGACCGGCACCGTGGCGGAAGGTGGCTCGATTGTCTACACCGCGACCCTGACCAACCCGGCCGGCACCCCGGTGACTGTGACCCTGAGCAATGGCTCCGTCATCACCATCGAAGCCGGTAAAACCACCGGTACCGTGACTGTTCCGGCGCCTGCCGATGACGTCTACAAAGATGCCGGCAAGGTCGAAGTCAGCATTACCGGAACCAGCGGTGGCAATTTCGAGAACCTGGTGCCGAGCACCGTTCCAGCGGTCACCGAAGTTACCGATACCATCGATACTTCGACCGTCAAACTGACCGCGGACACCTCGGTAGCCGAGGGTGGCACCGTCACCTACACCGCTACGGTTGGCGCACCGGTGACCGGTTCGCCGGTTGTCGTGACCCTGGCCAACGGTCAGACCATCACCATCGAAGTGGGTAAAACCACCGGCACCGCAACCACCACCGCACCGAACGATGCGTTGAATGGTCACGAGCCACTGACCAACGCGATCACTGACGTGAGCGGTGGCAACTACGAAAATCTGGTGGCGGACAAAACCCCGGTCTCGACCAACGTCACCGATACCGTCGACACCACCAACCTGTCGCTGACTGCGACCGGTACCGTGGCCGAGGGCGGTTCGATCGTCTACACCGCGACCCTGACCAATCCTGCGGGCACTCCGGTGACCGTGACCTTGAGCAATGGCTCGGTCATCACCATCGAGGCCGGTAAAACCACTGGCACCGTGACTGTTCCAGCACCCGCCGATGACGTTTACAAAGACGCTGGCAAGGTTGAAGTCACGATCAAAGACGCCGCAGGCGGCAATTTCGAGAACCTGGTGCCGAGCACCGTTCCGGCTGTTACCGAAGTGACCGATACCATCGATACGTCGACGGTCAAACTCACCGCCGACACTTCGGTCGCTGAAGGCGGGACTGTCACTTACACCGCCACCGTCGGCGCACCGGTAACCGGCTCGCCGGTTGTTGTCACCTTGGCCAATGGTCAGAACATCACCATCGAAGTGGGCAAAACCACCGGCACCGTGACCACCACCGCGCCAAACGATGCGCTGAACGGTCACGAACCGCTGACCAACTCGATTACCGGCGTCACCGGTGGCAACTACGAAAACCTGGTCGCTGACAAAACTCCGGTTTCGACCACCGTTACCGACACCGTCGACACCACCGACCTGACGTTGAGCGCCACTGGCTCCGTTGCCGAAGGTGGTTCGATCGTTTACACCGCGACCTTGACCAATCCGGCCGGTACGCCGGTGACCGTGACCCTGTCGAACGGCTCGGTGATCACCATTGAAGCAGGTAAAACTACCGGCACCGTGACTGTTCCCGCCCCAGCCGATGACGTTTACAAAGACGCTGGCAAGGTTGAAGTCACGATCAAAGACGCAGCAGGCGGCAATTTCGAGAACCTGGTGCCGAGCACGGTTCCGGCTGTCACCGAAGTCACTGACACCATCGATACTTCGACCGTCAAACTGACCGCCGATACTTCGGTCGCTGAAGGCGGCACTGTCACCTACACCGCGACTGTCGGTGCTCCGGTAACCGGCTCGCCGGTTGTTGTGACCCTGGCCAACGGTCAGAACATCACCATCGAAGTCGGCAAAACCACCGGCACCGTGACCACCACCGCGCCAAACGACGCGCTGACGGGTCACGAACCGCTGACCAACTCGATCACCGGCGTCAGCGGCGGCAACTACGAAAATCTGGTCGCTGACAAAACCCCTGTCAGCACCACCGTCACTGACACCGTGGACACGACGAACCTGTCGCTCAGCGCCACCAACTCGGTCGCCGAGGGTGGTTCGATCACTTACACCGCGACCCTCACCAATGCCGCTGGCTCGCCAGTCACCGTGACGCTGTCCAACGGTTCGGTGATTACCATCGAAGCGGGCAAGACCACCGGCACCGTGACGGTTCCAGCGCCAGCCGATGACGTCTACAAAGATGCCGGCAAGGTTGAAGTCACGATCAAGGATGCTGCGGGTGGTAACTTCGAGAACCTCGTTCCGAGCACTGTTCCGGCAGTGACTGAAGTCACTGACACTATCGACACCACTTCGGTGAAACTGACCGCAACCGAGTCGGCTGCTGAAGGTGGCACCGTCACTTACACCGCGACTGTCGGTGCACCCGTGACCGGTTCGCCAGTCGTGGTGACCCTGGCCAACGGTCAGAACATCACCATCGAAGTCGGCAAAACCACCGGCACCGTGACCACCACCGCGCCAAACGATGCGTTGAACGGTCATGCGCCGTTGACTAACGCCATCACCGACGTGAGCGGCGGCAACTACGAGAATCTGGTTGCCGACAAAACCCCGGTCAGCACCACCGTTACCGACACCGTCGACACCACCAACCTGTCGCTGAGCGCGACCGGTACCGTGGCTGAGGGCGGTTCGATCGTTTATACCGCGACCTTGACCAATGCTGCCGGCTCGCCGGTCACCGTGACCCTGAGCAACGGCGCCGTGATCACCATCGACGCGGGCAAAACCACCGGCACCGTGACCGTTCCAGCACCTGCCGATGACGTCTACAAAGACGCCGGCAAGGTCGAAGTCACGATCAAGGATGCTGCGGGCGGCAACTTCGAGAACCTGGTGCCGAGCACCGTTCCGGCCGTCACCGAAGTCACCGACACCATCGACACCTCGACGGTCAAACTCACCGCCGATACTTCGGTGGCTGAAGGCGGCACTGTCACTTACACCGCTACTGTCGGCGCTCCAGTGACTGGCGCGCCTGTTGTTGTGACCCTGGCCAACGGTCAGACCATCACCATCGACATCGGCAAGACCACCGGCACCGTGACGACCACCGCACCGAACGATGCGTTGAACGGTCACGAGCCGCTGAACAACTCGATCACCAATGTCAGCGGCGGCAACTACGAAAACCTCGTCGCCGACAAGACGCCAGTCAGCACCACCGTGACCGACACCGTCGACACCACCAACCTGTCGCTGAGCGCGACGCCGGCGGTGAACGAAGGCGGGCAGATCACCTACACCGCCACCCTGACCAACGCCGCCGGCACTCCGGTGACCGTGACCTTGAGCAATGGCGCGGTGATTACCATCGACGCCGGCAAAACTTCCGGCACCGTGACCGTCGATGCGCCGAAGGATGACGTCTACAAGGACGCCGGCACCGTTGAGGCGACCATCAAGGGCGCGACCGGTGGCGACTTCGAAAACCTGGTGACCAGCAACACCCCGGCCGTGACCACCGTCAACGACACCATCGACACCTCCACCGTGTCGTTGACCGCCACCGCCAACGTCGCCGAAGGCGAAACCGTGGTTTACACCGCAAGCGTGACTGCACCAGTAACAGGCTCGCCTGTTGTGGTCACCCTGTCCAACGGCCAGACCATCACCATCGCCGTCGGTGAGACCACCGGCAGCGTGAACTTCGTCGCGCCGAACAGCCCATTGGCGGGCGGCAGCTCGCTGAGCGTGGCCATCGACAAGGTTGCCGGCGGCAACTATGAAAACCTGGTGGCCGACAAGACACCGGCGAACACCTCAGTGTCGGACACTGTCGACACCACCAACCTGAACCTGACCGCCAGCGACTCGGTGGACGAGGGTGGTTCGATCGTTTACACCGCGACCCTGACCAATCCGGCCGGGACGCCGGTGACCGTGACCCTGTCCAACGGCGCGGTGATCACCATCGAAGCCGGTAAAACGTCGGGCACCGTGACCGTTCCAGCTCCGGCTGACGACGTGTACAAAGACGCGGGTAAAGTCGAAGCAACCATTTCCAGCGCTACCGGTGGCAACTTCGAGAACCTGGTGCCGAGCACCGTTCCGGCCGTCACCAACGTGACCGACACCATCGATACCACTACGGTCAAACTGACCGCAACTGAATCCGCTGCTGAAGGTGGCACCGTCACTTACACCGCGACTGTCGGTGCGCCAGTGACTGGCTCGCCGGTCGTGGTGACCTTGGCCAACGGTCAGAACATCACCATCGAAGTGGGTAAAACCACTGGCACCGTCACCACCACTGCGCCGAACGATGCGTTGACCGGCCACGCGCCGCTGACCAACGCCATCACCGACGTGAGCGGCGGTAACTACGAAAACCTCGTGGCGGATAAAACGCCGGTTTCGACCAATGTCACCGACACCGTCGACACCACCAATCTGTCGCTCAGTGCGACCGGCACCGTGGCCGAGGGTGGCTCGATCGTCTACACCGCGACGCTGACCAACGCTGCCGGCTCACCGGTTACCGTGACGTTGAGCAACGGCGCAGTGATCACCATCGACGCCGGTAAAACCTCTGGCACCGTGACCGTTCCGGCGCCAGCCGATGACGTGTACAAAGATGCCGGCAAAGTCGAAGCGACCATTTCCAGCGCTACCGGTGGCAACTTTGAAAATCTGGTACCGAGCACTGTGCCGGCCGTCACCAATGTCACCGATACCATCGACACCACCACGGTCAAACTGACGGCGACTGAATCCGCTGCGGAAGGTGGCACCGTCACTTACACCGCGACTGTCGGCGCGCCAGTTACCGGCTCGCCTGTGGTCGTAACCTTGGCCAACGGTCAGAACATCACCATCGAAGTGGGTAAAACCACCGGCACCGTGACTACCACTGCGCCGAACGATGCGTTGACCGGTCATGCTCCTCTGACCAACGCGATCACTGACGTGACTGGTGGCAATTACGAGAATCTGGTCGCGGATAAAACGCCGGTTTCGACCAATGTCACCGACACCGTCGACACCACCAATCTGTCGCTGAGTGCGACCGGCACCGTGGCCGAGGGTGGCTCGATCGTCTACACCGCGACGCTGACCAACGCTGCCGGCTCACCGGTTACCGTGACGTTGAGCAACGGCGCAGTGATCACCATCGACGCCGGTAAAACCACCGGCACCGTGACCGTTCCGGCGCCTGCCGATGACGTGTACAAGGACGCTGGCAAAGTCGAAGCAACCATTTCCAGCGCCACCGGTGGCAACTTCGAGAACCTCGTCCCAAGCACTGTTCCTGCAGTGACCGAAGTCACCGACACCATCGACACCTCCGCCGTGAAGCTCAGCGCCGATTCTTCGGTGGCTGAAGGCGGCACCGTGACTTACACCGCGACCGTCGGTGCGCCGGTCACCGGTTCGCCGGTTGTCGTGACCTTGGCCAACGGGCAGAACATCACCATCGAAGTCGGCAAGACCACTGGCACCGTGACCACCACAGCACCGAACGATGCGCTGACCGGGCATGCACCACTGACCAACTCGATTACCGGCGTGACCGGTGGCAATTACGAGAATCTGGTCGCCGACAAAACGCCGGTTTCGACCACCGTTACTGACACCGTCGACACCACCAACCTGTCGCTCAATGCGACCGGCACCGTGGCGGAGGGTGGCTCGATCGTTTACACCGCGACCTTGACCAATGCCGCTGGCTCGCCAGTCACCGTGACTCTTTCGAACGGCGCAGTGATCACCATCGAAGCCGGTAAAACCACTGGCACCGTAACCGTTCCTGCGCCGGCGGACGACGTTTACAAAGACGCCGGTAAAGTCGAAGCAACCATTTCCACTGCTACCGGTGGCAACTTCGAAAACCTGGTGCCGAGCACTGTTCCGGCCGTCACCAACGTTACCGATACCATCGACACCACCACGGTGAAACTGACCGCGACCGAGTCTGCCGCTGAAGGCGGTACCGTCACCTACACCGCGACTGTCGGTGCCCCAGTGACCGGTTCGCCGGTCGTAGTGACGTTGGCCAACGGCCAGAACATCACCATCGAAGTCGGCAAGACCACCGGCACTGTATCTACCACCGCACCGAACGATGCACTGACCGGTCATGCTCCTCTGACCAACGCGATCACTGGCGTGACCGGCGGTAATTACGAGAGTCTGGTGGCTGACAAAACGCCAGTCAGCACCACTGTGACCGACACTGTCGACACCACCAACCTGTCGCTGAGCGCAACCAACTCGGTCGCCGAGGGTGGTTCGATCATCTACACCGCGACCTTGACCAACGCGGCTGGCTCGCCAGTCACCGTGACCCTGTCGAACGGCGCTGTGATCACCATCGAAGCCGGTAAAACCACTGGCACCGTGACCGTTCCGGCACCTGCCGATGACGTCTACAAAGACGCCGGCACCGTTCAGGCAACGATCACCAACGCTACCGGTGGCAACTTCGAAAACCTGGTACCGAGCACCGTGCCGGCTGTGACTCAGGTCACCGACACCATCGACACCACCACGGTCAAACTGACCGCGACCGAGTCTGCTGCCGAAGGTGGCACCGTCACCTACACCGCGACCGTTGGTGCGCCAGTGACGGGCTCGCCAGTCGTGGTAACTCTGGCCAACGGTCAGAACATCACCATCGAAGTCGGCAAAACCACCGGCACCGTAACCACCACCGCACCGAACGATGCGCTGACCGGCCACGCGCCGCTGATCAACGCGATCACCAACGTCAGCGGTGGCAATTACGAGAACCTCGTCGCCGACAAGACCCCGGTCAACACCACGGTCACCGATACCGTCGACACCACTAACCTGTCGCTGTCCGCGACCGGTACCGTGGCCGAAGGCGGCTCGATCGTTTACACCGCGACGCTGACCAACGCTGCCGGTTCGCCGGTTACCGTGACGTTGAGCAACGGCGCCGTGATCACCATCGACGCGGGCAAAACCACCGGCACCGTGACCGTCCCGGCACCGGCTGATGACGTTTACAAAGACGCCGGCACCGTGCAGGCCACGATCAAATCCGCCACCGGTGGCAACTTCGAAAATCTGGTGCCAAGCACCACGCCAGCCGTGACCAGCGTCACCGACACCATCGACACCACCACGGTCAAACTGACCGCGACCGAGTCTGCTGCTGAAGGTGGTACCGTCACCTACACCGCGACCGTTGGTGCACCGGTAACCGGTTCGCCAGTGACCGTGACTCTGGCCAACGGCCAGAACATCACCATCGAAGTCGGCAAAACCACCGGCACCGTGACCACCACCGCACCGAACGACGTGTTGACCGGTCATGCGCCACTGACCAACGCCATCACTAACGTCAGCGGCGGCAACTACGAAAACCTGGTGGCCGACAAGACCCCGGTCAGCACCACGGTCACCGACACCATCGACACCACCAACCTGTCCCTGAGCGCGACCGGCACCGTGGCCGAGGGTGGCTCGATCGTTTACACCGCAACGCTGACCAACGCCGCTGGTTCGCCAGTGACCGTGACGCTGAGCAACGGTGCAGTCATCACCATCGACGCCGGTAAAACCACCGGTACCGTCACCGTCCCTGCCCCGGCCGACGACGTCTACAAAGACGCCGGCACTGTTCAGGCAACGATCAAAACCGCGACCGGTGGCAGCTTCGAGAACCTGGTACCAAGCACCACGCCAGCAGTGACCAGCATCACCGACACCATCGACACCACGGGCGTGAAACTCACCGCCACGGGCACCGTGGCCGAAGGTGGCACCGTCACTTACACCGCTACCGTTGGTGCGCCAGTTACCGGCTCGCCTGTCGTCGTGACCCTGGCCAACGGCCAGACCATCACCATCGACATCGGCAAAACCACCGGCACCGTGACCAGCATCGCGCCGAATGACGCGCTGACCGGCCACGCGCCGTTGACCAACGCGATCAATAACGTGAGCGGTGGCAACTACGAAAACCTGGTGGCCGACAAAACCCCGGTCAGCACCACCGTGACCGACACTGTCGACACCACCAACCTGACCCTCAGTGCCACCAACACGGTCGCCGAGGGCGGTTCGATCATCTACACCGCGACCCTGACCAACGCGGCTGGCTCGCCAGTGACCGTTACCCTGTCGAACGGCGCGGTGATCACTATCGACGCGGGCAAAACCACTGGCACCGTGACCGTTCCTGCCCCGGCTGATGACGTCTACAAAGACGCCGGCACCGTGCAGGCAACCATCACCAATGCCAGCGGCGGCAACTTCGAAAACCTGGTACCAAGCACCGTACCGGCCGTGACCAGCGTCACCGATACCATCGACACCACTACCGTGAAGTTGTCTGCCACCGGTACAGCGGCTGAAGGCGGCAACGTCGTCTACACCGCCACCGTCGGTGCGCCAGTCACAGGTTCGCCAGTCGTGGTGACTCTGTCCAACGGCCAGACCATCACCATCGACATCGGCAAAACCACCGGCACCGTGACCACTACTGCGCCAAACGACGCGCTGACCGGCCACGCTCCACTGACCAACGCCATCACCAACGTCAGCGGCGGCAACTACGAGAACCTCGTGGCCGACAAAACGCCGGTCAGCACCACCGTGACTGATACCGTCGACACCACCAACCTGTCGCTGTCCGCGACCGGCACCGTGGCCGAAGGCGGCTCGATCGTTTACACCGCAACCCTGACTAACGCCGCTGGCTCGCCAGTGACCGTGACCCTGAGCAACGGTGCAGTGATCACGATCGATGCAGGCAAAACCACGGGCACCGTCACCGTTCCGGCTCCAGCGGACGACGTCTACAAAGACGCCGGCACCGTGCAGGCCACGATCAAGACTGCCACCGGTGGCAGCTTCGAAAATCTGGTACCAAGCACCACGCCAGCCGTGACCAGCGTCACCGACACCATCGACACCACTGGGGTGAAACTCACCGCCACGGGCACCGTGGCCGAAGGTGGCACCGTCACCTACACCGCCACCGTCGGTGCGCCTGTGACTGGTTCGCCAGTCGTGGTAACCCTGGCCAACGGCCAGACCATCACCATCGACATCGGCAAGACCACCGGCACCGTGACCAGCATCGCGCCAAACGATGCACTGACTGGCCACGCGCCGTTGACCAACTCGATCAGCAACGTGACCGGCGGCAATTACGAAAACCTCGTGGCCGACAAAACCCCGGTCAGCACCACCGTGATCGACACCGTCGACACCACCAGCCTGTCGCTGAGCGCGACCCCGGCGGTGAACGAGGGCGGCCAGATCACCTACACCGCAACCCTGAGCAACGCTGCCGGTTCCCCGGTGACCGTGACCCTGAGCAACGGCTCGGTGATCACCATCGACGCCGGTAAAATCACCGGCACCGTGACCGTTCCGGCTCCGGCTGACGATGTCTACAAAGACGCCGGCAGCGTGCAGGCGACCATCACCAATGCCAGCGGTGGCAACTTCGAGAACCTGGTACCGAGCACGGCACCGGCCGTCACCAGCGTCGCCGATACCATCGATACCACCACCGTCAGCATCACCGGCAGCACCTCGGTGACCGAAGGCCAGACCGCCAGCTACACCGTCAGCCTGACCCACCCGGCGCAAACCGACGTGACCCTGAAAATCGTCTACAGCGGCACCGCCGCCGACGGTTCGGACTTCACTGGCGTGTACACCGTGAAGATCCCGGCGGGCGCCAGCAGCGCGCAGTTCAACGTCGCGACCATCGATGACAAGATCACCGAAGGCACCGAGAACTTCGTGGTCAAGATCGACTCGGCCACCGGTGGCAATTTCGAGAACCTGGCTGTCAGCAGCACCAACGGCAGCGTCAGCACCTCGATCATCGACAACGATGCACCACCGGTCATCGACCTGGATGCCAACAACTCCAGCGGCGCCACCGGTGCCGACTACAAGGTGACGTTCACCGAAAACACGCCGGGCGCCGGCGTGTCGATTGCCGATACCGACCTGACGATCACCGACCCGGACAGCACCATGCTGACCGGTGCGACCATCGTCCTGACCAACCGTCAGGACGGCGATGCGCTGAACCTCGGCAACAGCGTCAACGGCATCACCATCAATGCCAACAGCACCAACGGCACCGTGACCCTGACCCTGTCGGGTAACGCGACGCTGGCCGACTACATGCAGGCCATCAAGAACATCACCTTCACCAACAGCAGTGAAGACCCGAGCACCGTGCCACGGATCATCACCGTGACCGTGACCGATGGCGGCAACTACTCCAACACCGCGACCACCACGGTCAACGTGGTGGCGGTCAACGATGCGCCTATTGCAGCGCCAGTCAACGTCACCGGCACCGAAGACACCCCGCTGATCCTCGGCTGGTCGACCTTCGGTGTGACCGACGTCGACAGCCCGGCCAGCAGCCTGGGGATCAAAATCACCCAGCTGCCGGGCGAAGGCAAACTGCAGTACCTGGACGGTTCGACCTGGAAAGACGTCGCCAACAACCAGACCTTCAGCAAGGCTGACATCGACGCTGGCAAGCTGCGCTTCCTGCCGGATGCCAACGAGTCGGGCGTCAACGGTTACGGCGGCACCGGCCTGGGCAACAACCAGGCCGACTACGCGCAGATCAAGTTCCAGCCCACCGACGGCCAACTGCTGGGCAACACCGGCACCGTGAAGATCGACATCACGCCAGTGGCGGATGCACCGACCGTGAGCGTGGCCGACAACAGCGTGAAATCCACCGGACTGGTCAAGGAAGTCTGGACCGGTCTGGCGGGCCTGGGTACCAGCGGCAATGGCGCTGACTCGACCACGCTGAAAAACGTGATCGATGGCGCCGGCACCCCGAACTCCAGCACCAACGTGACCAACGTGCAGTCCGACGGCAGCGTGACCGCCGGCACCGCGTCGAAAACCTCGGGCCTGATCTATCTGGAAGCCGGCAAGACCTACAGCTTCAGCGGCGTGGCTGACGACAGCCTGCTGATCACCATCGGCGGCAAGAGCGTGGCGTCGGGCACCTGGGGCGCGGGCGGTACGATCAGCGGTTCGTTCACCCCGACCACCAGCGGCTACTACACCCTGGACATCTACCACCACAACCAGAGCGGCCCGGGCAGCTATGACGTGAACCTGTCGGTCAACGGCAGCACGCCGATCGACCTGAGCAGCGCCGGCGTGCCGATCTACACCGGCGTGCAGGATCTGGTGAACGCCGGTGTGACCGTCTCCGACCTGCACGGTACCAACGGCGAAGGTTATTACGACGGCTACAAACTCAACACCGGCGCCGAAGGCACCACGGTGAAACTGTCGGCGATCAACACCGCGCTGACCGACACCGACGGCTCGGAAACCCTGAGCGTGAAGATCAGCGGTGCGCCGGTCGGTTCGGTACTCTCCGACGGCCATGGCCACAGTTTCACTGTCACCGCGAGCAACGGCGAAGCCAACGTCACCGGCTGGAGCCTCGGCAGCCTGACCGTGACCCCGCCGACCTACTACAACGGCCAGTTCAACCTGACCGTGACGTCGACTTCCACCGAGATGGTCGGCGGCTCGGCCAGCAGCACCGCGACGATTCCGGTCACCGTGGTGCCGGCGGTGTACAACGCCGTGGTCGGTACTTCGGGCGATGACACCTTCAACGGTACCGACGGCAACGACATCATGGTCGCCGACATCGGCGGTCTGACCGTGGTGCCGGGCACCAACTACAACATTGCGTTCATGGTCGACAGCTCGGGCAGTATGAGCACCTCGTCGATCAACGCGGCCAAAGACTCGCTGACCTCGGTGTTCAACACCCTCAAGCAGAGCCTGGGCGGCAGCAATTCGGGCACGGTGAACATCTTCCTGGTGGACTTCGATACCCAGGTCAACAAGTCAGTCTCGGTCAACCTCAACGACCCGAACGCGCTGACCCAGCTCAAAGCCGTACTCGACTCGATGACCTCCGGTGGCGGCACCAACTACGAAGACGTGTTCAAGACCACGGCCAACTTTTTCCAGAGCACGGAAGCGCTGGCCAACACCGGGGCGAAGAACCTTACCTACTTCATCACCGACGGCCAGCCGACCTACTACCAGAGCGGCGAGCAGACCAACCCGACGCTGTATGGCAGCGTGAAGTTCGACAGTGTGGTCACGACCAGCAACTACAAGCTGGGCGATACCTTCAGCACGTACATCGACAATACGCATTACCTGAGCATCACCGCCAGCGGTTATGCCCAGTTGCAGACCTACAACGGCCGCGGCTGGACCACCACCAACCTGGGCACTGTCCACGCTCAGGGTGATGGCACCTACGAGCTGTCGAGCCTGGCCGGTACTGGTAACAGCACCACGACTGCCACCACCGACAACTCCAGCAGCAGCTTCGCCTTGCTCAGCGGTCTGTCGAATGTCGAAGCCATCGGTATCAACAGCGGTGTCAGCCTCAACGACCTGAAACCGTATGACTCGGATCACTTGCCGCAAACCAACATCGATCCGAAGGATCTGGCCAACTCGATCATCGGCCATACCGAAGCAACGATGCCGGGCAACGACACCGTCAGCGGTGGCGACGGCAACGACATCCTGTTCGGCGACCTGGTGAGCTTCAACGGCATTGCCGGCGAGGGTTATCAGGCGATGCAGGCGTTCGTGGCGCAGCAGACCGGCGTGGATGTCAGCAAAGTCACTACCAGCAATGTGCACCAGTACATCACCGAGCACTATCAGGCGTTCGATGTCTCCGGTGCGCACGATGGCAACGACACGCTGTTGGGTGGCGCAGGCAATGACATCCTGTTCGGCTCGGGCGGCAACGACCTGCTCGACGGCGGCAAGGGCAATGACATCCTGCTCGGCGGCACCGGCAACGACACGCTGATCGGTGGCCAGGGCAATGACATCCTGATCGGTGGTTCCGGTGCTGACACCTTCGTCTGGAAAGCAGGCGACACCGGCAACGACGTGATCAAGGACTTCAACGCCAGCGAAGGCGACCGCATCGACCTGCGTGACCTGTTGCAGGGCGAAACCGGCAGCACCATCGACAACTTCCTGAAGATCACCACGGTTGATGGCACGTCGTCGCTGCAAGTCAGCTCGGCGGGCAAGTTCAACTCCGGCGACGCGGCAGCCGCCACGCCGGACGTGACGATCAAACTGGAAGGCAACAACTGGTCGAGCGCCAACATTCACAACCTGATCGCCGGCAGCGATCCGACCATCAAGGTCGACCACAACAACAGCTGATGCGTGAACAAAACGGCCGCCCCTTGGGGCGGCCGTCACGTTTGCGGCTAACTCGGCGGTGACGATTTCGTCGCCAGCCCGCATACTCGCGCGCAGTTGGCCTATGCTGCTGACAGCATGACGCTGGTTCTTTCTGAGGGATGCTCAATGTTTTACGTGCAACGCGATGCGCAGGGTCAGTTGATTCGCGTGGAAGCGGCGGCCTACGCCGAGGCCACGGAAACGCTGCCGGCCGACCACCATGACATCCAGGCCTGGTTCGCCAACGCGGCCGTGGAAAACAGCCTCAAACAGCTCAAGCAGAGCGACTTTGAAATGATTCGGGTACTCGACGACCTGATTCAGGTGCTGACCCAGAAGGGCGTGATCCGCGTCACCGACCTGCCCCCGGCGGCGCAGGCCAAACTGATGGACCGGACCCAGGCACGGGAAGCGTTGGGCGGGTTGAGCCAGTTGATCGATGAAGATGAAGGCGGGCTGATCTGATCCGCGATCTTCAGTGACCTGGCAGTCCCCTTCGCGAGCAGGCTCGCTCCCACA
>NZ_JBQEPG010000054.1:0-11561 GCF_052045635.1 Pseudomonas sp. 22189
CGGGAAGCCATCAGCCAGCCTTTTGTGTTCGAGGTGGAGCTGGTCAGTGAGCAGCCGTCGCTGGACCTCGAAACCCTGCTGCACAAACCGGCCTTCCTGCAGCTGTCGCCCGACGGCAGCGGTATCCACGGCCTGATCTACCGCGCCGCGCAAGGCGATTCCGGCAAGCGCCTGACGCGCTACTCCGTGACCCTGCGCCCGCAACTGGCGTACCTGGCGCACCGGATCAACCAGCGGATCTTCCAGAACCTCAGCGTGCCGAAAATCATCGGCAAGGTCCTCGAAGAACACGGCATCCAGGGCAACGCCTACGCCTTCCAGACCGGCTCGATCTACCCCGACCGCATTTACTGCGTGCAATACGACGAATCGGACCTGCATTTCATCCAGCGCCTGTGCGAAGAAGAAGGCATTCACTACCACTTCCAGCACAGCGCCACGGGCCACAAACTGGTGTTCGGCGACGACCAGACGGTGTTCAAGAAACTGGCGCCGGTGGCCTATCAGCAGGACTCCGGCATGGTCGCCAGCAACCCGGTGATCAAACGCTTCGACCTGCGCCTGGAAACCCGTACCAGCCGCACCACCCGCCGCGACTACGACTTCGAAAAACCGCGCCTGACGCTGGAAAGCGAAAACCGCGGCGACGCCCTCCCCGACCTCGAGGACTACGATTACCCGGGCCGTTTCATCGACCGCGAGCGCGGCAAACACCTGGCCAAACGCGCCCTCGAACGTCATCGCAGCGACTTCCAGCTCGCCGAAGGCAAGAGCGACCAGCCGTTGCTGGTCAGCGGCCATTTCCTCGCACTCAAAGAACACCCGAAGGCCAAGTGGAATGACCTGTGGCTGCTCACCGAAGTCCACCACGAAGGCAAGCAGCCGCAGGTGCTGGAAGAGTCGGTCACCAGCGACACCACCGCGCTCAAAGACGATTTCCATCAGGGTTACCGCAACCGCTTCCAGGCCACCCCGTGGGACGTGCCGAACCGCCCGCCCCTGCGCCACCCGAAACCGCGCATCCTCGGCAGCCAGAGCGCCGTGGTCACAGGCCCGAAAGGCGAAGAAATCCACTGCGACGAATACGGCCGCGTGAAAGTCCAGTTCCACTGGGACCGCGACGGCCAGGCCGACGACAAGACCAGCTGCTGGCTGCGTGTCTCCAGCGCCTGGGCCGGCGCCCAGTACGGCGGCATCGCCATCCCGCGCATCGGCATGGAAGTGCTGGTGACATTCCTCGAGGGCGACCCCGACCAGCCGCTGATCAGCGGCTGCCTGTACCACAAGGAAAACACCGTCCCGTACGCCCTGCCGGCGAACAAGACCCGCACCACCTTCAAAACCCTGAGCTCGATGGGCGGTGGCGGCTTCAACGAACTGCGCATCGAAGACAAGAAAGGCCAGGAACAGATCTTCCTCCACGCCCAGCGCGACTGGGACGAGAACATCGAACACGACCAGAAAATCCGCGTCGGCAACGAACGCCACGACGTCGTGGAAAAGAACAGCTACACGGAATTCAAGGCCGAAGAACACCACACGGTTTATGAAGACCGCAAAGTCGAAGCACGGGCCAACGACCACCTGACCGTGGGCGTGAACCAGCACATCAAGATCGGCACCGGACAATTCATCGACGCCGGCCAGGAAATTCACCTGAGCAGTGGCATGAAGGTGGTGCTGGAAGCCGGGGCTGAACTGACGCTGGTCGGCGGTGGCAGCTTCATCAAGATCGACGGCGGCGGCGTGACCATGAGCGGGCCGGCGATCAACATCAACTCCGGTGGTGGACCGGGCAGCGGCACCGGCGCCGCCCCACTGCTGCCGGGCGTGTTGAAGCAGGCGGATGCCGACAAGGCTGGCGCCGTGCTGACCCCGGCGCAAATCAACACTCTCAAACGTAATGCGCCGTTCTGCGAAGAGTGCGAAAAATGCAAGGCAGGTGCCTGTGCCATCTGATCGACTGACACCCAAGGACTGGCTGGCACAACAGCCGTTGCAGACTGGCGAGCGCCTGTACCTGATCGTCAGCGCAGCAAGCGATGCCGACGCGCTGAAAACCCTGTACCTGACCGAACCCACCGCCCAGCTCCTGCCGATCTGGGGCGGCACGCCCTACTCCACCTGGCAACCGGTGATGCCCTACGTCACCGAACTCAAACCGAACTCGGCATTCCTGCCCTGGATCGCCGAAACCGACGCCCTCGACTGGGGCTGGCTGGCCGTCTCACGCGCCGAACCGAACGACGTGTTCGAGCACCTGCGCAGCCTGACACAAGTGAAGATGCCTGACGGGACTGAGGTGTTTTTCCGGTTCTGGGATGGCAGGCATATCTACCCGATTCTGAAGGGGCTGGAAGACAAGGCCGGAGAAGTGCTGCCGGTGTTTGAACGGTATCTGATTAACGGGCAAACGCTGGAGGTTGGGACACGGGTTTTGCCGAAGGTGCGGGATTGGCCGTGGTGGGAAGTGCCGAAGCCGTTGCTGGACAGTTTGACCAAGGAAAACCCTTCGACACTGATTGGCAATCTCCTGCAATGGCTCGAAGAAGAACGTCCGGACATTTACAACGCTTGGCCAGAGAACAACCTGAAGCTGAAAGTCAGCCGTTTCGTGCGCCACCCGGATGCGCCGAAAAACCTTAAAGAAGCACTGTTAAACCACCTGATTCTGGAGCAAGGCTGATGGATCGCGTTGCCACTATTGAAACCCAATTGGACTCCTTCAAAAACAGCCTCAAGCTGTACCGCGAGGAAACCAAGAGCTGGTACGCACAGCTTGCTGACAAAGCCAGCCGAGCAGCTGACATGCCCTCCCTGCTTGGTATGGAGCGCGTGATCAAGGCCGGTGACTCGAGCAAGTCTGTCAGCATGACTGATGGTGATTTTTCATACGTCGCCAAGTGCCCGCTTGTAGGACCATTGCTGATTGAGAGCAAATTCGAATCGGTTTTCGACATTCCTATCGGCGATATCAAAGTCGATATCATTGCCGTGGACGGGGGCGCCAAGTCGACGATTACCTTGGACAAACAGGGCAAAGGCAGTTTTCAGGGACAGCCTGGAAAATCCTATAAAATCCATGTCCACGATCAGGTGACGCCTGCGCAGATCGACACGCTGTTCAAATCCTACGACGGCTTAGCTGCCGATCTCGAAGGATTCCTGCGCAAAGAATGGGCAGGCTTCAAACCGCAGTGGTCGAATCAGAGTGCGTCAGCCAAAGCGATGGCAATTGGGGTCGGCATTCTCGAAGGTGGATGGGAAGCTATCAAAGGCGTTTGGGATGGCATCTCAAAGGCCTTGGACATCCTTCAAAACCCTAAAAAGTTCGCAGAGGATTTAGGGGCCGGTGCAGAGGAACTGATCAAGCTGGCCAAAGAGGCGCCAGATGTGATGAAACAGGCCATGTTGCTTGCCAGCGACGAGGCTGCGCTGTTCTTGATGGTGCATTGCGCTTCAATCTGGGTTTCAGCATTGCCACCGACGCAGGCGGCTGGCCAAACGGCGAAGATGACATCTGCAGCCGTCATCGGAATTCTCATCGACATCGTGATTTCGGTCGTATTGACCGTCGCAGCCGAAGGCGCCGGGCTATTTTATCTGGCCGCACGTTTAGCGAAGTACGGCCAGATCATCGTCAAAGCTGTCACCGGATTCGTGAAGTCGTTATTCAGCATCATCAAGGGCTTCATGGGTTACGTCGGCAAATACGTCGCGGTCGCCGCTCGTGGAGTAGCAACGCGAGTAGAAAAAGGAGTCGCGCAGCTACGTTTTGATGGCAAACGTAATGCGACCGTTGAACACGGCAAGCGCCCTGATGACGCCTCGAAACAATCGAAGAATCCTGACGACAAGAGTGCGGCGCCGGCGCAAGACACCTGCACCAATGGCTGCCCGGTCTCGATGGTCACGGGCGAAGAATTACTGACTCTCACCGATGGCCAACTCGATGGCCTGCTACCGTTTGAGTGGACGCGCCTTTATCGCACTAGTGCGGTCGAGATCGACAGCCGCCTTGGGTTTGGATGGAGCCACGCTCTTTCTCATCGACTGGATCTGGATGATGAGGGCGTCCTGTGGACGGATAACGAAAACCGAACCACTCGTTTTCCCATGCCGACGCAGCAACGCCCCGCCATTATCAACAGCCTGTCGAAAGCGGCCATCTACCTGGGATCGACGCCAGGCGAACTCATCCTGACGCAGGCCGGGCAGAATCCGCGCTTTTATCATTTCCGTGCGGGCCGCTTGATCACCATCAGTGACGCGTACAACAACCAGTTACAGCTGAGTTACGACTTCGCTGACCGAATCCAACGCATCGACAACAACGCCGGACGCTCCCTTTTAGTCCGCCACGAAGACCGTCATATCGTTGCCGTGGATTATCAGCAGCGCCGTGCTGAGTACACGGATCAGGGTCAACGACAGGAGCCTTGGATCACCGTTCAAACGCTGGTGACCTATCGGTACAACGCGCAAGGCCAGCTCATCAGCGCCACCAATGCTGCCGGTGAAACTGAACACTACCGTTACAACGACCATCACGTCATTTTGGAACGACAACTGGCCGGTGGTGCGAGCTTTTTCTGGGAGTGGGAAAACGAAGGCAAATCGTCACGCAGCATCCGTCACTGGGCCAGTTTTTCGCAGATGGACTCGCAGTACGCTTGGGACGATGCCGGCAAGGTTACCGTTACAAACGCTGATGGTAGCGAGCAAGTTTATGTGCATGACGAAAATGCTCGACTCATCAGCGAGACCGCTGCGGACGGCGCTGAGACTCAGAAGGCCTATGACGACAAAGGTCGGCTGATTGCAGAAAAGGATCCTCTCGGAGCAATTACCGAATACCGTTACAACGATGCCGGCCTGCTTGCCGTTGTTATTCCTCCTGAAGATGCGCCGACGTTCTACGAATATCGACATGGCTTTGTGAGTGAGATTCACCGAGGTAAAGCGAGCTGGAAATACCAGCGAAATAGCCAAGGCGATATCACCCGCCAGACAGATCCTGACGGCAACGAAACACACTACAGATACGATGCCCAAGGTCGTGTGCTAGAGATCGTTCATCCAGACGGCGGACGGCATCAGCTCGCCTGGAATGGACTGGGTCAATTGCTCGAAGAAGCATTGCCCGATGGTGGTCGTCGTAAATACCGCTACGACGCACTGGGTCGTCAAATCACCCGCCAGGACGAACACGGCTCGATCACCCATTACCAATGGGATGCGGCTGGCCGCTTGACGCAGACCACACAGCCTGGCGGTGCGACCCGCACTTATACCTATAACGCCTACGGCAAAGTCACAGCCGAGCGCGATGGACTGGGCCGTATTACTCGCTACGAATACGCCGACAACCTGCAACTTGTCAGCCGCCGCATCAACCCGGACGGCAGTGAGCTGCGCTATCGCTATGACAACTCACGCCTGCTGCTGACTGAGATCGAAAATGAGCGGGGCGAACATTATCAGCTCGACTATTACTCAAACGGGCTCATACAGCAGGAAACTGGATTTGATGGTCGCCGTACTGCCTACGAATACGACCTGAATGGGAACCTGCTGAAGAAAACTGAGTACGGCGACGACGGTAGCGAACTGGTCACCGAATATCAGCGTGACTCCGCTGGCCGCCTGCTCGTGAAAACACTGGCTGATGGTGAGGAAATTCACTACAGCTATGACGCGCTCGGTCGCCTGGTCAATGTCGATGACGGTCACTGGCCACTGGCTTATGAATACGACTCCCAAGATCGGCTGATCACCGAGCATCAGGGTTGGGGGACCCTGCGCTACGAGTACGACAGCGTCGGTCAACTCAAACATTGCCGTCTACCGGACGGTAGCAAGCTCGACTATCGCCGATTGTCCGGGGGTAATCTCAGCAACATTGACCTCAACGGTTCTCGCCTCACATCTCACCAGTTCAAGGCTGGTCGTGAACAGCAACGTCAACAAGGCTTGTTGTTGAGTCAGTATCAATACGACGATCAGGGGCGCTTGCAGGCTCACAGCGTCAGCCAACGCGACAGCATCGTACTGCAGCGCCGATATAACTACGACGCGGCGGGTAACCTTGCAGGCATCAATGATAGCTTCAAAGGCTCCCGCAACTTTCATTACGATCCTCTGGATCGCCTGATCAGCGTCCGGGGTGCAACACCGGAGAGCTTCGCGCACGACCCTGCCGGCAATCTGCTGGGCCAGAACAACGAAGGCACCGCCAACGCTGCAAACGTCCAAGGCAACCGGCTGCTCATGCAGGGCGACCGTCACTACGACTACGACGCCTACGGAAATCTGATTCGCGAGCGGCGAGGTACCGGACAGAAGCTCGTCACTGAATACAGCTATGACTGCCAGCATCGCTTGATCGGCGTCAGCCTCCCCGGCGGCAGTATCGCGACCTACAAGTACGACGCCTTCGGTCGACGTATCGAGAAAACAGTCGATGGCCACGCCACCGAATTCCTCTGGCAAGGCGAACGGCTGATTGTAGAGAGTGGTGAAAATCGATATCGCACCTATGTCTATGAGCCGGACAGCTTTCGCCCCTTGGCGATGCTCGACGGTGAAGGCCCACTGAAAGCCACGCCGTTCTATTATCAGCTCGATCAATTGGGCACGCCGCAGGAGCTTACCGATTACAGCGGCGCGATCATGTGGTCGGCCAAGTATCGGGCCTATGGAAACCTGGCTGCGCTGGATGTCGCGGAGATCGACAACCCGCTACGGTTTCAAGGCCAGTATTTCGACGCAGAGAGTGGACTTCATTACAACCGCCACCGGTACTACAACCCGAGCACAGGACGTTTTCTAACCCCCGACCCGGTAAAGCTTGCAGGTGGCCTGAACAACTACCAGTACGCCCCCAACCCTACCGGCTGGGTAGACCCGCTCGGTCTAATGTTCAGGGCGATTACTAAAGCGATTTCTGGTGTTGCGAAAAAGGCACCAATGAAGCCCGCTGCGAACTGCCCCAAGCCTGGAGGATCATCTTCTCCGAGCACTTCCCCTACCCTTGCAGACTCCAGCGTAAAGACTGGAGACGTCACTCCACCGGCAGTCGTCGAGTCGAAGCCAGACTTCTATGTCGGTCCTTCCGGGCCGGACTCGACTTTGCCCGCGACAGGTTACCGATATATGGGCTACAAGAATGCTGATGGAACGGTGAACACTCACGCGCAAAACACTATCAACACTCAGGAAGCAAGGCTCTCGTATTTTGGTTTTGAAAAATTTGAGACGGGAGATGCCGCAACGGAAGCTTTCCAGGTACGAGCACCGAAGCACGTTACCGCGGCCGACCCGGATCCGGCATGGAGCGATGGGCGTCTACGTTTGAAGTTTGACACGCTTCAACTCTACAAAGATGGTGTGCCCAACGCTACAGTGCCGTACGAGCTTGGTGGGAAAGGTCCTAATCTGGAACCGTTCACCAAAGCCTACCCTGAGTACGGTACGGGTGGTGCGCAGCAACTCATCCCCAAACCGGGTACCACCACCATCATCAAAGCGGATGAAGTCACCATCTTGCCGGAGAAGTAACAGTGCTGACCGATCTAGAGGCGCGCATAGCGCTCAAAGAACTGATTGAAAAATACCTCAAGGGAAGAGATCCGGATTACGACCGTCTGATCGAAATTGTACAGGACCCTTCGCGGCAGGTTCCGATAAGAGGTGTGCTCGAGGACATTAGACGGTACAACAAGGTCCAGTACACAAAGCAGGAGCTTGAGCTGATCGACGATCTTTTATATATGTACGGATAATACTTCGGTAAACGTCTATAGCAAAAGCGCCAAACCTAGCGCTCTCTAGAAAAAGTGCTAACATCGGCTGTAGTGAAGCCATTCTACGATGATCGTAGACATAGGCATTTTGGGAGCTTAGTGAAAGCCGATTTTGGCAGAGCAAGCCATTGGAAGGGGCGCGATGAAGTTCACTTTAGCTTAAGGAATCTTCACCGTCTTCAGCGAAATCTAAAAACCCAATGGCCTCGCGGCGCAGCTTCTATCCTCGACTCTCATAGGCATAGCCGCCCCTCCTAGCCAAATAGTGCATCTAAACAACTAAAAGTACGCTCCGAATAACGCTCTTTCAGCAGCCTTATTCATGATTGTATACAACATATAACTCTAAGCCCTCCAATAGAGTTTATGCTTCAGTAACGTAGCCATCCCAGCAGACCATTGTTCCTCCTTCAATCAATGAGTTAGAGAAAAATAGCTGACCTGATTGCATCTGGAATAGCTTGTCAAACACATCTTGAACCACAGAAATGCACACTCTTATTCAGATTGAAAAAATACAATAAGAAGATCCTCAAAATCCGAATCTCACATAGACTAGAAAATCGAAATTTCAAGCGACCTTCAGAAAAAAAAAATTTACCGATCGTCAGCTCAACCTTTCGCTCCGATTGCTGAACTGCATACTATCGAACAGAGGCAACGATTTTTAGTGATTTTTGCAATGCAAGGAAGCCAAAAAAATGCCGGAGCATTCACTTCCATTATTCCAATTCACTAACGCTACATTCACCTACCTTTCCAGGGACTTGGAGCAAAGTCTAGTCAGCACCCTAAGCACCACTGATAGCTTCGCTTGGATTTTTGTTAGCAAAAAAAATGGTAAAACTAAGAAAAGATTTGAAATCAACATACATTACTGGATGGTTTCGAAATCTACGTTACCAAGCACCATCCTATCTAACGGGCGCATCCAGCCGAGACCGCATAGGTCGCAACCAGCCCTTATGCTTACATATTCGCAAAGGAATCATAGATGATTGGCTTAGGCTCTGCATTATTAGTAATAGGGGTGGGAATTATTCTATACGCCTCTGATGTGTTTGGATATTCAAAGTCGGTTAAATCAGAGATCGCTCGATTAAAATCTGCTGAAGCGCCAAACAAAGAACAGCGACATAAACTCATTTATTATAAATCAACATTCACTGCAAGAGTGGCTGGCAGCATCGCTGCAATAGCAGGACTTATTATAATAGCAATATTTCACTAAAGGAATTTAACATGAGCTCCGCTGAAGGAATTGAAACTGCTACAAATGCCATACAATTTCTAGCTAGTAATGCGGGCGCCAAATTAGGAGGACCGATTGGCAAAGCTTATGGAATGTTTCTCAGCGGCCAAGGGGGAATGGTCGGTAGCTTAGCGGACTTTTTCGACAAGTTAGACGATGGAACTGTCACTGAAAAAGATGTGCGCGATGTCTTATATGATGTCGCATCTGTCAGCGCCGGCTTCGGCGTCTTAGCAGGGCTAGCCTCCCCGGTGACGCTTACGATCGTAGGCGCGGTAGGTGCGTTAATATTTGCATATGAAGCGTATCCTTATGTTAGGGACTTTTTAACTCAAGACGATGTTAATGAAGCGATTGAATTTGGGGCAACCAACCCAACGTTAATTACCGACCCTTTGATTGCTTCTATATATCAAAATTTTGCTCACAATTTTTCTCCTTTCGCAGGAGTCGATGAGCAAGTAAATGTTGGTTTCTCTTCTGCACTCAATTTTGTCCGCAGGGCAGATCCGCTTACGCTTGACTTAGATAACGATGGCATTGAAACCATTAGCTCAAATCAAGGTATAACTTTTGACTTCGATGGCGACGGTGTTAAAACTGGCACCGGTTGGGTTTCGGGTGATGATGGATTCTTGGTGTTGGACAAGAACGGTAATGGGCTAATAGATAATGGCAAAGAGTTATTTGGTGGAGACACCATAAGGACTGACGGTACCAAAGCAAAAACTGGATTTCAAGCGCTGAACGATCTGGATATAAATGGTGATGGCGTATTTGACGCAAAGGATCCACTGTTCAGTGAAGTAAGGGTTTGGCAAGATAAAAATCGGGACGGTGTTTCGCAATTATCTGAGCTGTCTAGCTTGAACGAACTGGGCATCGAATCGATCAACATCAAATCCATCGAGTCGGGAGAAGTTAGTAATGATAATGTAATCACTGACGTAGGTAGCTTTGTATTTTCAGATGGGCACGTGGGCGGGGTAAACGGAAACCAAAGCGTCGCGGTCAATCTTGATCTTGCTACGAATCCATTTTACAGAGATTTTTCCGACGTCATTGATCTTGCTCTTGGAACCGAAAAACTACCTGACATGAAGGGATCTGGCGCAGTTCGTAATTTGATAGAATCCGCAAATTTGAACCCGGAACTCGCGGAAACACTTAGACAATATTCTCAAAGCACAACACGCAGCGACCAGATCGGCTTATTAGATAAAATATTGTCTGAATGGGCGGAATCAGCTGTTTTTGACAGCATCGGTGAAAGAATTGAAAACATTAAAATCAACGGCACAAGCTTACACTTCGCCTATTCGTGGGAGGTATCTGCCAACGGAGCTCCTGATGCAGACCAGCTTAAAGACAAAGAGCTCATAGAAAAAATCTCCATACTAGAAGCATTTAACAATCAGAATTTTTTTAACTTCTCAAGCAAAACCAATGCGGACGGCAGCGCCACTATAACAATAACTTCCGGACAATTTGTCCTTGTGCGAAATTTTACTCCACCCCAAGTATTGAACGGAATTTATTTAACCGAAAAAGACCTAGTAGTGAACCAGAGCCAAGAAGACTTTCTCAGCTCATCATATAACCAATTGAGCAACTCATTATATAACTCTCTACTACTGCAAACGCGACTTAACAGCTATACCGATTTGATCGACCTATCACAGACATCATCAGGCATTCAAGCCAACTATGAACCACTGACAGAAAAGTTAAAAACCATTTACGACGCGACCCCGTTACAGGCAATTATAGATGCGATAGAGTTACGCTCTGTCATAGAGGGTGTAAAGTCAAATATCTCCATTGCTTCGCTTCTTTCAAGCTGGCTAACTGACTTGGACGGCGCGAGCTTTGCTGACTTAAAGAATCACTTATCTGGCCAGCATTTTTTTTACATTGGAGAAAGCGCACCCGCCTTTTCCGTGAATGAAAACTTTATAGTTTCAGCTCAGGAGGGTTCTCAAGTAATTGGTGGGCAATCAAACGATATGATTATCGGACTCAATGGAGATGATGTTTTGAATGGAGGGTGGGGGCAAGACACTTTAAATGGAGGAAGAGGTCAAGACAAGTTAATTGGCGGTGCTGGATCAGATACCTTTGTTTTTGAAAGAGGCAGTGGTCTCGACGTGGTGGCAGAGGAAGGACTCAATACCGATATAGATGTAATTTATTTCACAGACATTAAATCAAGCGAGATCGCCGGATTTGAAAGAAGTGGTTACGCCGACTTAATAATTCGTTACGGTGATGGAGACATCCTCACAATTCAAAGCTATTTTACTGGCGCGGTTTATTCCATTGAAGAGTTTAGATTTTCCGATGGAGTAGTTTGGACAGCATCTGAAGTAGCTAAGCATTTGGTAGGCACTGAAGGTGCTGACACTATTGCCGGCGCCATCGGCCAGGACAACGTCATTCGCGGGCTGGGCGGTGATGACACTTTGAATGGCCAGGCCGGTAATGACGTGCTCGACGGAGGGACC
>NZ_JBQEPG010000055.1:0-8709 GCF_052045635.1 Pseudomonas sp. 22189
TCTTTTGACTTTGATCTTTTAAAGCAAGATCAAAAGATCGCAGCCTTCGGCAGCTCCTACATAGGTTTGTGTAAACGTTAAATTCGGAACTGGCCCACCAGCTTGCCCAACCGCTGCCCCAGCTCCGCCAGACTGCGCGAAGTCTGCGCGCCCAACTGGGTCTCATCCGCCACGCTGTCCACCGCCACGGCGATCTGATGCACGCTGCGGTTGATCTCTTCGGCCACCGCCGTCTGCTCTTCCGCCGCACTGGCGATCTGCGCGTTCATCGAATTGATGGTCGCAATCAGCTCGGCCATCGCATCCAGCGACGCGCCGGCCTGATTGGCTTGCGCCGAGGTGCCATCGCCCGCCTCGCTGGAGCGGCGCATCGCCTCGACCGCCGACTGCGTGCCCGCCTGCAAACGATCAATCATGCCCTGAATTTCCTGGGTGCTGATCTGCGTGCGGCTGGCCAGCGCCCGCACTTCGTCCGCCACCACCGCAAAGCCACGCCCGGCCTCCCCGGCCCGCGCCGCTTCAATCGCCGCGTTCAGCGCCAGCAGGTTGGTCTGTTCGGCAATCGAGCGGATCACTCCGAGCACGCCGACAATCGACGACACGTCCTGCTGCAGGCTGTCGAGCGATACGCCGCTGCTGCGAATGTCATCCACCAGCGCATGAATCTGTTTGATGCTGCCGGCCACCACGCGCTTGGCGCTCTGGCCTTCCTCGTCGGTCTGCTGCGCGGCCACCGCGGCGTTCTGCGCGCTTTTGGCGACTTCCTGGGCGGCGGCGGACATTTCGTTGATCGCCGTGGCGACCTGATCGGTCTCATGGCGCTGACGCTCCATCGCCTGATCGGAACGCTGGGCCTGATCCGACACTTGGGTCACAAGGCCGGTCAGTTGCGTGGTCATCTCGGTGATCTGTCGCACCAGGCCGTGGATCTTGTCGACGAAGCGGTTGAACGAGCCGGCCAGTTCGCCGAGTTCATCCTGGCTGGTGATGTTCAGCCGGCGGGTCAGATCGCCCTCGCCTGCGGCGATGTCGTCGAGGTTGGCTTTCATCAGGTTCAGCGGCCGCAAAATGGTGTTGGCCAACAGCATGCCCGCTGCGGCGATCACCAGCAGCACCAGCACGGCCACGCCGACGATGCTGAGAATCACGCCTTGCATACGCTCCTGCACTTGCGCCTCGACCACCGCCACTTGCGCTTCAATGCCGTCGAGGTTGACCGACGTGCCCACCGCCATGTCCCACTTCGCCAGGTATTCGGTGTAGCCGAGTTTCGGCACCAGTACGTTGGCATTGCCCGGCAGGGGCGAGCTGTATTGCAGATAGTGGGTGCCGTCCTTCGCTACGCTCACCAGGCCGCGATTGACGTAAACCCCGTTGGGGTCGCGGTTGTCCTTGAAGGTTTTGCCCACGCCTTCCGGGTCGTTGGCCTTGAACAGGCGCACGGTCTCGGAGTCGTAGCCGAAGAAGTAGCCGTCCTTGCCGTAGCGGATGCCCGACAACAGCTTGATCGCCTGCGCCCGCGCCGCGTTATCACCGGGGACGGCCGCGTCGTACAGCGGTTTGATCGTGGTCATCGCCACGGCGACGTAACTTTGCAGCGTGGCCTTGGCGTCGGCGAGCAGGCGTTCGCGGGTCTGCTCGACCTCGGTGTGCGCCTGCTGCTGGAGGATGAACAGCGTAGTCAGGCTGATGACCAGCGCAAAGAGCAGCACCGGCAGGACGGCAAGGGACAGGACTTTGGCCTTGAGACTCAAGCGCATTGGGGGGCTCACTCTTTTGGTTTTATTGGCGTGGTTAAAGGCGTTAACGGCACGCGCGAGCAAAAGTTGAACCCAAAAAAAGATCGCAGCCTTCGGCAGCTCCTACACCCATCTCTGTAGGAGCTGCCGAAGGCTGCGATCTTTTGATCTTCAGCTTTTAATCAGAGGACCATCGCCGCCACCCAACCGAACGCCAGCAGCGGCAGGTTGTAATGCAGGAAGGTCGGGACCACGGTGTCCCAGATGTGGTGATGCTGGCCGTCGATGTTCAGGCCGGAGGTCGGGCCCAGCGTCGAGTCCGAGGCGGGCGAACCGGCGTCACCCAGGGCTCCGGCGGTGCCGACGATGCAGACAATCGCCAGCGGACTGAAACCCAGTTGCACGCACAGCGGCACGAAAATCGCCGCCAGAATCGGCACGGTGGAGAACGACGAACCGATGCCCATGGTCACCAGCAGCCCCACCAGCAACATCAACAGCGCGCCGATGCCCTTGCTGTGATTGATCCACGAGGCCGACGATTCGACCAGGGTCTGCACCTGCCCGGTGGCCTTCATCACTTCGGCGAACCCGGACGCGGCAATCATGATGAAACCGATCATCGCCATCATCTTCATGCCTTCGGTGAACAGGTCATCGGTCTCACGCCACTTGACGATGCCGGACACCGAGAAGATCAGGAAACCGACCAGCGCCCCGATAATCATCGAGTCCAACAGCAGTTGCACAATGAACGCCGCCGCAATCGCCACACCGGCGATCATCAGGCTCAGCGGGTTGTACTGCACGGCCACTTGCTCGACCTGTTCGATTTTCTGCAGATCATAGACGCGCTTCTTGCGGTAGCTGATGAACGCCATGGCCAGGCCGAACAGCATGCCCAGCGCCGGAATGCCCATGGCGTGGGTGACGTTGATGCCACTGATGTCGACGCCGCTGCGCGCGACGTTGGCCAGCAGGATTTCATTGAGGAAGATGTTGCCGAAGCCCACCGGCAGGAACATGTACGGAGTGATCAGGCCAAAGGTCATGACGCAGGCGATCAACCGGCGATCGAGTTGCAGCTTGGTCAACACATATAACAGTGGCGGCACCAGCAGCGGAATGAACGCAATGTGGATCGGCAGAATGTTCTGCGAGGCAATCGCCACCACCCAGAGCAGGCCGATCAGCAGCCATTTGACGCTGCCGCCCCCGGTCGCGTGTTGCCGATCGACCATCGCCAGCGCCTTGTCGGCCAGCGCATGGGCCAGGCCGGACTTGGCAATCGCCACGGCGAACGCGCCCAGCAACGCGTAGGACAAGGCCACGGTTGCGCCGCCGCCCAGACCGCTGTTGAACGCCTTGAGCGTGGCGTCGATGCCCAAACCACCGGTCAGGCCACCGACCAGCGCACCGACGATCAGGGCGATCACCACGTGCACACGGGACAGGCTGAGGATCAGCATGATGCCGACCGCAGCAATCACTGCATTCATTTCACTACCTCAAAAACACTGCGATGAAATATCACCGCCAGACAGGATGAGTCCGCCAACGGTTAACCGGCGGATTGGCAAAGAGGGTCTTATTAGAAGGGCGCGCACTGTGCCGCAGAGTGGCGATGGTGTCAAAGCGAGCGGCTGAACTGAAATGTAACTGGCAATGGAGAACCCTGCGGTAAGGAGATCAATGTAACGGGCAATGGAGAACCCTGTGGCGAGGGGATTTATCCCCGATCGGCTGCGCAGCAGTCGCCAAACCTGACTATGCAATTTCTCTGAACGATTGTGAGGGCGGCTTCGCCCCCCATCGGGGATAAATCCCCTCACCACAGGTGTCTGATCGCCAGCATGCGGCAATCGGTCATATTGCGCTTGAACAATAAAGAAAGCCGCAACGCGGCCGTTACAGTGCAAAGTCTCAGATATTTATCGAATAAGGACGTCTCCATGTCGCTCAGACAACTTTCCATTCAATGGAAAATCACCCTGCTCGCCGGCCTGTGCCTGGCGGGCATCGTGACCCTGCTGGTGGGTCTTTCGCTGTACCGCATGGAGCACAGTTCCGAGCTGGTGAAGGCGTCGAGCATGGAGATGCTGACCGAGTCGGCCCAGGCGCGCATTGAATCGCAGGGCGAAGTGCAGGCTGCCGGGATTCGCCAGCAGTTCATGGATGCCTATCAATATGGCCACGGCTTCTCGCGGCAGGTGCTGTTTTTGCGTGAACAGGCCGAGAAGCGCTTCCTCGATGCTTTTGACCTGCGCGAAGACATGACCCGTCAGGTCAAGTCCGCGCTGCAGGCCAACCCGGAGCTGCTCGGTCTGTCGCTGGTGTTCGAAGCCAACGCCTTGGATGGCAAGGATGAACTGTTCGCCGGTCAGGCCGAGCTGGGCAGCAATGACAAGGGTCGCTTCGCCCTGTACTGGTCGCAGCCGACTCCGGGCAAAGTCACCTCGATGGCCCTGCCGGAAAGCGACATGGCCGACACCAGCACCGGCCCCAGCGGTCAGGCGGCCAATGCCTGGTTCACCTGCCCGCGCACCACGCTCAAACCCTGCGTGATCGAACCGTACTTTTATGTGATCGACGGCCAGAACGTGCTGATGACCAGCATCGTCTTTCCGCTGATGGTCAACGGCAAAGTCATCGCCTCGCTGTCGGTGGACATCAATCTCAACAGCCTGCAGGCGATCAGCCAGGCCGCGAGCAAAAAACTCTACGACGGCCAGACCGCCGTGAGCATCATCAGCCCCACCGGCCTGCTCGCCGGTTACAGCCCGGACGCCAGCAAGCTGAGCAAACGTCTGGATGCCGTGGACACCGTCAGCGGCGCCGAACTGCTGCGTCAACTCGGCGCCAGCAGCAACAGCGTCAGCAGCCTGCACAGCAACGGCCAGTTGAAAGTGCTGTCGCCGTTCCAGCCGATCCCCGGCGGCCCGGCGTGGGGCGTGTTGCTCGATGTGCCGGAAAAGGTGCTGGTCAGCCGCGCCGAAGCACTCAAGCAGCAACTGGATGCGAGCAACCAATCCGGCACCCTGATCGAACTGAGCCTTGGCGTGCTTGCGGCACTGATCGGCCTGCTGTTGGTGTGGCTGATGGCGCGCAGCGTGACCAAACCGATCCTCGGCGTGGCCAATATGCTCGAGGACATCGCCAGTGGCGAAGGCGATCTGACCCGCCGTCTGGCCTACGACAAGAAAGATGAACTCGGCCAATTGGCCGGCTGGTTCAACAAGTTCCTCGACAAGTTGCAACCGATCATCGCCGAAGTGAAACGCTCGGTGCAGGACGCGCGCAACACCGCCGACCAGTCCTCGGCCATCGCGACTCAGACCAGCGCCGGCATGGAGCAGCAATACCGCCAGGTCGATCAGGTCGCCACCGCGTCCCACGAAATGAGCGCCACCGCGCAGGATGTTGCGCGCAGTGCTGCGCAAGCCGCAGAAGCGGCCAAAGACGCCGACCGCGCCACCCGTCAGGGCCTGACCGTGATCGACCGCACCACCGCGAGCATCGACACCCTCGCCGCCGACATGAGCGCGGCGATGGTTCAGGTCGAAGGGCTGGCGGCCAATAGCGAGAAGATCGGTACGGTGTTGGAAACCATCCGCGCCATCGCCGAACAGACCAACCTGCTGGCGCTCAACGCGGCAATCGAAGCGGCGCGTGCCGGTGAAGCCGGGCGCGGTTTTGCCGTGGTCGCCGACGAAGTGCGCAACCTCGCCCGCCGCACCCAAGAGTCGGTGGAAGAAACCCGTCAGGTCATCGAGCAATTGCAGACCGGTACCCAGGACGTGGTCGGTTCGATGGGCAACAGCCATCGCCAGGCTCAGGGCAGTGTCGAACAGGTCGGGCAAGCGGTGACCGCACTGCGCCAGATCGGCGATGCGGTGACGGTGATCAGCGACATGAACCTGCAGATCGCCAGCGCGGCGGAAGAACAGAGCGCGGTGGCCGAGGAGATCAACAACAACGTGGCGACCATTCGCGACGTCACCGAATCGTTGTCCGGGCAGGCCAATGAGTCGGCGCGGGTAAGCCAGTCACTGAACAGCCTGGCGAATCAACAGCAGAGTCTGATGGATCAGTTCCGGGTCTGACTGTATCACCCTCGCCTGTAGGAGCTGCCGCAGGCTGCGATCTTTTGACTTTGATTTTTTAAAAGCCAAGATCAAAAGATCGCAGCCTGCGGCAGCTCCTACACGGGATTGGTGGTGTTTGGGTGATCAGCGTTTGGGCAACTCGATCACCACCTTCAAACCGCCCCACTCACTCTCGCCCAGCACCAGCAATCCGCCCCACGTCTCGACAATATCGCGCACAATCCCCAGCCCCAGACCATGCCCGTCAGTCTGCTCGTCGAGCCGCGTGCCACGGCTGAATACCTGACTACGCTGCTCTTCGGGAATCCCCGGCCCGTCATCTTCAACGCTCAGGGCGTAGCCATCAGTTCTTTCGATCACACTCAGACGCACCTCGGCATCCGCCCATTTGCAGGCGTTGTCCAACAGGTTGCCGAGCAGCTCCAGCAAGTCCTCGCGATCCCACGGCAATTGCAGCCCCGGCGGCGCGACGTAGCTCAACGCCAGATGCTCGCCGTGGATCATGTTCAACGTCGCCAGCAGCCCCGGCAGTTCCGCATCACAATCAAACAGCGCACCGGGCAGTGCATCACCGGATAAACGCGCGCGATTGAGTTCACGATTGAGCCGCTGTTGCACTTGCTCCAGTTGCTCCTTGAGGATCTTGCGCAGCTCCGGATGGGCGTCGAGTTTTTCGTTCGAGGCCAGACTCAGCAGCACCGCCAGCGGGGTCTTCAGCGCATGTCCCAGATTGCCCAATGCATTGCGCGAGCGCTTCAGACTGTCTTCGGTGTGAGCCAGCAAATGGTTGATCTGCGCCACCAACGGCTCGAGCTCGACCGGCACCTGATCGTCCAGTTGCGAGCGCTGGCCCTGCTGCAACTGGGCGATCTGCTCGCGGGCGCGTTCCAGCGGCTTGAGCGCGCGACGCACCGTCAACCGTTGCAGGATCAGAATCAGCAGCAAGCCGGCCAGGCCCAGCCCGAGGCCGATCTGGCGCATGCGCTGGAAACTCTCGCGCACCGGGGTGTAATCCTGGGCGACGCTGATGGAGATTGACTGCCCCAAACGCCGATAATCCGAACGCAACACCAGCAACTGCTGACCGTCCGGGCCCAGTTGCAGGTTGCTGTGCAGGCCGGGATGGTCAAGCAGCGGCAAGTCCTGATCCCACAGCGAACGCGAGCGCCAGTGGCTGTCGGCAAAATCGATGCGGAAATAATGCCCGGAAAACGGTCGCTGATAGGCCGGCGACAGGTGCCGCTCATCCAGTTGCAAACCTTGCGGGCCACGCACCAGCGCCACCAGCAGGCTTTCGCTGTCGTTGCGCAGACCGGCCTCGAGATAACGCTGCAAACCGACTTCGAACAACCACAGGCTGGTTTGCGCCAGCACCACGCCGACGATCACCATCACGCTGATCAACCCCAGGCTCAAGCGGCGCTGGATCGACCTCACGAAGCCTGCCCGCCGAACAGGTAACCCTGGCCGCGACGGGTTTCGATCACCGCTTTACCCAGCTTGCGCCGCAGGTGGTTGACGTGAACTTCGAGGACGTTGGAGTCACGCTCGGTCTCGCCGTCGTAGAGGTGCTCGGCGAGGTGGGTTTTCGACAGGATCTGTTCCGGGTGCAGCATGAAATAACGCAGCAGGCGGAATTCGGCGGCGGTCAGCTGAATCTCGCTGCCGTCACGAATCACGCACTGGCGACCTTCGTCCAGATGCAGGCCGGCGGCCTTGAGCGTCGGCTGGTTGGCCTGGCCCTTGGAGCGGCGCAGCAACGACTGCACGCGCAGGTGCAGCTCTTCAGGGTGAAACGGTTTGGTCAGGTAATCATCGGCGCCGGCCTTCAGGCCTTCGATGCGCTCGGCCCAGGAATCGCGGGCGGTAAGGATCAACACCGGCGTCGACAGGCCACCGGCACGCCATTGCGCCAGCACCTCCAGCCCGGGAACGCCGGGCAGACCAAGGTCGAGAATGATCAGGTCATACGGCTCGCTGCTGCCCTGATACACCGCATCGCGCCCGTCCGCCAGCCAGTCCACCGCGTAGCCTTGGCGCTGCAGGCCGGCGGTCAGTTCGTCGGCCAGCGGCACATGGTCTTCCACCAGAAGCAAACGCATCGGTCAATCTTCCTTGTCTTTCACGAGTTCGCCGGTATCGGCCTTCAGGTGCAACTCCCGGGCGACACCTTCGACGGTCAGCAACTCGACTTCATAAATGTAGACGTCGTGTTTTTCTTCCAGCTCGACTTCCAGCAGTTTTGCGCCGGGGTAACGGTCCATCGCCTGCTGCAGCACTTGCTCAAGCGGCAGGATCACGCCCTGCTTGCGCAGATCAAGCGCTTCATCCGGACCGAGATCGCGGGCCATGGCCGTCGAGCAACACATAACCAGCGCCAACGCCGTGCGGCGGGTGGCGCGAACATTAACCTTCATTACGTATCCTGATGATCCTTGAGAACCTGCCCAGTCACCGCGTCTAATTCCAGATCCCACTCCAGCCCTTGTGGATCACGCATTTCGACCTGGTAGACGTACTTGCCGTACTGCTCTTCCAGCTCGGTATCGGTGATGGTCGACCCCGGATGTCTGGTCAGCGCCGTGGCGTTGAGCTTCTCGAAGGAGACGATAGTACCAGCGTCGCGCAGGCGCAGGGCTTCGTCGGGGCCAAGATCGCGGGCATGGGCGAGGTTGGCGGTCAGGCCGATGATCGCGGCAATGGACAGGGCAGTCAGGGTTTTCATGGATGTCTCCGTATTTTTATGTGCAGCTACGGTGGGCACCTTAGCGGTGCGAACTTAACTGAAACTGAATTGCCATCATTGCCCCTGTAGGAGCTGCCGCAGGCTGCGATCTTTTGATCTTGCCTTTAAAAATCAAAAG
>NZ_JBQEPG010000056.1:0-8372 GCF_052045635.1 Pseudomonas sp. 22189
CTCTTTATCCAAAAAAGCGGGCTTGCTGCGCAGCCCCATCGGGGATAAATCCCCTCGCCACAAAGGTAGTGCTGTTCTACCGGATGGGCACTACGTCCTCATCCCGGCGATGGGCGATCTGGTACAGCGCCGGCAAGATCAGCAGCGTGAGAATGGTCGAGGACAGAATCCCGCCAATCACCACCGTCGCCAGCGGCCGCTGCACTTCAGCACCGGTGCCCGTCGCCAACGCCATCGGAATAAACCCCAGCGACGCCACCAGCGCCGTCATCAACACCGGCCGCAAGCGCGTCAGCGCACCGACATTGATCGCCTCGGCCAGCGACCGCCCTTCCTCACGCAAATTGCGAATGAACGCAATCATCACCAACCCGTTGAGCACTGCCACTCCGGACAGCGCAATAAACCCGACGCCTGCCGAAATCGACAACGGAATATCCCGCAGCCACAACGCCATGACCCCACCGGTCAACGCAAACGGAATCCCGGTAAACACCAGCAAGCCGTCCTTCAGATTGTTGAACATCATGAACAACAGCCCGAACACCAGCAGCAACGCCACCGGCACCACAATCTGCAAGCGCTTGGCCGCCGATTGCAGTTGCTCGAACTGCCCGCCCCAACGGGTCCAGTAACCGGCCGGGACCTGCACCTCGCGCTCGATCACCGCACTCGCTTCGCTGACGAACGAGCCGATATCGCGCCCGCGCACGTTGGCGCTGACGATCACCAGACGCTTGCCGTTTTCGCGGCTGACCTGGTTCGGCCCGAGCACCAGGTCGAGGCTGGCGACGTCTTTCAGCGCGATAAAACCAATCTGGTTCGCCGCACCGCTCAGTGCCGGCACCGGAATCAGCAACGCCGACAAACCCTCGATGTCCTTGCGCATGGCATCGGACAAGCGCACCACCATGTCGAAGCGCCGATCGCCCTCATACAAGGTGCCGGCCTGACGCCCGCCGACGGCCACGGCGATGGTGTCCTGCACATCGCCGACGTTGAGCCCGTAACGCGCCGCCTTGTCGCGGTCAATGTTGATAGTCAGCACCGGCAACCCGGTGGTCTGCTCGACCTTCACTTCAGACGCGCCATTGACCTTCTGCATCGCCGCCGCGATCTTCGCTGCCGTGGCGTTGAGCACGTCCATGTCATCGCCGAACACCTTGACCGCGACATCGCTGCGCACGCCGGAAATCAGTTCGTTGAAGCGCAACTGGATCGGCTGCGACAGTTCATAGTTACTGCCCGGCAGTGTCGCGGCTGCAGCTTGCAGTTCGGCCATCAGGGTGTCGCGGGACTTGTTCGGGTCTGGCCATTGATCCTTCGGTTTGAGCATCACGTAGCTGTCAGAGATGTTCGGCGGCATCGGGTCGGAAGCGATTTCCGCCGTACCGGTGCGGGCGAACACCCGTTCAACCTCCGGCACTTTGGCCAGGATCAGCGTTTCCAGGCGCTGCTGCATGTCCACCGATTGCGTCAGGCTGGTACCCGGCACGCGCAGTGCTTGCAGAGCGAAATCGCCTTCACTGAGACTCGGTACAAACTCGCTGCCCATGCGGCTGGTGAGCACGCCGCTGAGCACGATCACGCCCAACGCCGCGCCCACCGCAACCGTGCGATGGGCCATGACCCAGGCCAGCGCCGGCGCATACACCCGACGTGCGCCGCGCATGACCGCGCCCTCTTCTTCCTTGACCTTGCCGGTGACGAACAGCGCAATCGCCGCCGGGACGAAGGTCACCGACAGCAGCATGGCACCGAGCAAAGCGATGACCACGGTGAGCGCCATCGGGTGGAACATTTTCCCTTCGACGCCACTCAGGGCGAAGATCGGCAGGTACACCACCATGATGATCAACTGACCGAAAATCAGCGGGCGCCGCGCCTCTTTCGCGGCGGCGTACACTTCCTTGAAACGCTCGGCACGGCTCAACAAACGCCCGTGATGTTGCTGCGCATGCGCCAACCGGCGCAGGGTGTTTTCGACGATCACCACCGCGCCATCGACGATGACCCCGAAGTCCAGCGCGCCGAGGCTCATCAGGTTGGCGCTGACTTTGTTGCTGAACATGCCAGTGAAGGTGAACAGCATCGACAGCGGAATCACCATCGCCGTAATCAGCGCGGCGCGGATGTTGCCGAGGAACAGGAACAGAATCGCGATCACCAGAATCGCGCCTTCAATCAGGTTCTTTTTCACCGTGGCGATGGCTTTGTCGACCAGGTGCGTGCGGTCGTACACCGGCACCGCAATCACGCCTTGCGGCAGGGATTTATTGATCTGTTCGAGCTTGCTGGCCACCGCTTGCGAGACCGTGCGGCTGTTCTCGCCGATCAGCATGAACACCGTGCCGAGCACCACTTCGCGACCGTTTTCGGTGGCCGCACCGCTGCGCAATTCACGGCCGATTTCTACGGTGGCGACGTTCTTCACCCGGATCGGCGTGCCATCGACATTGGCCATGACGATGTTGGCGATGTCCTCGGTGCTCGCCACTTGCCCTGGTGCGCGGATCAGCAACTGCTCGCCGCTGCGCTCGATGTAGCCGGCGCCGACGTTGGCGTTGTTGCGCTCTAGCGCGGTGATCAGATCGGTGAGCGTGAGCTTGTACGCGGCGAGGCGTTTCGGATCCGGCGCGATCTGGTATTCCTTGGCAAAACCACCGATGGTGTTGATCTCGGCAACACCCGGCACATTGCGCAATTGCGGTTTGATGATCCAGTCCTGAATCACCCGCAGATCGGTCGGCGTGTACGCTGTGCCGTCGTCCTTCAACGCGCCTTCCTTCGCCTCCACCGTCCACAGAAAAATCTCGCCGAGGCCAGTGGAAATCGGGCCCATCAGCGCTTCCGCGCCTTCGGGTAATTGCTCCCTGGCGATCTGCAGGCGCTCGTTGACCAGTTGGCGGGCGAAGAACAGGTCGGTGCCGTCCTTGAAGATCACCGTGACCTGCGACAGCCCGGAGCGCGACAGCGAACGGGTCTGCTCCAGTGCCGGCAAACCGGCCATCGCGGTTTCAATCGGGAAAGTGATGCGCTGCTCGGTTTCCAGCGGCGAGAAGCCGGCGGCGCCGGTGTTGATCTGCACCTGGACGTTGGTGATGTCGGGCACGGCGTCGATCGGCAGTTTCTGATAACTGGCGATGCCGAGGCCGGCCATGAGCAGAACGGCGAGCAGCACGATGATGCGCTGCTCGATGGCAAACTGGATCAGGCGTTCGAACATGGTGACCTTCCAGAATTAATGACTGTGCTCGGCTGAGGCTTTGCCCAGCTCCGACTTGAGGACGAAGCTGCCGGCGCTGGCGACTTGCACGCCCGGTTCCAGCCCTTGAGTGACTTCCACGTGGCCGGCGGCGCGGCTGCCCAGTTCCACCGCCTGTGCCTTGAAGCCGTCGTCGGTACGCACGAAAACCGTGGGTTTGTCCTCGACGGTCTGGATCGCGGTTTCCGGCACGGCCACTTTCGCTTCGCGGCTGTCAGTGGCGACCCGTGCGCTGACGAACAGCCCCGGTCGCCACGAGCCTTGCGGGTTTTCCAGGGTCACGCGCACGGTCGCGGTGCGGGTCTGTTCGCCGAGCAGACTGCCGACATAAGCCACACTGCCAGTCACTTCGGCTTTCAATTCCGGCGCACTGACGGTGACCGGTTTGCCCACCTGCACCTGGGTCAGGTCCTTGGGCGAAACGCCGAAGGTCACCCACACGCGGGACAAGTCCGACAGGGTGAACGCGGCGGTGGTTTCATCAACCACCTCGCCCGGCGTCAGGTGTTTTTCCACCACCACGCCATCGAAGGGTGCGCGCAGTTCGTAGCGATTGCCGCCGGTGGCGACCACGCTGCCGCTGAGTACGCTGATTTTCTGCCGGGCGTTGTTCATGGCGATTTCCGCTTCTTCCAACGCTTGCTTCGCCTGGAGGAAATCCTGCTCGGCGGAGATCTTGTCCTGCCACAACTTTTTCTCGCGTTCGTAGGTGGTGCGCGCCAATGCCAAGCGACGTTGCGCGGCAGCCTGTTCACTGCGCTGATCGGATATCTGCTGACTGGCGATCACCGCCAGCAACTGGCCCTTCTTCACCGCTTGCCCGAGGTTGACCGCCACCGACTCGACCACCCCCGGCACGCGCGGCACCACGTGCGCGGTGCGGTCTTCGTCGAAGCGCACTTCGCCGGGAAACGACAGGCCGAGACTGATGCTTTGCGCCCGCGCCTCGGCCAGTTGAATGCCCGCGGCGGCGATCTGCTCGGCGCTCAATTCGATGTGGCCTTCTTCGGCCTGTTCGCCTTCGGCTGCAGCGCCCTCCTCGGCGTGATCGGCATGTTCGGAGGCCTCATCGGCATGCGCGTCGATATTTGAATTGGCCGGCCACATCGAACCGAGGCCAATGCCCAGCGCCAGGGTCGCCACCGCGACCACCATCAGTTTTTTATCCATGGAAACTCCTCTGCGCCGTGCCATCGCGCAGTTGTCTGAAAAGTGAAATTCAAGGGCTGACGCTGAGGTCGCCGAAGATCCGTTCGAGGCGCACGCGGGCGTCGGTCGCCTCGCTGACGGCCTGGATGTATTGGCCACGCGCGGCAATCAGGGTGCGCTGCGCGTCGAGCACGTCGAGGAAGCCGAACTTGCCCATTTCGAAACCACGGGTGGCGCTGTCCACCGCACTTTGTGCGGCGGGCAGGATGGTCTGATTGAACGCGTTGACTTCGCCGTTGGCGGTCTGCCATTGCTCAAGGCTGGTCTGAACTTCAGTGCGCAAACGCAGCTCGGTGGCGTTGCGCAGATCCCGCGCCTGATCGCTACGGCGTGCGGCGGCGAGCACGTTGCCCTGATTGCGGTTGAACAGCGGAATCGGCATCGACAGCCCGACCACGTTGATCCGCTCGCGCTCGGTTTCGCTGTACTGGCTGCCGATGCTCACGGTCAGATCAGGAATACGCTGGGACTTTTCCAGGCCCAACGAGGCTTCGCGTTGATCGATCTGCAGTTTCGCCAGACGCAGCTCGGCGGTCTGGTTCAGACGCTCGAGCAAGCGGCCGGGCGGCGGCAGCGTGGCGAGGTTTTGCGTGGCGGCTTGCACGTTGGTCGAAGTCGGCAACGGCGCGCCCATGACCTGCGCCAACTGTTGATACGCGTTGCTCTGATCGCGCTCGGCGCGGCTCAATTCCAGGCGCACTTCCGAGAGCTGCACCTGTGCCCGGGTGCCTTCGACCGGCGACGATTTACCGGCCTCGATCCGCCCTTGGGCCACGCGCAAACCGTGCTCGGCCAGTTGCAGTGACTGACGCGACAGCTGCAAGCGTTGCTGCGCGGTTTGCGCACTGTTGAACGCCTGAATCACATCGGCGCGCAAGGCATTGCGCTTGCGCTCCAGCTCGATGCTGGCAGCGTCCTGCGCGCGGCTGGCAACATCGATCCGCGCTGCGCGTTTACCGCCCAGCTCAATCGGCTGACTGAGCATCAGCGTGGTGGTGCGCGAGTTGCGCCGGGTGTCTTCGGCCTCCCACGACACTTCGGGGTTTGGAATCAGGCCAGCCTGTTGGCGATCGCCCTCGGCGATGCCGATTTCCCACTGCGCGGCGGCGAGGTCGGGGTTGCCGGCGAAGGCACTTTGCAGCGCCTGATCCAGCGTCAGGGCCGATGCGCTGGTCAGGCTGCTGCACGCCAGCAACAAGAGGCCGCTGGCGGTTTTGTTCAGGCGTGATCGCGCCGTCAGTTCAATTAAACCGGGCAATGGAGGGCTTCCTTTATTCAGGATTTTTCGATGCCGCCACGTTAGAGTTTTTAACTTATCGACAAGGTGACTGGAACATTACAAATCCGTTATCCACGGTTCAGCAAAGTTGTTTTGTTCTAGGATGCGAAGTGCAAAAGGCGTTGTCGTAATACATCGAAACACATACGCACGGGTTATCTGCCAAACAGCACTTGCCGAAATCGAAGTCGCGGAAATTTGCTTTTTTAACTGCGACAGGGTGTCGCGCAACGCCGTTTTAAAGGCTCCGCTCGTTGACCCTGTAGCCACTTCAGCCTTTACCGTGCCTGGCATCAAGTGATTGAAACGTGCGCAAGGCCCTACAAAAACAACAACTTTCCCGACCGCCTTAATTAAACATCCATTAAATGAAAGTGGTGAAAGATCATGCGAATCCTTGTCGTCGAGGACGAGCTTAAAGCTGCCGAATACTTGCATCAGGGTTTGACCGAAAGTGGTTATATCGTTGACCACGCCGCCACCGGTGCCGATGGCTTGCATCTGGCGCAACAGCAGACGTACGACCTGATCATTCTCGACGTGAACTTGCCGGAACTGGACGGCTGGGGCGTCCTGGAACAACTGCGCCGTACCCACTCCACACGGGTGATGATGCTCACCGCGCGCGGGCGGCTGGCGGACAAGATTCGCGGTCTGGACCTGGGCGCCGACGACTATCTGGTCAAGCCGTTCGAGTTTCCCGAACTGCTGGCGCGGGTGCGCACCCTGATGCGCCGCAGCGAAAACATACCAGTGCCGCAGGTGTTGAAAGTCGCTGATCTGGAACTGGATCCGGGCCGGCATCGGGCGTTTCGGGGGGCGCAGCGCATCGACCTGACCACCAAGGAATTCGCCCTGCTGCACTTGTTGATGCGCCAGTCCGGCGAGGTGCTGACCCGCACACAAATCATCTCGCTGGTGTGGGACATGAATTTCGACTGCGACACCAACGTGGTCGAAGTGTCGATCCGCCGCTTGCGGGCGAAGATTGATGACCCGTTCGACAACAAGCTGATCCACACCCTGCGCGGTGTCGGCTACGTGCTGGAGGCGCGGGAATGAAGCCGGCCAGCCTGTCGATGCGCCTCGGTCTGACGGTAAGTATTCTCGGCGCGCTGTTGGTGGTGTTTCTGGCGATCCTTGCCTATTTCGCCCTGACCCATGAGCTCAATGCCCTGTCCCGCGACAGCCTGCAAAAGAAGATGGCGCAGGTGGAGCACAGCCTGTCGCTGTACGTCGACGCCAATGAAGTCAGCGGCAAGCCGCACATTCTGCTCGATCAGGTCATGGGCCATGACAACCTGACACTGACGATTTATGACCGTTCGAACCTGCGTACGCCGCTGCTCAAATCTGGCTCGGGACTCAAGGATCCACGCGCCGAATTGCGCGCAGTGCGAACCACCACCGAACAATTGGCCTATAGCGAAAGCATCGATGACGAGGGCGCAAAGTTCCTTACCGCGTCGAAGCTGATTCGGCTCAAGGACGGCAGCAGCGTGCCGGTGCTGCTGTCGATGGACAACGCACATGATCAGGCGCTGCTCAGCGCCTATCTGCGCTCGACGCTGATTGCCTTGCCGCTGTTGCTGGTGTTCATCGGCCTCACAGCCTGGGGCGCGGTGCAGCGCGGACTGGCGCCGCTGCGCGAGTTTCGCAAAGTGGCGGCGATGGTCTCGACGCAGGATCTGGAGCATCGGCTGTCGGTGGTGAACATGCCGCAGGAGTTGAGCGAACTGGCGCAGGGCATCAACTTCATGCTGCATCGCCTCGATGCCGGGGTGCAGCAGTTGTCACAGTTCTCCGATGACCTGGCGCATGAGCTGCGCACGCCGATCAACAACCTGATGGGCAAGGCCCAGGTGACGCTGTCCCGCGAGCGTACGACCGAGGAGTACAAGGACGTGCTGGTGTCCTGCACCGAGGAGCTGGAGCGCGTGGCGCGGATTGTCTCGGACATGCTGTTTTTGGCGCAGGTCAGTCATCCGTCGGCACTGGCGCCATTTGAAGCGGTGGCGCTGGAGGCAGAAGCGGCGAAGGTCGCGGAGATGTTTTCGCTGGCGGCGCAGGACAAGCAGATTCACTTGAATGTTGTCGGCAGCGCCTCGGTGTTGGGCGATCGACTGATGATTCAGCGGGCGATTTCCAATCTGCTGTCCAACGCGCTGCGCCATTGCCCGAACGGCAAAACCATCACCTTGCTGATCGAGCAAGGCGCAACGCAGGCTTCACTGCTGGTGAGCAATCCCGGCGTCGGCATCGAGGCGCAACACCTGCCGCACCTGTTCGACCGCTTCTATCGCGTCGACAGTGCCCGCTCGCGCTCGCAGGGCAGCACCGGGCTGGGCCTGGCAATCGTGCGCTCGATCATGAGCCTGCATCAGGGGGTGGCGGAGGTGAAGAGCTTGCCCGGCGTCATGACCGTATTCCGCCTCGGTTTTCCTGCGGCGACACACATGGCCTCATCGCTTGCAGGCAAGCTCCCACAGTAATCTGCGGTGTACCCGGGCCTGACGCCATGCTCGATACCAAGCATGAAGCTGGCATTGACCGGTGTCCTGTAGGAGCTGCCGCAGGCTGCGAGCTTTTGCCTTAGCCTTTGAAGATCAGAATCAAAAG
>NZ_JBQEPG010000057.1:0-5915 GCF_052045635.1 Pseudomonas sp. 22189
AAGCTGCATAGAAAAAAGGCGACCCAAGGGTCGCCCAGTTTCTCCCGACAGCATCACCACAATGCAGTCGGGTCGCGATGTCGGAAGGCGAGCACACCACATGCCGCCGACTTTCATCGCGTTTCCAAGGCTCGGAAGCCTTGGTGTTGCTGCCGTTCTTACCACAGAGCTGGCAGCTGTTGCGCCAGGGGTGAACAACGGATTGTTCGCCCCGGCACGGTGCCGGTGTTGGTCTTACGAACCTAGCCGGCTTTGGGCCTCTCCAGACCACGCGGCAAATGTATCACCAACTTCTGTCGCGCGGCACTGGCAACTTTTAGGATTAATGCCATGAGCCGAATTGCTCTCAGTTCTCTGGAACGGGCGCAGCGGGAAATCCTGCCGCTCGATTTAGCGCTGTACCACGCCGCTCGCGATTACCCGGGCGGCGCTGCTGCCATCGCAGCCACGACCGGTCGTAACCCGACCACGCTGCAGCATAAACTGTCGCCGACCCACCCGAGCCACTCCATCAACATTCAGGAATTCGGCGAGATCCTCGAACTGACCAAGGATCGCCGCATTCTCGATGCGGTGCATGCGCTGGTCGGTGACACGGTCTGGCAGGAGCTGGCCGACACCTACACCAACGACATGCCCGAGACCCTCACCACCGGCATCGCTGAATACTTCCGCCAGGTCGCGGATCTGGCCGAGACCTGGGCCAAGAGCATCGGCGACGGTGTGGTGACTGATCAGGAACTGGCAGCGATTCGTCTGCAGGTGTTCCGGGGCATTCAAGGGCTACTCGGGTTGTTCAACCGCGCCACCTACGTCAACCAGACGACGCGAGGTGCCGACCGTGGCTGATATTGCTGATTTCGCCAACGATCTGGTGCAGGAACGCATCGATCAGGCCATGGCCGCGCGCAGCGCTGCCAAGGCCGAAAGCGCTGCCCATTCCTTGCTGTTCTGTGAAGCCTGCGACGACCCGATCCCGGAAGCACGCCGCCTGGCTCAACCGGGTTGCTCGCAGTGCATCAGTTGCCAATCCCTCTCTGAGCGGGGGATTCAGCATGCTCGATGAGGTATTGGGACAATTCGCCGATTACGGTCTGGAGCCGACACAACCGCTGGTGTTCGGCAAGCTGACCCGCTGCAAGACATCCCAGGACAAAGGCAAGGAAAAGAACGGCTGGTATGTGGTCCACGAGCAGCGCACGGAGAAGGGCGACACCCTGATCTTCGGCGCCTTCGGTGACTGGCGCTCGGGCGAGACGCAGAAGATCAAGGTCAAGGCCGGGCGGATGTCGCCGGAAGAGCGCGAAGTGATGCGCGCCCGCCAGGAAGAAGCCAAACGCCGCGCCGCGGAAATCGCGAACAACGCTGCGCGGCGGGCCGCGAAAAGGGCGCAGGGTCTGTTTGAGCGCATGCCGACCACCGGGCGCAGCGATTACCTGGACCGCAAACAGATTGTTGGCATTAACGTGCGTTACGCGCCGCGCACCGGCGCCGTATTGGTCCCAATGAAGAACGCCCGTGATCAGATCATGGGCCTGCAGGTGATCTTCCCGAACAAGCAGGAAGACACCGGCCGCGACAAATCCTACTGGCCCTACGGGATGGCTAAGGAGGGCACCTTTCACCTGCTCGGTCCGCACCCAGTACCGGGTGAACCGGTGCTGGTCTGTGAAGGTTACGCCACCGGCGCCAGCCTGCACATGGCGACGTCGCTCGCGGTGGCCGTGGCCTTCGATGCGGGCAACCTGCTGGCTGTGTGCAAGGTCATGCGCGAGCGCTTCGCCGGCTGCCCGCTGATCATCTGCCGCGATGACGACTGGAAGACCACCAAGCCCAACGGCGATGCCTGGAATCCGGGTGAGGAGAAGGCGAGCAACGCCGCTTTGATCGTCGGTGCCCAGGTGGTTGCGCCGATCTTCGCGGTCGAGCGCCACGACAAGTGGACCGACTTCAACGACCTGCATGTCGCCGAAGGTCTCGACGCAGTTCGCCGCCAAGTGCTGGCCGTGGTCCGCCCACCAGCAGCTGGTGGCTGGAAAGATCAGTTGGCCCGCAGCGAGAGCGGCGCCCTGATCGCGCACATGCAGAACGTCGAACTGATCCTCGCTCACGACGAACGCTGGGCCGGGGTGATCAGCTACTGCGCCTTCAGCTCGAAGATCGTCAAGCTGCGTGCCGCGCCCTATGGCGGTGGCACTGGCGAGTGGGCCGACATCGACGACGTGCGCGTGATGAAGTGGCTCGCGCAGCAGTACAACTTGCGCGTGAAGTCGTCGCACGTGATCGAAGCCGTCAGCGTCGTGGCGCACGACCACGCCTTTCACCCGGTGCGCGAGTACCTGAAAAAACTAGAGTGGGATCGTGTGCCGCGCCTGGAGCGTTGGCTGACCGATGTCATGGGGGTGAAAGAAACCGACTACACCTCCAAGGTCGGCAAACGCTGGCTGATCTCGGCCGTGGCACGGGTGATGAAACCCGGCTGCAAGGCCGACTCGGTGATGATCCTCGAAGGCGTACAGGGCGCCGGTAAGTCCACCGCCATGAGTGTGCTCGGCGGCGAGTGGTTCATGGACACGCCGTTTGCCCTCGGCGACAAGGACGGCTTCCAGGCGATTCGTGGCAAGTGGATCGTCGAGCTCGGCGAGCTGGACAGCTTCAACAAGGCCGAGAGCACTAAGGCTAAACAGTTCTTCTCGGCCTCGACCGACACCTACCGCGAAAGCTATGGCCGCAGAACCCTGGACGTGCCACGCCAGTGTGTCTTCGTCGGTACCACCAACCAGGACGAGTACCTGAAGGACGCCACCGGCAACCGTCGTTATTGGCCGGTGGCCTGTACCAAGGTCGACGTGCCGTTGCTGCGCGAGATCCGCGATCAGCTGTGGGCCGAAGCGGTGTTCTGCTTTGAGGCCGGCGACCTTTGGTGGGTCACGCGAGAGGAAGCGCCGATGTTCAGCGAGGAGCAGGACGAACGCTTTGTGGTGGACGAATGGGAGACGCCCATTCTGACCTGGCTCGAAGAGTCGCAGATCGGCGAGACCACCACCGGCAGCGAGGTAATGAGTCAAGCACTCAAGCTCGATCCAGGGCATTGGGGCAAGCCCGAGCAGATGCGCGTCGGCGCGATCTTGCACCGTCTCGGCTGGCGACGCTTCCGTCTGGGGGCGTTGAACAAGAGCGGTCAGCGGCCATGGGCGTACAAGAAACCCGAGCACTGGGGCAGGGCGTCTGCGCTGCAACGGGACGAGTTCGAGGAGCCCTGCTTCGATGATTAAGGCAATCGATATGGCCCTCAAACAATGGGCGCAGGAGCTGCACAGCGATGAGGTATCCGCTGGTTACTCAGGTGGCAACATGGTTGCGATGATGATGGAGAGCGGGGGGCAGCTCGTGCGCGGCAGGCGCGGGAGCAGGGTGCCGCTGGAGGCTTCACTGGACATCGAGCGCATCGTCAAGAAACGCCTCGACCCTGAGCTGATGACGGTGGTGCAGGTGCATTACTTCCAGCCTGACGCGCCCTTGGCGGCACGTCTGACGCGCAGTGGCTGCACACGCAACGTCTACTACCAGCGCCTGCATGACGCTCACATCGTGGTCGAGCACTTCCTCCTGGGGGAAGCGGCTTGATCGTGGGCATCGCTCTGGCTCACGCCGTCCCACCGACCTGCGTCCGTCCTACTGCTTTTGCAGTCGTGGGACGGGCGCAGGCCCCGTCGTTGTTGGGCTGTCCCACCGTCCCACCTTTTTTGCCTCCCACCCGTGTATGCGTAGCGGGCACAGGTACGCGCGTTCACGCGCACGCGTGTTTTTTAAATTTCTCTCTATACACGAGAAAAGAGAAAGAAAAGTAGGACGGTGGGGCAACGCCCCAATCTGCGGGACTTTCAGACGTCCCACCTTGTTTTAGAGAAGTGGGACGTATGGGACGCCGTTAAATCAACAGAAGCAAAAGCCAGCCGGGTTGAGATATTCACCGACATTCGCTAGCCGTTCACCGGACGTAAGCTACACATTCACCGGATGGCATTAAACCGGTCTTGCTGCCACCAGAATCGAGCTGTAAAAAGGGGCCATCTTCGATGGGTGCGACCGCAAAGCGCGGCAGGCCACCCACCACCCGACCCGGCCATAGCGCCGGGTCTTTTTGTTTAAGGGGCAGGGCAATGACGAACGAGCAACAGGCACTGGCAGAGATGCCGATCTGGTTGGTGATTGCCCTGTCCCTGGTTGGCGGCGTGTCTGGCGAGATGTGGCGCGCTGACAAGGATGGGGCACGGGGCTGGGCATTGGTGCGCCGCCTCGCACTTCGGTCCGGTGCCTGCATCGTGTGCGGCGTGTCAGCGATGATGTTGCTGTTCGGTGCGGGCCTGTCGATCTGGACAGCGGGCGCCCTGGGTTGCCTGACCGCGATGGCCGGCGCCGATGTCGCCATCGGCTTGTACGAACGCTGGGTCGCCAAGCGCCTGGACCTGAGCGAGGCCGAGCCGAAGGCATGAGCCGGGCAGGCCGGGTAGGGGGGGGCAGATTTCACGGGTCCTCCCCGAGGACCGCCCCCTACACGGGTTAGCGAACTCGCGGAATCTCTCTAGCTGAAATCTGCGCAGGGATGTCCGTCTTTCCAAAGGGATAGGGGCAGGGCATGGCAGTCGACCGACCGGACCGGGCAGAAAACCGCCGGGGACCCTGGGGACTTTCAAAGGACACGGGGTCGGAAACCCGCGGGATCGTGTTAGTGGGAGGCCCGCCAGCTTACTGAAATTTCAATCCACTGAAATCTTGAAAGGATTCATTGAAAAGCCGCTGAAAAGGAGGGCTTATGAGCGCAACCGAGTACCTGTCCAAGAGCTCTTCGCTGCGCATATTGGTCGGTCATCGACTACATCACCTAGCTTGAGGAAAGCGACCGGCTGGTCCATTCTACCAATAGCAAACAAGTCGACGGTAGAGCTCTGAAACGCAGATTCGCGAAACCGCCGAAATCTCATGAACGGATACTTAAAGCCGTTAAGGGTGGTATTCCAAAGAAAGGTAGCTCGACATGACATTGTAGCCATGTCGAGCTTTCGGTTAGTTAAAGCCAGTAATCGTAGTTAACCGGAACAAATTCAGGGTTAACCGATGAGTTAGATGGCGAGTCCATTGTCGAGATATCGCTTTTCTCTTCATTCAAATCGGAGCTATACATAAGGTCGTCAGTGTAGGTGGGAGTAGCAGTGTCAATAGTAGACAAACTATAAAGCTCGCCTTCCGCAATCCTCATACCAAGCGCATTATTGCCACTGGATTCGATAATCCGGTTGGTGACATCGCTAGTCGTCCAGATCACCCCATCGGAAAAGTGGAATTCCTCCACTGAATAGGTAGCCCCTGAAAAATAGCTTTGGATATTAATCACGTCATCCGTGCCATATCGCAGCACGAGATCATATGGGTTTGGGCGTTCGAAGCCGCTTATATCGGTTGATTTGACATCCGTAAAACGAATGACATCGACATTCGAGGCTGAGCCTTCTTCGGCGACGGTATCCTGACCATCGCCGCGACTGAAAACATAAGTGTCGGAGCCTGTGCCTCCTGCCAACGTGTCATTGCCTGCGCCTCCTACAAGCGTGTCTTCGCCGACAGCGCCGTTGAGTATGTCCTTGCCGGCTCCACCTTCAAGTACGTCATTACCGGCCTGACCATTCAAAATGTCATCACCGCCCAATCCGCGAATGATGTTGTCTTGGCCAATGACACCTGCAATGGAGTCGGCGCCTTCAGTGCCTACCAGATGCTTCGAGACATCAGCAGATGTCCAAGTGACACCATCAGCGAACTGAAACTTCTCTATCGACCATTCGGCGCCTGTAAAGAAACTCTGCACAGTCAGGGTGTCGTTCGTACCATAACGAATGAGCAGGTCCGAATATCCA
>NZ_JBQEPG010000058.1:0-4663 GCF_052045635.1 Pseudomonas sp. 22189
TTGTCGAGCCTCCTTGCGTTGTTGTCGTGCCGGGTGGTTCCAAGCGTTCAGGCAGTGGCGTCTGGTCAGCTCGCGCAGATGTTCGGGCACTTCGAGGAGCGCGGCGTTGCGCTCCTCACGTGTGCGCATGGCAATGATCTGGCGGGCGTACTCCCTAGGCCACGTCACGGCGATCTGCCGGGATGGCAGGAAGATCGATGTCCAACTGCTCGGCCAGCCAACGGATACCGGCCTGCTTCACCCGAGTCGACTGGCTGTACTGCATTCCGTGTTTCTCGTCATACCAGGGGCTGTCCTTGACCCGCAGGTACACCTTGTCGCGCTTTAGATCTGCCGGCAGGTTTCCCTTGAGCAAACCTTTCTCCCGCATGAGAGCGATCAGTTTGGGGCGAGTGAGGCCGAGTTGAGTGGCTGCTTGGGCTAGGGTGCGTTCCATAAACGGTTCCTCAAGCAGCATGCGCAGCAGGAGTGGCCGCTGCAGTAAGGTGGTTGATGGACTCAATGAGCTTTGCGTAGATCTCGGCATCGGGGTCGTACAGGGTGAAGCAACGCGTATGCGGGCTCTTGTTGCCGATGCTCAAGATGGCGGTGACGCCCCGGCGTGATTGGGTGCGATGCAGTGCCACATGAAGAGGAAGTTCAAAACCCATGTCGAGGCTCAGCACGCCGCCGGTGTGCACCAGTTCGAACACGCGCTGCTTGTCCTGGACATCAAAACGGCCGTATTGACGATCGGCATGCGGGCGATGCACCAGGTCGCTGGAGTTGCTCGCGTCGAACGGACCGTTGGCAATCTCTTCGATGAAGTCGGCGAGTTTGAGGTGCATCTTCTTGTCGTTCTGCAGGGTCAGCGTGTGGCGTTCGCTGCCCAGTTCGACGACAAAAGTGCTTTCCACTGTGCCGCGCTCAGCCTTGAGGCGAAACGCCAGGCATTCACGTTTCGGTGCTGTTCGCAGGACGTGGTTGAAGGTTTCGGTCAGGTTGACCTGGGCGTTGAGCAACTGCAGGGTGCGGTTGTCGATCTTGTACTTGATCATGCCGCGTGCCCTCCACCGTTCGGATCGATAGGAGAGGGCTGGCAGGACTTGGCGACAAGCTTGGGTTTGCTGTTATGAATGACGACCAGACAGCCCGTGGCGAGCTGCAGCTGTTCGATCAGTTTGCGATTGCTGACGCATGCAGGATGGACATGTAGGGATGCGGTGGCGCGCATGGTGATGCCTCACTGTGGTTGGAGAGTGAGGCAAGTAAACAATCTGTTTGTTTTTTGGTCAACACATTTTGTTTGGTGTCAGATCAGAGAGGGACCTTTCAATGGACGTATTGATGACCACCAAAATATGCGGCCAAGAATTACCACTCTCTGAGCCATGATCTGATCGAAGTCATAGTCTTCGTCAGCGTATTCATATGAATTGAAGCTCCTCATCTTGATGCCGTTGGCAGTACGTTGAAGAAATTTAATCCGAAAATGCCCGTCGTGGTCGATTGCGTACATTTCGCCGTCAACGATTCGTGTCATTCCTGTATCAATGCCGACTGTCGCTCCCGAAAGAATCAGTGGGTGATTACTGTTCCCGCTGTTGGTGGCAAATACAGCGTTTGAGGGATCTACTCCGCAAGTCCTCATCGTAGCTCGTGAAAAACGAAGCTTCGGCCCAGCGATCTCCTGAACCTCTGTACGCGCAACCTTTCCAGGTCCAGAGGATAACTCCACTTCCTTGTACAACCTTAGCTCCACCTCGTCATTGTCTATTGGTGTTTCTGAGTCCCAAGGAGCCATTGGCTCCAGCACGTAAAGCGGCGAATCGTTAGCAGCCGGGCGTAATGGGTTTCGCTCAGTGCTCTTGGTCCGCATCGGTACATCTTTCCCTTCTAGCCACTCGCGCTCCACGACAAGTGTCAGCGCAACTTCGCCGACCATATACGCGGGGACGCCCCTAGCTTTCCAGTTCGTGATGTTCTGGTCATTCTCGAGATCGAGAATTCGAGCGAGCTGGGCCCCCGTCAATCCGGAGTCTTCGAGCGCTTCACGGAAGCGTTGGCCTTTGAGGTTTTGCGTTTGTTTACTCATAAACAGAATGTTACAGCGCTTGCATTCAGATGATAACAAACGTATTGTTTGGTCTTGCCGCTCAATTTGTTTGGTATGGATAAAGTCATGAGTACACCTGCTCAGATATTCGATTTAGTACTGCAGGTTGCTGAGGCCTCCGGCAAAAGCCCTTCCCAGCTTTCGCGAGAGTGCAAAATCAGCCCTCAGAGATTCTTCAATTGGCGTCGGCGAGGTATTCCAGTCGCACAGGTTCGACATCTATCGAAAGCACTTTCTGGAGCGCTGCTACCTCATCAGCTTAGGCCGGATTTACCGGAGATATTCCCAGCCGAATCCGACGCTGAATTACAAGCTGCATAGAAAAAAGGCGACCCAAGGGTCGCCCAGTTTCTCCCGACAGCATCACCACAATGCAGTCGGGTCGCGATGTCGGAAGGCGAGCACACCACATGCCGCCGACTTTCATCGCGTTTCCAAGGCTCGGAAGCCTTGGTGTTGCTGCCGTTCTTACCACAGAGCTGGCAGCTGTTGCGCCAGGGGTGAACAACGGATTGTTCGCCCCGGCACGGTGCCGGTGTTGGTCTTACGAACCTAGCCGGCTTTGGGCCTCTCCAGACCACGCGGCAAATGTATCACCAACTTCTGTCGCGCGGCACTGGCAACTTTTAGGATTAATGCCATGAGCCGAATTGCTCTCAGTTCTCTGGAACGGGCGCAGCGGGAAATCCTGCCGCTCGATTTAGCGCTGTACCACGCCGCTCGCGATTACCCGGGCGGCGCTGCTGCCATCGCAGCCACGACCGGTCGTAACCCGACCACGCTGCAGCATAAACTGTCGCCGACCCACCCGAGCCACTCCATCAACATTCAGGAATTCGGCGAGATCCTCGAACTGACCAAGGATCGCCGCATTCTCGATGCGGTGCATGCGCTGGTCGGTGACACGGTCTGGCAGGAGCTGGCCGACACCTACACCAACGACATGCCCGAGACCCTCACCACCGGCATCGCTGAATACTTCCGCCAGGTCGCGGATCTGGCCGAGACCTGGGCCAAGAGCATCGGCGACGGTGTGGTGACTGATCAGGAACTGGCAGCGATTCGTCTGCAGGTGTTCCGGGGCATTCAAGGGCTACTCGGGTTGTTCAACCGCGCCACCTACGTCAACCAGACGACGCGAGGTGCCGACCGTGGCTGATATTGCTGATTTCGCCAACGATCTGGTGCAGGAACGCATCGATCAGGCCATGGCCGCGCGCAGCGCTGCCAAGGCCGAAAGCGCTGCCCATTCCTTGCTGTTCTGTGAAGCCTGCGACGACCCGATCCCGGAAGCACGCCGCCTGGCTCAACCGGGTTGCTCGCAGTGCATCAGTTGCCAATCCCTCTCTGAGCGGGGGATTCAGCATGCTCGATGAGGTATTGGGACAATTCGCCGATTACGGTCTGGAGCCGACACAACCGCTGGTGTTCGGCAAGCTGACCCGCTGCAAGACATCCCAGGACAAAGGCAAGGAAAAGAACGGCTGGTATGTGGTCCACGAGCAGCGCACGGAGAAGGGCGACACCCTGATCTTCGGCGCCTTCGGTGACTGGCGCTCGGGCGAGACGCAGAAGATCAAGGTCAAGGCCGGGCGGATGTCGCCGGAAGAGCGCGAAGTGATGCGCGCCCGCCAGGAAGAAGCCAAACGCCGCGCCGCGGAAATCGCGAACAACGCTGCGCGGCGGGCCGCGAAAAGGGCGCAGGGTCTGTTTGAGCGCATGCCGACCACCGGGCGCAGCGATTACCTGGACCGCAAACAGATTGTTGGCATTAACGTGCGTTACGCGCCGCGCACCGGCGCCGTATTGGTCCCAATGAAGAACGCCCGTGATCAGATCATGGGCCTGCAGGTGATCTTCCCGAACAAGCAGGAAGACACCGGCCGCGACAAATCCTACTGGCCCTACGGGATGGCTAAGGAGGGCACCTTTCACCTGCTCGGTCCGCACCCAGTACCGGGTGAACCGGTGCTGGTCTGTGAAGGTTACGCCACCGGCGCCAGCCTGCACATGGCGACGTCGCTCGCGGTGGCCGTGGCCTTCGATGCGGGCAACCTGCTGGCTGTGTGCAAGGTCATGCGCGAGCGCTTCGCCGGCTGCCCGCTGATCATCTGCCGCGATGACGACTGGAAGACCACCAAGCCCAACGGCGATGCCTGGAATCCGGGTGAGGAGAAGGCGAGCAACGCCGCTTTGATCGTCGGTGCCCAGGTGGTTGCGCCGATCTTCGCGGTCGAGCGCCACGACAAGTGGACCGACTTCAACGACCTGCATGTCGCCGAAGGTCTCGACGCAGTTCGCCGCCAAGTGCTGGCCGTGGTCCGCCCACCAGCAGCTGGTGGCTGGAAAGATCAGTTGGCCCGCAGCGAGAGCGGCGCCCTGATCGCGCACATGCAGAACGTCGAACTGATCCTCGCTCACGACGAACGCTGGGCCGGGGTGATCAGCTACTGCGCCTTCAGCTCGAAGATCGTCAAGCTGCGTGCCGCGCCCTATGGCGGTGGCACTGGCGAGTGGGCCGACATCGACGACGTGCGCGTGATGAAGTGGCTCGCGCAGCAGTACAAC
>NZ_JBQEPG010000059.1:0-4613 GCF_052045635.1 Pseudomonas sp. 22189
TTGTCGAGCCTCCTTGCGTTGTTGTCGTGCCGGGTGGTTCCAAGCGTTCAGGCAGTGGCGTCTGGTCAGCTCGCGCAGATGTTCGGGCACTTCGAGGAGCGCGGCGTTGCGCTCCTCACGTGTGCGCATGGCAATGATCTGGCGGGCGTACTCCCTAGGCCACGTCACGGCGATCTGCCGGGATGGCAGGAAGATCGATGTCCAACTGCTCGGCCAGCCAACGGATACCGGCCTGCTTCACCCGAGTCGACTGGCTGTACTGCATTCCGTGTTTCTCGTCATACCAGGGGCTGTCCTTGACCCGCAGGTACACCTTGTCGCGCTTTAGATCTGCCGGCAGGTTTCCCTTGAGCAAACCTTTCTCCCGCATGAGAGCGATCAGTTTGGGGCGAGTGAGGCCGAGTTGAGTGGCTGCTTGGGCTAGGGTGCGTTCCATAAACGGTTCCTCAAGCAGCATGCGCAGCAGGAGTGGCCGCTGCAGTAAGGTGGTTGATGGACTCAATGAGCTTTGCGTAGATCTCGGCATCGGGGTCGTACAGGGTGAAGCAACGCGTATGCGGGCTCTTGTTGCCGATGCTCAAGATGGCGGTGACGCCCCGGCGTGATTGGGTGCGATGCAGTGCCACATGAAGAGGAAGTTCAAAACCCATGTCGAGGCTCAGCACGCCGCCGGTGTGCACCAGTTCGAACACGCGCTGCTTGTCCTGGACATCAAAACGGCCGTATTGACGATCGGCATGCGGGCGATGCACCAGGTCGCTGGAGTTGCTCGCGTCGAACGGACCGTTGGCAATCTCTTCGATGAAGTCGGCGAGTTTGAGGTGCATCTTCTTGTCGTTCTGCAGGGTCAGCGTGTGGCGTTCGCTGCCCAGTTCGACGACAAAAGTGCTTTCCACTGTGCCGCGCTCAGCCTTGAGGCGAAACGCCAGGCATTCACGTTTCGGTGCTGTTCGCAGGACGTGGTTGAAGGTTTCGGTCAGGTTGACCTGGGCGTTGAGCAACTGCAGGGTGCGGTTGTCGATCTTGTACTTGATCATGCCGCGTGCCCTCCACCGTTCGGATCGATAGGAGAGGGCTGGCAGGACTTGGCAACAAGCTTGGGTTTGCTGTTATGAAGGACGACCAGACAGCCCGTGGCGAGCTGCAGCTGTTCGATCAGTTTGCGATTGCTGACGCATGCCGGATGGACATGCAAAGTTGCGGTGGTGCACATAGGTATTGCCTCGCTCTGTGGTAAAGAGTGAGGCAAATATCAACCAGTGGTTAAATTAAGTCAACAACCAGCGGGTGAAAATGTGAGATTGAGTATTCACTCGGGAGTGAATGAACCAACGATTTTCCCGCAAATCTGCATATCGTCCGTCATTTCAATGATGGGGTATTGCGGGTTGATAGGTTTCAAGTAGTGCTTTCCGGCATCCTTCACGAGCACTTTGAACGTGGCTTCGTTGCTACTCGGCAAAGAAGCGATCACTCGATCACCGTTGTTCACCGCGAGATCGGGGTCGACAAAAATGATGCAACCCTCAGGATAGCTGCGACCTGGGCCGGTATTTGTCATTGAGTCTCCAACAACGCGAAGCGCATACCCTGATCTGCTGATATTCACCGGGCAGGGCACCCATTGTTCGGCATGGAGCAGTTCGACGGTGGGGGCAATTTCGCACCAGGCTCCAGCTTGAACCCATGAAATCAGCGGCACTTTGTTCATGCTTGATGTCAAGGCAATAACGTTCTCGTCCTGCGCTACTTGCTGATTACCCGCTTCATGTGGAAAAACCGGCATGACGCCATGCTCGAGCCATTCTCTGCGCACGCCGAGCCAAGCAGACAGCGCCGTCAAACTATCGATTTCAGGAATAGCTGCCCCGTTGAGCCATTTGCTGACGGCTTGGGCGGTCTTAACCACGCCCTTGGAGCTGAGCTGTTTGATGATGTCTGCCCCTCGGCCACGCTGGCGAACACCATTGGCGTCCAGTGCAGTGTTAAGCCGCTCGGCAAACATAAGTCTTTCGGATTCTTTATCAATCATAGGTTGATAGTCACATAATGATTGCTAATCTGTCAGTTGAACATTATTATCAACCGACAGTTGAAAGGAGGCATTCATGCTTAAACCACAGAATTTTCCCAATGCCATTGCCTTCGCCTTTGAGGCAGTCGGCGGTATTGGAGCAGCAGCACGTGTGTGTGGACGCAGTTATCAAGCACTCAACAAGTGGAGGCTAGCAGCTTCGTTACCACGCACGGATTACACAGGTGAAACGAAGTACGCGAAATTGCTTGCTGCAGCTGCTCGAGAAAAAGGAAACCCATTCGACGCCGATTGGCTGCTTGGAAAATCTGCACCGCAGAAAGCTGCATAGAAAAAAGGCGACCCAAGGGTCGCCCAGTTTCTCCCGACAGCATCACCACAATGCAGTCGGGTCGCGATGTCGGAAGGCGAGCACACCACATGCCGCCGACTTTCATCGCGTTTCCAAGGCTCGGAAGCCTTGGTGTTGCTGCCGTTCTTACCACAGAGCTGGCAGCTGTTGCGCCAGGGGTGAACAACGGATTGTTCGCCCCGGCACGGTGCCGGTGTTGGTCTTACGAACCTAGCCGGCTTTGGGCCTCTCCAGACCACGCGGCAAATGTATCACCAACTTCTGTCGCGCGGCACTGGCAACTTTTAGGATTAATGCCATGAGCCGAATTGCTCTCAGTTCTCTGGAACGGGCGCAGCGGGAAATCCTGCCGCTCGATTTAGCGCTGTACCACGCCGCTCGCGATTACCCGGGCGGCGCTGCTGCCATCGCAGCCACGACCGGTCGTAACCCGACCACGCTGCAGCATAAACTGTCGCCGACCCACCCGAGCCACTCCATCAACATTCAGGAATTCGGCGAGATCCTCGAACTGACCAAGGATCGCCGCATTCTCGATGCGGTGCATGCGCTGGTCGGTGACACGGTCTGGCAGGAGCTGGCCGACACCTACACCAACGACATGCCCGAGACCCTCACCACCGGCATCGCTGAATACTTCCGCCAGGTCGCGGATCTGGCCGAGACCTGGGCCAAGAGCATCGGCGACGGTGTGGTGACTGATCAGGAACTGGCAGCGATTCGTCTGCAGGTGTTCCGGGGCATTCAAGGGCTACTCGGGTTGTTCAACCGCGCCACCTACGTCAACCAGACGACGCGAGGTGCCGACCGTGGCTGATATTGCTGATTTCGCCAACGATCTGGTGCAGGAACGCATCGATCAGGCCATGGCCGCGCGCAGCGCTGCCAAGGCCGAAAGCGCTGCCCATTCCTTGCTGTTCTGTGAAGCCTGCGACGACCCGATCCCGGAAGCACGCCGCCTGGCTCAACCGGGTTGCTCGCAGTGCATCAGTTGCCAATCCCTCTCTGAGCGGGGGATTCAGCATGCTCGATGAGGTATTGGGACAATTCGCCGATTACGGTCTGGAGCCGACACAACCGCTGGTGTTCGGCAAGCTGACCCGCTGCAAGACATCCCAGGACAAAGGCAAGGAAAAGAACGGCTGGTATGTGGTCCACGAGCAGCGCACGGAGAAGGGCGACACCCTGATCTTCGGCGCCTTCGGTGACTGGCGCTCGGGCGAGACGCAGAAGATCAAGGTCAAGGCCGGGCGGATGTCGCCGGAAGAGCGCGAAGTGATGCGCGCCCGCCAGGAAGAAGCCAAACGCCGCGCCGCGGAAATCGCGAACAACGCTGCGCGGCGGGCCGCGAAAAGGGCGCAGGGTCTGTTTGAGCGCATGCCGACCACCGGGCGCAGCGATTACCTGGACCGCAAACAGATTGTTGGCATTAACGTGCGTTACGCGCCGCGCACCGGCGCCGTATTGGTCCCAATGAAGAACGCCCGTGATCAGATCATGGGCCTGCAGGTGATCTTCCCGAACAAGCAGGAAGACACCGGCCGCGACAAATCCTACTGGCCCTACGGGATGGCTAAGGAGGGCACCTTTCACCTGCTCGGTCCGCACCCAGTACCGGGTGAACCGGTGCTGGTCTGTGAAGGTTACGCCACCGGCGCCAGCCTGCACATGGCGACGTCGCTCGCGGTGGCCGTGGCCTTCGATGCGGGCAACCTGCTGGCTGTGTGCAAGGTCATGCGCGAGCGCTTCGCCGGCTGCCCGCTGATCATCTGCCGCGATGACGACTGGAAGACCACCAAGCCCAACGGCGATGCCTGGAATCCGGGTGAGGAGAAGGCGAGCAACGCCGCTTTGATCGTCGGTGCCCAGGTGGTTGCGCCGATCTTCGCGGTCGAGCGCCACGACAAGTGGACCGACTTCAACGACCTGCATGTCGCCGAAGGTCTCGACGCAGTTCGCCGCCAAGTGCTGGCCGTGGTCCGCCCACCAGCAGCTGGTGGCTGGAAAGATCAGTTGGCCCGCAGCGAGAGCGGCGCCCTGATCGCGCACATGCAGAACGTCGAACTGATCCTCGCTCACGACGAACGCTGGGCCGGGGTGATCAGCTACTGCGCCTTCAGCTCGAAGATCGTCAAGCTGCGTGCCGCGCCCTATGGCGGTGGCACTGGCGAGTGGGCCGACATCGACGACGTGCGCGTGATGAAGTGGCTCGCGCAGCAGTACAAC
>NZ_JBQEPG010000060.1:0-4006 GCF_052045635.1 Pseudomonas sp. 22189
GCTACGACGCCAGCGCCGACGGTACGACCGCCTTCACGGATAGCGAAACGCAGACCGTCTTCCATCGCGATGGTTTTGATCAGGGTAACAGTCATCTGAATGTTGTCACCTGGCATTACCATTTCAACGCCTTCTGGCAGCTCGCAGTTACCAGTCACGTCAGTAGTACGGAAGTAGAACTGTGGACGGTAGCCTTTGAAGAACGGAGTGTGACGACCGCCTTCTTCCTTGCTCAGAACGTAAACTTCTGCAGTGAACTTGGTGTGCGGCTTAACCGAACCTGGCTTGACCAGAACCTGACCACGCTCAACGTCGTCACGCTTGGTACCACGCAGCAGAACGCCGCAGTTCTCACCAGCACGACCTTCGTCGAGCAGCTTGCGGAACATCTCAACACCGGTGCAGGTGGTGGTGGTGGTGTCACGCAGACCAACGATTTCCAGTGCATCTTGAACGCGAACGATACCGCGCTCGATACGACCAGTCACAACAGTACCGCGACCCGAGATCGAGAACACGTCTTCGATTGGCATCAGGAATGGCTTGTCGATCATACGAACTGGTTCTGGGATGTAGCTGTCCAGAGTTTCAACCAGCTTCTTGACGGCAGTGGTGCCCATCTCGTTGTCGTCTTTGCCTTCCAGCGCCATACGAGCCGAACCGATGATGATTGGAGTGTCATCGCCCGGGAAGTCGTAGGTGGACAGCAGGTCGCGAACTTCCATCTCAACCAGTTCCAGCAGCTCAGCGTCGTCTACCAGGTCAGCCTTGTTCAGGAAAACCACGATGTACGGAACGCCTACCTGACGGGACAGCAGGATGTGCTCACGGGTTTGTGGCATCGGACCATCAGCGGCCGAGCAAACCAGGATAGCGCCGTCCATTTGAGCAGCACCGGTGATCATGTTCTTCACATAGTCAGCGTGACCTGGGCAGTCAACGTGAGCGTAGTGACGAATGTTCGAGTTGTACTCAACGTGCGCGGTGTTGATGGTGATACCGCGAGCTTTTTCTTCTGGAGCGCTGTCGATCTTGTCGAATTCAACTACAGCCGAACCGAAAACTTCGGAGCAGACGCGAGTCAGAGCAGCAGTCAGAGTGGTTTTACCGTGGTCAACGTGACCAATGGTCCCTACGTTGACGTGGGGCAGGGAACGATCAAATTTTTCCTTAGCCATCGATAACACCCTCAACAGAAGAATTAGACGAACGATATCTACCATTAAAACAAAGGCAGATATTCTCATATCTGCCTTGTTATATGGAGCTCTTGAGCGGATTTGAACCGCTGACCTCACCCTTACCAAGGGTGTGCTCTACCAACTGAGCTACAAGAGCTTAACACTTTGCACAACCTGCAAACTTGGAGCGGGTAGCGGGAATCGAACCCGCATCATCAGCTTGGAAGGCTGAGGTTCTACCACTAAACTATACCCGCGGAGCTTGCAGCTCACGCTAAAAATGGTGGAGGGGGAAGGATTCGAACCTTCGAAGTCGTAGACGTCAGATTTACAGTCTGATCCCTTTGGCCGCTCGGGAACCCCTCCTAAGCGAGCCGGCATTCTATACTATGCCAGCCTTCTGTCAAGCATTTTCTCATTAAAAACCTGAGGTTAGCTGCGTTGACACCGCTCCGCGCTGACCACCTGTTTAGGTGTTCGCTGTGGAGCGGGCGCCATTCTATGCAAACTATTCCAGCGGTGCAACCCCCTCACACAGCATTATTTTATGTTTTAACTCATTGAATTCCTTGGAAAGGTTCTGCAACTGCACATCCCCCAATAAACGCTGGCTTTCGGGCGTAATGCGCAACCAGTAACCAAGCTCGGGGAGATCCTTTTGCGACGCCTGAACCTTCACCCCCATGGCCGCTAGACGCAGCTGCAGCGCGGAAATGCTGCTTTCTTGAGTCAAACCACCCAAAAACAGACACTCCTGTCCGCCACGGCGCGCGCCCTGCCCTCCCCCAGAGTCACCATTCGCCTCACTCAGTAAGCGAATATCTTGTTGAGACCCGCGGTACATGCTGAGTGGCGTGACATCTTTCGCACGCAAGGGTGCTTCCTGCTGATGCCAGACGTAATAAAACACATTGAGTACAACGACCAGCAGGAACAACCAACGCATACAAACCTCAAGTTAAAGGACAGGCCATCGCCAACCCTATGAATACCAGGTCAGGGACGATCCGCGCTTCAGGCACAACGTCCGCCACCAACAGAGCATCGCCACCTGTAATAAAAACAGTAAAGCGCTCTCCCCAATAGGATCGAGCCATTTCCACTTGGGTCAGGACGAAACCTCTCAACATTAAAGAGCATCCACGCTCCACCGCTTCGACGGTACTGCGCCCCGGAGCATGGCTCGTCAGCGCTCTTTCGGCAGCCGAGTCCCCATAACGGATTTTCCGGGTATGTGTACGCAATTGGTGACGCATCAAGGGCATCCCTGGGCAAATGAATCCCCCAAGGTGCTCACCTTCGGCATTAATAAAGTCGGCCGTCACTGCAGTGCCGAAATCCAGAATCAGACAGGCGCCCGCAGCCAAATGAAAGCCACCAAGCATCGCCAACCAGCGATCCAGCCCCAAGCGTTCATACTCGTCATAGCCATTCCTGACACCAGACATCTCACTGGCCGACTTGGCGCACACGGCGGAGACACCGAACTCCTGCTCAAGAATCCGGGTGAGCGCGGCAGTTTCTTCGCTGGTTCTTACGCTCACCAATCGACATTTACGCAACGACAGGCCGTCAAATGCGCTCAAGCTATCCACCAGAGCTTGATCCGAGTCGACAACACCCTCCGCGAAAAGACCGCCAGCGGCCGTATTCAATACCCGCCACTTGATAAAGCTATTCCCACAGTCGAGCTCAAGAATCATCACGCAACCTCAGGCTGAGCTCACCACCACTAAAAACTTTTTCCACGCCGTCCACCTTCAAGCGCAGCGCACCTTGGCTATCAATGCCAAGCACAACGCCTTCTATATGACTAACGCCGGCAATCAAAGAAACCGGGCGACCTTGCCACATGTGATCCTTTTCCCACTCTTCCTGGAACGCAGAGAAACCATCAACCTGATGGCGCTGGATATAGCCGCGTAGCTGCTCGCTCAGCTCAGCTACCAAGAGGTTGCGATCGCAGCTTTTGCCCGTTTCCAGTCGTACCGACGTCCATTGCTGGTCAACTTCCTCGGCAACCTGCATGTTTACATTAACGCCAATACCCAGCACCACATGGCAAACATCTGCAGGATCCCCGACTAGCTCAAGAAGAATACCGGCGATTTTCTTGTCTCCGACCAGCACATCGTTGGGCCACTTCAATCCTGCGCCCGCCACCCCCAGCTTTCGCAAGGCGTGCATAACAGCCAAACCGACCACCAGACTCAAGCCCTCAAGCTGACGCATGCCACCTTCTATGCGCAGAACCAGGCTGTAGTAGAGATTTTCAGCAAAAGGGCTTACCCACTTACGCCCACGGCGACCACGACCGGAAATCTGTCGCTCTGCCAATACCAGAAACGGCGCCGCTCGACCCTGATTGATCGCGCGAAGCGCCTCTGCGTTAGTGGAGTCAATGGAGTCAAAGACTGTAATCGGCCAAACCGCTGCCAAGGCACCAATCTTCAGGGGGTCGAGCAGCGTCAGGGGCGCAGCCAGTTGATAGCCTCTGCCCCGGACTTTGTTAATTGACAATCCGAGCTCAGCCTCAAGATGCTGAAGCTGCTTCCACACCGCGCTTCGACTGATTCCCAGGGCAAGCCCCAAGGCCTCACCGGAATGGAATCGACCATCCTTTAAAAGATTCAACAACGTCAGCATGCAGGTCTCGCCTCACAATGAGGCCCGAATAATAGCCATGAGCAGGGCGATTGCATAGAAATCAAGCGCACCACTTTCCTGCGGGCAAAACAAAACCCCAACTGCTTTCGCAATTGGGGTTTCGGAATTTAATCTTGACGATGACCTACTCTCACATGGGGAAACCCCACACTACCATC
>NZ_JBQEPG010000061.1:0-2322 GCF_052045635.1 Pseudomonas sp. 22189
GGCCCGTCGGCAGGCTGAGTGGAGGGATTTATCCGGGGGTGGGAGCGCAGCGACCGTTTGGCGCAGCCAAACACAGCGAGAGGAGGTGCAGCGAAGCAAACCGTAGGCGCTGCCCCCGGATGAATCCCGCAGCGAAGGAACCCGAGCCTAAGCGAGGGCCGAACGTCAGGGTAAAGCCTTTTTGGTTACTTTTTCGGCGTCTGGAAAAAGTGACCCGCCGTAAGGGCGGAACCCTAACCAGCCTTCACCAAAAAAACGGATATACACCCAAAACTCAATCTGAACCCCGAACACTGCTGCGATACATAAAGACCAAAGCCAACCCCAGACAAACCATCGCCAACACCCGAGAAGACGAAAGCTCGATCGCCGGATTCCCCAGCCAGCCAAAATTATCGATCAACATCCCCATCCCCAATTGCCCGACGATCACCGCAACAGTCGCCACCGCCGTACCCACGACAGGCACAGCACCGACCATGACCATCATGTAAACCACACCAAACAGCGCCCCGGTGAGCTGCCACTTCGGCACGTCCAAGAGGCTGACCGCCTGCGCCGGCTCAAAGAACAGAATCAACAATCCGGTGGTCACAGCCCCCACGACAAACGTCAGCAGACTACTGCGCAACACCCCGACCGTTTCACCCAGGCGTCCATTGATCGCCGCCTGCACACTCAACACCGCGCCAGCCAACACCACCACTGCCAACAAAATAACCAGACTCATCTCTTCAACCTCGCGCAATCAGAATCAATGCCACCACAATCAACACCAACGCCAGCCAGCGCTCGGCATTGACCTTCTTGCGCGTCGCGCCGAACCAGCCGAAATGGTCGATCAGTACACTCTTGCCGACCTGCCCCGAGAGAATCGCGATCATCGTCATCGCAATCCCGATATGCGGCGTCGCCAGGGTCAACACCACCACGTACATTGGCCCGAGAAATCCTCCGATCAACTGCCAGCGCGGCAGCTCGGTCAGCGCCGGGCCCTTTTGCGGCCCTGCGAACAACAGCAGCAAAAACAGAATCGCCGAACCCACGCCGAAGATGCTCAAGGTCGCCCACAGATGCCCGACTTGCTCACCCAATGGCCCAAGCAATCCGGCCTCCACCGACAGGCCCATGCCGGCCAGAATGACCAACGGCAATAACAACAAGCGCAGCCCCGACCGGGTAGCCGGTGCCGCCCCACTTACTTCATCCAGCGTTTGCATATTCAAATTCCCATGCAAGTAAACGATGGTGCGGATTATCGGCTGGCGCCGCTGTGCGATAAATGGGAGCATCCAGACAACACTTTTGCGCAACTCGCACAACAGGACAGATTCATGCACGGGCTAACCGAACTGGGATTCAAGACGTTGAGGCTGTTTGTGGCGGTACTCGACCACGGCAGTTTCTCTGAAGTCGCCCGTCGCGAGGGCGTGGCGCCCTCTTCGATCTCGCGGCAGATCCAGTTGATGGAGCAGGCGCTGAACCAGCAATTGCTCTACCGCCACACCCGTGCCGTGACGCCGACCGAGGCCGGGCGCATGCTCGGCCACCATGCGCGGCTGGTGCTGGTGCAACTGGAAGAAGCCGAACAGGCGCTGCAGGAGCAGCAAAGCGAACCCACCGGGCTGGTGCGCATCAATGCGCCGGTGGTGTTCGGTCAGCGTCACCTGACGCCGTGGCTGGGAAAATTGTGCGCGCGCTATCCGAAGCTGCAACTGGACATCCAGCAGACCGACCATTACGTCGACCCGCTGCAGGAAGGTGCCGACCTGCTGTTTCGCATCGGCCCGCTGCACGATTCAAGCATGCAGGCGCGGATTCTGGCACCGCACAGTTTTCAGGTCGCCGCCAGCCCGACCTATCTGCAGCGCCACGGCATCCCGCAACACCCGAAAGATCTGGCGCAGCATCAGTGCCTGGCCTACAAAGGCGCAACCGGTCAGCAGCGCTGGTTCTTTCGTCAAGGTCAGGGCGACTGGACGCCTTACTCGGTCAAAGGCCCGATCACTGGCAACCACGCCGACACCCTCACCCAGGCCGCCGAACAAGGCCTGGGGCTGGTGATGTTCCCGTCGTGGCTGATTGGTGAAGCGGTGCGTGAAGGCACGCTGGTGCCGGTGTTGCGCGAGTATCAGGTGTCCAACAGTCTGGAGCCGCAGCAGATTGCGGTGCTGTGGCCGGGTAGCCGGCGACTGTCGGTGAAGGTGCGTACGGTGATCGACTTCTTCATCGAATGTTTCGGCGAAGTCCCCTACTGGGACAGACCCTGAACCTTACACCGCCCCCCGTGTAGGAGCTGCCGAAGGCTGCGATCTTTTGACT
>NZ_JBQEPG010000063.1:0-978 GCF_052045635.1 Pseudomonas sp. 22189
CCTAAGGAGCTGCACGGCTTCCAAGTCCCTCCCTCGATGATCAGTCGAGAACTATCGCTCCTGACGGAGCGATAGTCGAGATACAAGGAGCTGCCGCAGGCTGCGATCCCTTGATTTTGTTTTTTAAGATCAAGATCAAAAGATCGCAGCCTTCGGCAGCGCCTACAGAAGACATTGGTCAGGCGCTGGGTTCGACGTTATCCAGCGCTTTGTTCACCGCCAATTCGCCAAGCATGACCACCTGCGTGATGCCGAGCAGCGTCTTGCGATGCGTGCCCTCCAGCAGCGCGGCGAAGTCACCGAGCATCACCGTGGCCGAGGCCAGGGATTCGCAAGCGTTGGCCAGCAGGGATTCGGTGTCGGCGTTGGGGTTGACCAGGAACAGCGCGTTGGCGGTGTAAGGTGTGGCCATGATGGGCGGTGCGGGCTTGAGGTAGTAGTCGAGGGCGCGGTCGGCGGCTTCGTGGAGTTTGTGGGTGTCGATGGCGGCGTAGGGGGATGTTGGATCGGGGTCTGCAGGCGTGTCTGTTTCGGGCGGATTCGGTGTTGGCTTTTTCATGGTTTTTCTCCTTCAAAACGTTGGAGCTGACCCGATCGGTTCCACGCGATGGGGTGGCAGCTGTACGCAGGTTGGAACCCGGGGAACGGAGAAACCCGGCAGACTCGAAAGTCTCCCACGCACAGCCGCCATTACAGACTGCACACCATGAAGATGGGCAAGCATACGTCATGAAAGACGCTTTGGCGCTGACACGTTCTCCGGGGTTCCAATCCCGATCGCTGATTTGGCAGCGACCCATACAGGCTAGAGAGCGGACGTCCGAGGGACAACCTGAAAACATTGTGGGAAGGTTCTGCTTTGCCCACACAACCTTAAACATCCCGAATTGAAATACCGATCGTGATACTGAAAATGTGCCCCGTGCAGGAGCTGCCGAAGGCTGCGATCTTTTGACTTTGATTTTAAGATCAAGATCA
>NZ_JBQEPG010000064.1:0-974 GCF_052045635.1 Pseudomonas sp. 22189
CAAAAGATCGCAGCCTGCGGCAGCTCCTACATCAGAACGCCAGTTTATAGCCGATCAACAGCAACATGGTCGCCAGACACGGGCGCAGCAATTCATCGGAAATGCGCCCGGTCAAGTGGCTGCCCAGCCAGATGCCCGGCAGCGAACCCATCAGCAGGAAACCCAGCACGCCCCAATCCATGTTGCCCATGCTCGCGTGGCCAAGACCTGCAACCAGGGTCAGCGGCACAGCGTGGGCAATTTCGGTGCCGACCAGACGCCGGGTTGGCAGCAGTGGATAGAGAATGAACAACGCAACCGTGCCGAGGGCGCCGGCGCCGATCGAGGTCAGGGCGACCATGGTGCCGAGGATCAGACCGGTGATCACGGTCATTACGTTCAGGCGCGCGCCGCTCGGGTTGTAGTTGCCGCCCGCACGGTTATGGGCGAATTCCAGCAGGCGCTTCTTGAACAGAATCGCCAGCGCGGTGGCGAACAACACCCAGCCCAAGGCTTGCTTGATGATCGCGTTCATCGCCTCGGGCGCGGTGTGCAGACTGCTGAGAAACCACAAGGTCAAGGCGACTGCCGGCACGCTGCCAAGGGTCAGCCAACCGGTGATCGCCCAATCGATGTTGTTGTTCTTCTTGTGAACCAGCACGCCACTGGATTTGGTGATGGCCGCGTACAACAGGTCAGTGCCCACCGCGGTTGCCGGGTTGATACCGAACCACAGCAGGATCGGCGTCATCAACGAACCGCCGCCGACACCGGTCATGCCGACAATAAAACCCACCACCAGCCCGGCGATGACCAGGCCGAAATTTGCCAATTCCATTAAGACGTCCAGAAAAACGACAGGAAAAATCTGGCCCGCAGCATAGCGATTTTTCATATAACCACATATATCAATGCGGTCTATCGTTATGCCCGATTCCTACATCTAACACTGTAGGAGCTGCCGGAGGCTGCGATCTTTTGATCTTGATTAAAAG
>NZ_JBQEPG010000065.1:0-934 GCF_052045635.1 Pseudomonas sp. 22189
GAATCAAAAGATCGCAGCCTGCGGCAGCTCCTACACAAGGCGGGGTGTCAGAAAGATTTGCTCACGCTTGCCACCACCGTCGCCGTGCACACATCCTTGAATCCCCAGTTGCTCAGGCACTGGCTCTGCGACAGATCGGTATCGATGTAGCTCAGGCCCAATACCACGCCGGCCAGGTTGTGCGTCAGTTTGACCTCCCATTCGCGGTAGCTGTCCTCGGCATGCCCGGACGCCGAGTACAGGTGTGGGTCCTTGAAATCCATGTTGCCGTAACGCAGTTTCAACCCGGAATCGAACGGCAGCTCGGTTTCATAACCGACATAGGTGTAGAGCGAGCTCTGCTTGCTGTCGATCCCCGGTGCATCGCTGGAGTAATACGCCGCCAGCTTCACCCCGTAGACGCCGAGAATGCCGTACACCTCGCTCTGGTTGAACTGGCTTTCTTTGGGATAAGCGTACTTGATGTAGCCCAGATCGAGGCTGACATCCTCGGTGGCCTGCCACAGCCAGCCGGCGTAGTAATCGACTTCCTGACGGGTTTTCAGGCCGCCGCCAAAATCGACGTTGGAGCTCCAGGCCCCCACGTACAAGCCGCTGCTGTGGGCCAGGGTCAGACCGGCCTGCACGGCCGGGTCATTCTGGGTTTGCGATATGCCGCGGGTGCGGTAGTCGCTGGCCAGCGTCAGGTCGATCAGCAAGGCGAAATCGTCGTTCAAGGGAATCGCGTGGCTGCTCAGGGGCAACAGGCTCAAGGAACTCAGGGCGAGCAAGGGCAAGGCTTTCATGTGAAGTCCCGGTGTTGTGATTATTTTTGGGCAGTACGAAAACTGTGGAGGGAATGCAATCTCGGCCACCCTCACAGCCCCTGTGGGAGCGAGCCTGCTCGCGAAAGCGGTGGTTCATTCAGCATTGATGGCGACTGATACGCCGCCTT
>NZ_JBQEPG010000066.1:0-884 GCF_052045635.1 Pseudomonas sp. 22189
TTGATTTTGAATTTAAAAAACAAGATCAAAAGATCGCAGCCTGCGGCAGCTCCTACAAGGGGATTTGTGTTGGATCATTCGCCGCGATAGATGCAACCGCTGGTGCAGGTCTCGTGAATGCGGATCGCGCTGAGTTCCGGCAGCAGGGGCTTCATTTCATTCCAGATGAATTTGGCCAGCACTTCGCTGGTCGGGTTTTCCAGGCCAGGAATGTCGTTCAGGTAGTTGTGGTCCAGGCGCTCGTACAGCGGCTTGAAGATCGCCTTGATCTCGGAGAAATCGCGGATCCAGCCCGTGTGCGGATCGAGGTCGCCGCTCAGGTGAATCGCCACCTTGAACGAGTGGCCGTGCAGGCGTCCGCACTTGTGGCCGTCCGGGACGTGCGGCAGGCGGTGGGCGGATTCGAATGTAAACTCTTTGAAGATTTCCACAGTGATTTCGGCTCTGTTCAGGTGGCGTTCGCCGCAGCGATTCGGGCAGGCGGCGAGTTTACCAGCTTGTGTTTGGCGATGCGGGAAAACACTGACTAAAGGGTCAGCAAGCGCTCGGCGAGGCGACCGCTGGCGGTCAATTCGAGAAACTCGTCGCCCAGGCGGCGGCTTTCGTCCATCGCCGCGTGCCAGTATTTCTGCCGACTCGGCGCATCGCCCATGAAGCGCTTGAAGTCGTTACGGTCGGGCAGTTTGCCGTAGGGCAGGCGCGCCAGATAGTCCTTCGATGGGGCCACTAACAGCACGTCCTGCAAACGCTCGACCGAGGCGCGGCGCCACGGCAGGGTCTTGTCGAACCAACCCGGGATCACCCGGTCGGTGAAGTGCGGATAAAGCACGATGCCGTCGCCGCTGTAGGGCAGGTCCAGGTGATAGTCGAGCAGACCGCCATCG
>NZ_JBQEPG010000067.1:0-877 GCF_052045635.1 Pseudomonas sp. 22189
GCTTTTTTGGATAAAGAGCGGGGCCGCTGCGCGGCCCATCGGGGATAAATCCCCTCGCCACAAGGTATTTCTCAGGCCTGAGATTTTCTGTGTGGCTGCCGTACGTGCCACATTACGAATCTGTAATTCCCCCGCCACCGTCACGAAAGGTACGCCTTGTTACCTTGATCCCGTCAGTTACTTAAACGAGGAATCAACAATGAAAATCGTACAGTTGGGTGCTTTTGTGGTGGCGTTGGCGATGTCTTCCCTGGTCATGGCTGAAGGTGGCGGCGACCGCACGTTCGACCGGATGATGACCAACAACGACCGTTCCATGGAGCTGTTCGTGGCCAAGGAAAAAGCCGCCGGCAACCCGGTGGTGGTCAATGAAAAAACCGTCGACAACCGCAAGAGCCTGTAAGCGACAGCACTTGATCAAGCCCGTCATCGCGCATCGATGCTGGGCTTTTTTATGCCTGGATGGGAAGGAAATGGATATGAAAATACGCAAGTTGATCGCGTTCGCCAGCGTCATGGCGATGTCTTCTCTGGTCATGGCCGAAGGCGGCGGTGACCGCACTTTCGAGCGTGCCTTCAGCGCCAACGCCAAAGCCATGGAGCAATATGCCGCCGAGCAGGGCAAAGCGCCGCCGGTGGTCAAGGAATACGAATACGGGATGAAGCTGGACGTGGTGAAAATCGTCAGCGTGGTGAAGCCGCAGCCGGCTTGCTCGGTGGTCCCGACAGCCATGACCTACGAGGACTCGCAAGGGCAGCTCAATACGCTCAAGTACAGCGTGGCGGGTGTGTGCCGCAACAGTGGTGGCTAATTAATCCCTATCCCTGTAGGAGCTGCCGAAGGCTGCGATCTTTTGATCTTGATCTTAAAATCAAA
>NZ_JBQEPG010000068.1:0-807 GCF_052045635.1 Pseudomonas sp. 22189
CACCCGGCAGGTCGCGCACGCCTTCCATGACCATCGGGATCGAACCGGACGCCAGCAGCGCCTGGCGCAGGTTGCCGGCATTGAGGGCGACGAAGCGCGACGGAAAGTCATTCAACGCATTCACCGGTGGGGCGAGGCGCGGGTCGTGAACGATCAGGCGTTCGAAGTGCCGCGACAGCCGTGCGCGACCGCGCAGGTTATCGGCGATCACCGAGCCCAGCGCCAGGCCGAGGCGTCCGCGGTGATCATCGGCCAGGCGCCCGTGGCTTTTCACGACCATGATGTTCAGGCGGTAGTCGGCGTTGTTGAGGATGCTGGCGTCGCGGCCGTCGAGCAGGTCATTGAGCATGCGCTGCGAGCTCGCGCTGATCTCGGCCATGGTCACGCCTTTGTTGAAATTCTGCTCGGCGTACAACTGGCCGAGGCGGCGAATGCCTTCGGCAGCGTCCGGCAGGCAAGCGCTGGCGAAGCGCCAGGAACCGACCGAGGCACCGATCAGCGAGCGCTCACGCGGCGCGCTCGGCAGCCATTCGCCGAACAACGCCAGATCCAGCCCCTGAATCCCCAACGCCTTCGGCCCTCCGGCCGCACCGGGCAGGGTGCCGACGTCGGCGGCGTTCAGGCCTTGGGCACGAATGCGCGCCATGGCCCGAGGGCCGGCCTTGAGGGTGAGGGCGGGGAACTTGATGTGGATGGCAGTCATACCGGTCTCGATCGTTAGCAAGCGAACAATTATAAGCACATGTTACCGATCTCTGTAGGAGCTGCCGCAGGCTGCGATCTTTTGATTTTTAAAGGCAAGATCAA
>NZ_JBQEPG010000069.1:0-773 GCF_052045635.1 Pseudomonas sp. 22189
GCTGGCGCCTTCGCGAGCAGGCTCGCTCCCACAGGGGGATTAGTTATGTGTTGGAGATTGCGAGATTTCGTGGTTATCCAGCACCCGGTTCACCGCCAGTTCGGCGAGCATGATGATTTGCTGGATTGCCAGTATCGTTTGTCGCTGCGGGCTGTCGACGTAGGCCGCAATGTCGCTGGTCATGATGTTCGCCGAGGCCAGTGATTCGCAGGCGTGAACCAGCAGGCTTTCGTTGTCCATGTCGGGGGCGACCTGGAACATGCTGCTGGGTTTGTGGCATCTCACAGCGGCGGCGGGCGGTTTCAGGTAGTGGTCGAGGGCGCGTTCGGCGGCGTCGTGGAGCTTTTTTGAATCGAGGGATTCGTAGGGGGAGGTGCTTTCCGCTTGGGGCGGATTGGGTGAGGGCTTAATCATGGCAAAGATCCTTTTAACGAAATGGAACTGCCACTTTTCGTTTCCAGGCGAAGTGGGTGGCAGCTGTACGCAGGCTGGAAAAACCGGCAAAGGATCAAACCCGGCAGACCCGAGGGTCTCCCACGTACAGCCGCCATAACTGAAACACCGGCGCTGAAGAAGCGCGGCATTATGTCATGTGCTTTGACCCTTCGGGTTTTCCAGACCCGGTCGCTGATGTGTCAGCGACCGAACCAGCCTATCCACCCAACTTCCGAGCCACAACCGTCAAAACCTGTCGGAAAACTCCCGTCAAATCACCGCTTCTGTAGGAGCTGCCGCAGGCTGCGATCTTTTGATTTTTAAACATCAAAGGCAAA
>NZ_JBQEPG010000070.1:0-750 GCF_052045635.1 Pseudomonas sp. 22189
CCCAACCCATATGATCTTGTATTGCGATATGGCACTGGTGATGTGATCACCATCCAAAGCTATTTTTCTGGCGCCGACTCTTCGGTTGAAGAGTTTCATTTCTCGGATAGTGTCACTTGGACATCTGCTGATGTCTCGAAGCATTTGGTAGGCACTGAAGGTGCTGACACTATTGCCGGCGCCATCGGCCAGGACAACGTCATTCGCGGGCTGGGCGGCGATGACACTTTGAATGGCCAGGCAGGCAATGACGTGCTCGACGGTGGGACCGGTAACGATACGCTCGTCGGCGCCGCCGGAGAAGACACGCTTGTGGGTGGCGCAGGCAATGACACGTTGGCAGGAGGAACAGGCTCCGACACTTATGTCTTTAGCCGCGGCGATGGTCAGGATACCGTTGCCGAAGCAGGCTCAGCCTTGAATGTCGACGTCATCCGTTTCACGGATGTTAAGTCAACGGACATCAGCGGTTTCGAACGCCCCAACCCATATGATCTTGTATTGCGATATGGCACTGGTGATGCGATCACCATTCAAAGCTATTTTTCTGGCGCCGATTCTTCGGTTGAAGAGTTTCATTTCTCGGATGGTGTCACTTGGACATCCGTTGATGTCTCGAAGCATTTGGTAGGCACTGAAGGCGCTGACACTATTGCCGGCGCCATCGGCCAGGACAACGTCATTCGCGGGCTGGGCGGTGATGACACTTTGAATGGCCAGGCCGGTAATGACGTGCTCGACGGAGGGACC
>NZ_JBQEPG010000071.1:0-616 GCF_052045635.1 Pseudomonas sp. 22189
CCATTTTTAACTGAAACTCTGCGGAGCCTGATTAGTGGCTGCTGCGCAGCCATCGGGGATGAATCCCCTCACCACAAAGCTTATTTGCCAAAAATAGCGGGAGGTCAGGAAGAGGAGGAGGCGATGGTTTCCGGGCGCGACCAAATCCACAGATTGCCCAGGCTCATCCCGGCAATCGCCAGATACACCGGCCAGCCGTGGTCGAGCATCACCAGCATCAGTGTCGCGCACAGCAGCATGCTGACGGTGGCGCTGACCTTGGCCTTGCGCGCGATGATCTTGCCGTTGCGCCAGTTGTTCAGGATCGGCCCGAACAGCCGATGGTTTTCCAGCCAGGCACTCAGGCGCGGCGAGCTGCGGGTCGCAGCCCAGGCGGCGAGCAGGATGAACTCGGTGGTCGGCAGGCCGGGCACGACGATGGCGATCAGGCCAATGCCGAGACTGACATAGGCCAACAGGCCGAACAGCAGACGGGCGAGTTTTGAGGTGGCGGGTTGCGGCATGGGCTCGGGGTTGCAGTGAGGCGAAAAGGGAATCTTACAGACTTGTGGAGACCCCTGTGGGAGCTGGCTTGCCAGCGATAGCGATGTATCAGTCGAAATAGATCCTGTCTGAC
>NZ_JBQEPG010000072.1:0-590 GCF_052045635.1 Pseudomonas sp. 22189
CATCTTGAAGCATTGGGCCTGCTGTGCAGGCCATCGGGGATAAATCCCCTCACCACAGGAATACGGTTGAATCAGGACTGACGTGCAAGGCGGGTGAGAATCCGGTCCAGCGCATTGGCAAACGCCTGTTTCTCACGCTCGCCGAACGGTGCCGGGCCGCCGCTGATCTGACCCTGCTCACGCAGGTCGGTAAACAGGTTGCGCACGGCCAGGCGCTCGCCCATGTTCTGCGCGTCGAACTCCTTGCCGCGCGGGTCAAGCGCCGCTACACCTTTCTTCACCAGGCGATCGGCCAGCGGGATATCGCTGCAGATCACCAGCTCTCCGGGCACCGCGTGCTCGACCAGATAATCGTCCGCCGCATCCGGGCCGCTGGGCACCACGATCAGCTTGACGATGGCCAGCCCCGGTTTGATCTGCGGTTGCCCCGCCACCAGCACCACTTCGAACCGGCGCTTGAGGGCGAACTTCACCACCAGCTCCTTGGCGGCCCGCGGGCAGGCGTCGGCATCAATCCATACACGCATCTTGATAACCTCTTGAAAGCAAAAGATCGCAGCCTGCGGCAGCTCCTACAGGGATACACCGAA
>NZ_JBQEPG010000073.1:0-589 GCF_052045635.1 Pseudomonas sp. 22189
TATCGACCATTCGGCGCCTGTAAAGAAACTCTGCACAGTCAGGGTGTCGTTCGTACCATAACGAATGAGCAGGTCCGAATATCCAGTGCGCTCAAAACCGGTGATGTCGGTCGAGTTGACGTCAGTGAAACGCACCACATCCATGTCTGTCGCACGGCCATCGTCGGCGATGACATCCTGCCCATCCCCGCGACTGAAAATGAAGGTGTCTGATCCACTGTTACCGGCTAACAGATCGTTGCCGACACCGCCATTCAGGGTGTCATTTCCTTGGGCCCCGGTAAGTCTGTCGTCGCCCGAGCCTCCGTCCAAAGTGTCATTCCCGCTGGCGCCGTCCAAGCTGTCATTACCGGCCAAGCCATAAAGGCCGCTATCGATACCCGTCATACCAACAAGAGCGTCGTTACCACTGGTTCCCACGATGCGTTTGGCGACATCGGCAGTGGTCCAGACCACCCCATCGGAAAAGTGGAATTCCTCAACTGAATAGGTAGCCCCTGAAAAATAGCTTTGGATATTAATCACGTCATCCGTGCCATATCGCAGCACGAGATCATATGGGTTTGGGCGTTCGAAGCCGCTTATATCG
>NZ_JBQEPG010000074.1:0-567 GCF_052045635.1 Pseudomonas sp. 22189
TATCGACCATTCGGCGCCTGTAAAGAAACTCTGCACAGTCAGGGTGTCGTTCGTACCATAACGAATGAGCAGGTCCGAATATCCAGTGCGCTCAAAACCGGTGATGTCCGTCGAATTGACGTCAGTGAAACGCACCAAATCCACATCTGCTGCAACACCGTCGTCAGCGATAATGTCTTGCCCATCGCCGCGACTGAAAACGAAGGTATCGGATCCGCTGTTGCCGGCTAACAGATCGTTGCCGACACCGCCATTCAGGGTGTCATTTCCTTGGGCTCCAGCAAGTCTGTCGTCACCACTGCCACCGTCCAGGGTGTCATTTCCACTGGCGCCGTTCAGGGTGTCGTTACCTTCCAAACCATAAAGACCGCTGTCGATACCCGCCATACCGACGAGAGCGTCATTGCCACTGGTTCCAACGATCCGTTTGGCGACGTCGGCGGTCGTCCAGATTATGCCATCCGAGAAATGAAACTCTTCAACCGAAGAGTCGGCGCCAGAAAAATAGCTTTGGATGGTGATCACATCACCAGTGCCATATCGCAATACAAGATCATATGGGTTGGG
>NZ_JBQEPG010000075.1:0-546 GCF_052045635.1 Pseudomonas sp. 22189
CGAATGAAGGCCATGACCTGATCAGATCCCGGGTCAGCTACACCCTGTCGGCCAACGTCGAAGACGGCATCCTGCTCGACAGCACCCACAACAACCTGACCGGCAACGCCTTGAACAACGTGCTGACCGGCAACGCGGGCAACAACATTCTTGATGGTGGCCTGGGTGCAGATACCCTGATTGGCGGCGCCGGCGATGACACCTACGTCGTGGACAACATCAACGACGTCCTCGTCGAACAGGCCAATGAAGGCCGCGATCTGGTGAAGTCCAGCATCAGTTATGTCCTGTCCAGCAACTTCGAAGACGCAACGCTGCTCGGCAGTTCCGACCTGACCCTGACCGGCAACGCCCTGGACAACGTCCTGACCGGCAATGCCGGCAACAACAGCCTGCTGGGCGGTGTGGGCGCCGACACCCTGATCGGTGGCGCCGGCGACGACATTTATGGCGTCGAAAACGTCAACGATGTCGTCATCGAACTGGCGAATGAAGGCCATGACCTGATCAGATCCCGGGTCAGCTACACCCTGTCGGCCAACGTCG
>NZ_JBQEPG010000076.1:0-484 GCF_052045635.1 Pseudomonas sp. 22189
CAGGAAACGAGTCGAACACAAAATATGTGAACGACCGAAAAACCTGTGGGAGCGGGCTTGCCCGCGATGGCGTCAGATTTACTGCCACTGAAAATTGGCGATGCCGAGAAAATACTGGCTCAGCGTGACGGCACATCCAATTCAACGTCACCGACATTATTAAATCGTCTATGAATTCGAGTCCCCAAGCCAGCGGCAGATTGATTCTGCTCGAGCGCTTTCTGCAACATCACACGCGCGTGCTCTTCAATCGAACGATTATTAATATCTGCCGCTAACTGCAGTTCTTCATAGAGCTGAAGGTCAAGATTGCTGATAGTCAAACTCGCCACAATGTACTCCAGCGATACAGCCATCGAAGCAGTGAGACTACCACTCGGTTTACGAATCTTCGTTTTCAGGTTGTAACGCCATTTGATCGAGCCTTTGTAGGAGCTGCCGCAGGCTGCGATCTTTTGATCTTGTTTTTAAAATCAAAGTCAAA
>NZ_JBQEPG010000077.1:0-479 GCF_052045635.1 Pseudomonas sp. 22189
AAGAGTCACTCACAAATTTTACCTTAGCCTGATCCGTTACCAGTGAAAGTAACGTTCAGTCTATCTTTCTATCACATACCCAAATTTTTAAAGAACGATCTAATCAAAAGACTAGAAATCAGCATTCACCATCACAGCGATGGAATGCTCATTTCTAAGCTTTCAAACTTCAGAAGCAGTGGTGGTGGAGCCAAGCGGGATCGAACCGCTGACCTCCTGCGTGCAAGGCAGGCGCTCTCCCAGCTGAGCTATGGCCCCGTATTTCTACAGGTTTCCCACACAAAATTGGTGGGTCTGGGCAGATTCGAACTGCCGACCTCACCCTTATCAGGGGTGCGCTCTAACCAACTGAGCTACAGACCCAATTTCGGGCTGCTTCTATCGTCTTCTTCAATGAATCAAGCAATTCGTGTGGGAACTTATGGAGCAGCTGATGTCGTCGATTAAGGAGGTGATCCAGCCGCAGGTTCCCCTACGGC
>NZ_JBQEPG010000078.1:0-478 GCF_052045635.1 Pseudomonas sp. 22189
CTGACGCCTTCGCGAGCAGGCTCGCTCCCACGAGGGTTAATGGATGATCCAGCTCAACAGCCACAACCCCAACAGCAACCAGATGATCCCGGCAATGATCGACGCATTCATGAACGCGCGAATCGCCGACCACAGCAGCATCAGGCCGACAATCAGCGCGAGGATGCTGATGATCGAGGTGTCCATGCCCAGTGTCTTGGCCAGGCCATCGACAAAATTGCCGCCAGCGTTGCTCAGTATGTTGAACAGGCCGCTGAGCCCATCGACGATGAAGCGGATGATCGAACCGAGTGCCTGGCCGAGCCATTCGAAAAAGCTTTCTACCTGCATGTGTGCATCCTGATGAAAGAGCTGAGCCTTGGGCCACAACGCGGGTGGCCGAGTTCCCTGACAGGAGTATGGCCCAATGCTGCGCCGAACGGAAAATCTGTAGGAGCTGCCGCAGGCTGCGATCTTTGGCTGTTGATTTTCAGGGGCA
>NZ_JBQEPG010000079.1:0-471 GCF_052045635.1 Pseudomonas sp. 22189
GCCGTAGGGGAACCTGCGGCTGGATCACCTCCTTAATCGACGACATCAGCTGCTCCATAAGTTCCCACACGAATTGCTTGATTCATTGAAGAAGACGATAGAAGCAGCTTTAAGCTCCAAGCTGATAGCTCTGAGCTAATCAGTTACGCGCTCGAAATTGGGTCTGTAGCTCAGTTGGTTAGAGCGCACCCCTGATAAGGGTGAGGTCGGCAGTTCGAATCTGCCCAGACCCACCAATTTTGTATGGGGCCATAGCTCAGCTGGGAGAGCGCCTGCCTTGCACGCAGGAGGTCAGCGGTTCGATCCCGCTTGGCTCCACCATTAACTGCTTCTGCTTGTTAGAGCTTAGAAATGAATATTCCGGTGCGAATATTGATTTCTAGTCTTTGATTAGATCGTTCTTTAAAAATTTGGGTATGTGATAGAAAGATAGACTGAACGTTACTTTCACTGGTAACGGATCAGGCTAAG
>NZ_JBQEPG010000080.1:0-429 GCF_052045635.1 Pseudomonas sp. 22189
ACATCGACATTCGAGGCTGAGCCTGCTTCGGTAACGGTATCCTGACCATCGCCGCGGCTAAAAACGTAAGTATCGGAGCCGTTTCCTCCTGCCAGCTTATCGTTGCCCGCACCGCCAATAAGTGTGTCTTCTCCGGCGGCGCCGTCGAGCGTATCGTTACCGGTCCCACCTTCAAGTACGTCATTACCGGCCTGACCATTCAAAATGTCATCGCCGCCCAAACCGCGGATGCTGTTGTCTTGGCCAATGACGCCTGCAATGGAGTCGGCGCCTTCAGTGCCTACCAAATGCTTCGAGACATCAACGGATGTCCAAGTGACCCCATCAGCGAACTGAAACTTCTCTATCGACCATTCGGCGCCTGTAAAGAAACTCTGCACAGTCAGGGTGTCGTTCGTACCATAACGAATGAGCAGGTCCGAATATCCA
>NZ_JBQEPG010000081.1:0-420 GCF_052045635.1 Pseudomonas sp. 22189
ATCAGGGTGTCGGCGCCTAGGCCGCCCAACAGGCTGTTGTTGCCGGCATTGCCGATGAGGACGTTGTTCAGGGAATTACCGGTCAGGGTCAGGTCGGCAGTGCCGAGCAGCGTGGCGTCTTCGAAGTTGTTGGCCAGCACATAACTGATGCTGGTTTTCACCAGATCGCGGCCTTCATCGGCTTGTTCGACGAGGACGTCGTTGATGTTGTCCACGACGTAGGTGTCATCACCCGCCCCCCCGATCAGAGTGTCTGCGCCCAGGCCACCGTCAAGGATGTTGTTGCCCGCGTTGCCGGTCAGCACGTTGTTCAGGGCGTTGCCGGTCAGGTTGTTGTGTGTGCTGTCGAGCAGGATGCCGTCTTCGACGTTGGCCGACAGGGTGTAGCTGACCCGGGATCTGATCAGGTCATGGCCTTCA
>NZ_JBQEPG010000082.1:0-384 GCF_052045635.1 Pseudomonas sp. 22189
AGATCGGAAGCGCAAGTGGTTGAAGTTGTTGAAGAATTCTTCGAAAACTTCTGAAAATAATCACTTGACAGCAAATGAGGCTGCTGTAGAATGCGCGCCTCGGTTGAGGCGAAAGATCTTAACCAACCGCTCTTTAACAACTGAATCAAGCAATTCGTGTGGGTGCTTGTGGGGTCAGACTGATAGTCAACAAGATTATCAGCATCACAAGTTACTCCGCGAGAAATCAAAGATGTAACCAACGATTGCTGAGCCAAGTTTAGGGTTTCTTAAAAGCCCAAAGATGTTTGAACTGAAGAGTTTGATCATGGCTCAGATTGAACGCTGGCGGCAGGCCTAACACATGCAAGTCGAGCGGATGAAAGGAGCTTGCTCCTGGATTCA
>NZ_JBQEPG010000083.1:0-352 GCF_052045635.1 Pseudomonas sp. 22189
CATCACCGATTCTGACGGTGACACCAGCACCGCGAATCTGGTGCTGCAGATCCACAACAACGACGATCCGGTGGTCCTCAACGGTCTCGACGTCAACGGCGGCGAACTCACGGTCTACGAGAAAAACCTCAGCACCGGCAGCGCTCCTGACCCAACCGCGCTGACCCAAAGCGGCACCTTCACGATTACCGCTTTGGACGGCGTCACCACGCTGACCGTCGGCGGCATCGCGGTCGTCACCAATGGTGTGGCCGCCGGCTTCCCACAATCGGTGACCACGCCGCTCGGCAGCACACTGACCATCACAGGTTTCAACGCAGCGACCGGTGTGGTCAGCTACAGCTACACCCTC